>JBAURN010000357.1:0-7908 GCA_049581225.1 Solirubrobacteraceae bacterium
GCCCCAGTGGGAGGCGTTTGGCTTCGAGGGGCGCGCGCGCGTCCTCTTGCGCGCCCAGAAGTGGCTGATGGAGAACTCCGAGCGTGTGATCGCCACGATCGTCTCTGAGACCGGCAAGACCTACGAGGACGCCGAGTTCGCGGAGATCGCTTACGCCGGTAACGCCTTCGGCTTCTGGGCCAAGAACGCTCCCGACTACCTTGCCGACGAGCGCGTCAAATCGGCCTCGGTGATGCTCAAGGGCAAGAAGCTGATTCTGCGCTACCGCCCGCTCGGCCTGATCGGCGTGATCGGCCCTTGGAACTATCCCCTGACGAACTCCTTCGGGGACTGCATCCCTGCTTTGGCGGCCGGCAACAGCGTGATCCTCAAGCCTTCCGAGGTCACGCCCCTGACCTCGCTCGTGCTCGCCGAAGGCCTGCGCGAGTGTGGCCTGCCCGACGGCGTCTTCCAGGTCGCCACCGGGCGCGGCGCCACCGGCGCGGCCCTGATCGAGCAGGTCGACATGATCATGTTCACCGGCTCCACCCGCACCGGGCGCAAGGTCGCCGGCGCCGCCGCCGAGCGCCTCATTCCTTGCTCACTCGAGTTGGGCGGCAAGGACCCGATGATCGTGCTCTCCGACGCCGACCTCGAGCGGGCCGCCAACATCGCCGTCTACTACTCGATGCAGAACGCCGGCCAAACGTGCATCTCGATCGAGCGTGTCTACGTCGAGGCCCCGGTCTACGACGAGTTCGTGGGCAAGGTCACCGAGAAGATGGGCAAGCTGCGTGTGGGTGCCCCGAAAGGCCCCGGCTCGGTGGACGTCGGCGCGATCACCTTCCCGCCCCAGCTCGACACGATCTCAGAGCATGTGGCCGATGCCGTGGACAAGGGCGCCCGCGTGCTCGTCGGCGGCAAGGCCGTGGAGAACGTCGGCGGACGCTTCTATGAGCCCACCTTGCTCGTGGACGTGGACCACACGATGAAGATCATGACCGAGGAGACCTTCGGCCCGACGTTGCCGGTCATGAAGATCGCCGACGCCGACGAGGGTGTGCGCCTGGCCAACGAGTCCCCCTACGGTCTCGGCGCTTCGGTCTTCACGCGCGACACCGAGCGTGGCGAGCAGATCGCCCGGCGCCTGGAAGCGGGCGCCGCCAACGTCAACGACGCGCTCGTCAACTACACCGCCTTGGAGCTGCCGATGGGTGGGGCCAAGGCCTCGGGTCTCGGCTCGCGCCACGGCGCCGGGGGTATCCGCAAGTACTGCTCTCAGCAGGCGATCGTGATCACGCCGAAGCTGGCGCTCAAGCGCGAGGTTCACATGTTCCCGTACAAGCCTCGTACCACGCGCATGATCTCGCGCCTGTTCAAGGTCTTGTACGGGCGCGGCAAACGCGACTGAGACGAACGTGGGCGCTTCGCGCTGCGGCGTCCTCGCTCGCTTGTGTGCAAAGCACACGGCGCTCACTGCGTCCTTGCATCGCTCGACCCACGTCCGCCTCAGGAGCCTTGTGCATTGAGACTGACCCCGAGCAACGCTTCCAGCTCGGGGATCGTGGTCTCCGCGCTGGTGTGATGCACCGTAGCCATGCCCAGCTCTTGGGCTGGTGTGAGGTTGAAAGGCAGGTCGTCCACGAACACGCACAGCTCGGCTGCCAGCCCGGCGCGCTCGGCTCCGAGTTCGTACATGCGCTTGGCCGGCTTGCGCGTTTTCTCGACCCCTGAAATCACGACCCCGTCGAACAGTTCGTCGAACAGGTCGTGCGGGTAACGGTGCACTCCCCACGAGTTGGACACCAGCGCTGTGCGGATGCCCGCTTTGCGCGCGGTTCGGACGGCGTCCACCATTGCCGTGTCCGGCTGTACGCCGGCGAACAGCCCGTCGATCAAGCCGTCCGAGTCCACGCCGAGCAGCTCGGCGAAGCTCTCCTCGAATTCGCCCTCCTCGATTGCTCCCTTCTCCAAAGAGATCAACAGCTCCCTGAACTGGGGATCGGCGCTGAAGCGCTTGCCCAGCTCCGCCGGGTCGATCTCCATGCGGATGCAGTACTCGTGGAACGAGGTAAACAGGTTGGACGTGAGCACCCCACCCCAATCGATCAGCAGGCCGGTGCGGCCGTTGCCGGTCGCGGGGTCGTTCGCTCCAGGGGGTGCCTCGCGCGCGTGCGGGGGGTCCTCTCTAGCGGAGTCATCCATCGAAAGCCACCGCCTCCGCCTGGCGGGCAAGTTCAAGCACGCCCTCGCCGAATTGCTTCAGGTACGGGTCGTCGGTCGTGCCCGCCACCGCCCGCTTGTAGTTGCCCTCCATGAACACGATCGACTTCCAGATCGCGAGCGTCGTGTACCAGCGCAGGTCCTCCATCGAACGCCCCGAGGCTTCTTCGTAGCGGGCGATCAGCTCGGCCCTGGTCGAGAAGCCCTCGGCGCGCGTGACCTTCCCCAGATGCTCGCGCAGCCCGCCTTCGGGGTCATACGCCTCGGTCCAGAACATGCACAGGTAGCCCAGGTCGGCGAGCGGGTCGCCGATCGTGGCCATCTCCCAGTCGAACACCGCCACCAGCCGGGCCGGGGCCTCGGAGGCGAACATCGTGTTGCCCAGGCGATAGTCGCCGTGCACGATCGTGGCCGGGGTGGGTGGGACTGGATCAGGCTTGTGCTCGGCCAGCCAAGCGCCGACACGCTCGACCGCGGGGATCTCGCGGGTCTTGTTGAGATCCCAAAGCCCGCCGAAGCGGCGCAGTTGGCGGTCCAGGTAGCCGCTGGGCTTGCCGAAGCCCTCGAGGCCGGCGGCGCGCCAGTCGACGCCATGGATCTCCACAAGCGCGTCGATCAGCTCCTCGCCGATCCGTTTGCGCTGCTCGGGGGCGTCCAGGGCGGCGGGCGTCTCCCAAACGATGACCTCGCCCGGGACCTTCTCCATCACATAGAAGGGGCACCCGATCAGCTCCGCGTCGTCGCATACGGCAAGCACCTTGGGCACCCGGGCGGCGGTGCTCTCCAAGGCCCGCAACAGGCGCGCCTCGCGGAGCACGTCGTGTGCGCTCGGGGGCAAGGGGGGGCGCGGGGGACGGCGCAGCACGAGGCCGGGACTGTGGTCACGCTCGATCAGATAGGTCACGTTGGAATGCCCGTCGCCGATCGGCTGCGCCTCGATCTCGCCGGAGCCGAGACCGTGCTCGTCCAGAAAGGCGCGTAGAGGCTCCAGCACCAGCAGAGGCGGCCGCGCGTCGGGGCTGACGTCCGCGTGGCGCTCGACAATGTCGTCCGGTGCGACTGCTGCACTCATCGGCTCGCACGGTACACCGACCGCAACCTTCCCCGCTTCGTCGTGTCTCAACGATCCATGTTCAGAATCCGAAAGCTCCTACTTCCAATGCTCGCCTGCCTCGTCCTTGGGGCGGTTGTGGCGCCTGCGGGCATGGCCTCGCACACTCAAGCCTTGTTCTTCGAGGCCCCGCGCGACTTGGTCGCAGTGAGCCCGGCCACTCAGGCCAAAACGCTTGCCCAGTTGCAGACGCTCGGCGTCAAAGCGCTGCGCGTGGAGCTTTCCTGGGGCAGTGTTGCGCCCGGCGAGCACAGCACCCATAAGCCCAGCTTCGACGCGACCAACCCCACGAGCTACAACTGGAGCGCCTACGACGAACTGCTGTTCGCGGCCAAGCGCCTGAACTGGCCGGTGTTGCTGACCGTGACCTCGCCGGTCCCCGAGTGGGCCACGGCGGGACACGACGACAAGAACCTGGTCACCCGCCCGGACGACAAAGACTTCAAGGAATTCATGACGGCGGTGGCCTCGCATTATGCGGGCATGGTGTCGCTGTACGCGATCTGGAACGAGCCCAACCACCCCCAGTTCCTGCAACCCCAGTTCAACACCAAAGGCACGCCCGAATCCCCGCGGATCTATCGCGGCCTGTTTCAGGCCGGCTACGAAGGTTTGCGCGCGGCGGGGATCGCCAAACCAAAGATGCTCATGGGGGAAACTGCGCCGGTTGGCTATGACACGGTGAGTAGGAGTGAAATACGCAAAGAAGGCGCCAAGGCCCTGCTGCACGACGTTGCGCCGCTGGCCTTTATGCGCGGAGCGCTGTGCCTGAACTCGAAATACCGCAAGGCCGGGACTTGCGGGATGTTGCCGGTGTCCGGCTATGCACACCACGCCTACACCGTCGGCTCGCCCTCCTATCGTCCTCCGAAAGCCGACGACGTGACGATCGGAGTGCTCTCGCGACTCTCCCAAGCGCTCGACAAGGCCGAAAGCGCACATGCGATTCCGAGGCATGTACCGATCTATCTGACCGAGTTCGGGATACAAAGCAAGCCGAGCATCCTCGGCGTATCGACCACCAAGCAGGCCGAATATGACGCGATCGCCGAGAAGATCGCGTGGTCGAACTCGCGCGTGGCCGCCTTCTCGCAGTACCTGTTGCGTGACGACCCGCTCGGGGGCCTGCCCGGTTCGGGTGTAAATGGTGGGGTGATCGGCTTCCAGACGGGCTTGGAGACGGTCAACGGCGCGCGCAAGCCGCTCTACTACGGCTTCCCGGTGCCACTCGTGGTCGCCAAGCAAGGACACGGCTTCTCGCTGTGGGGGCTGGTCAGGCCCACGATCGGTGCGACGAAGCTGAAGGTCATGGTTCAGCCGAGGGGGTCGAAAACCTATCGGACCTTGAAGGTGGTGCAGACCGACGCGAGTGGCTACTGGTCCTTCAAATCCTCCGTCCAAGGCTCGCACTGGCGCGTGAGCTGGCGCAGCCCGAGCGGCGTGGCCTACAACGGCCCACCCATCGGAGCGAATTGAACCGGTGAGGTACCCGGCGTCGCCCTACGATTGAGCGATGCCGGAGCTTCCGGAGGTCGAGATAACCGCGAGGCGCCTTGACGCGGCGTTGAAGGGCGCCGAGATCGTCTCGGTGCTCGCGCCCGGTGTGAAGGTGATGCGCACGTTCGACCCACCCCTGTCGGCGCTCGAAGGGGAGCGCATCGAACGAGTGGGGCGGCGCGGCAAGCACTTCGTCGTTGAGACCTCCGGTGGTGTGGTGCTCCTGATCCATCTGATGTCGGCCGGTCGCCTGCAGCTATACGACCGTCGCGCCGGGCCCAAGGACAAAACCTCGCGTCTGCTCGTGAGGGTGCTTCTTGGGGAGGGGGGAGGAGAGGGTCGTGCCCGCCGGGACACCGAGGCCGACGGCGCCGGGCGAGAGGGCGAGCTCAGGCTGCGCGAGTTCGGTTCAAAGCAGGCGGCCTGGGTGAAGCTGTTGCGTCGCGAGGACCTGGAGAGCGACGAGCAGATCGTCAAGCTCGGCCCCGAGGCTTGGCCACGGCCGCCGTCACTCGCCGAGGTGCTGGACGGCGCCCGTCCCCTGCACGCGGCGCTGCGCGACCAGCACGTGTTGGCGGGCATCGGGCGCTCGTGGGTCGATGAGATCCTGTGGCGGGCCCAGCTGTCGCCGTTCAAGCGCGCCAACGACCTGAGCGAGTCGGAGACGCTTGCTTTGGAAGGCTCGATAGGGGAGACGTTGGGCGGCGCGATCGACCACTACGAGCAGGTCGTGACCCTGCCGATCCCCGACAAGCTGCCGATGCCTCTGCAAGTGCATCGGCACGAGGGCGAGCCCTGTCCGCGCTGCGGAACGAAGCTCGAGGCGGTGCACTTCGAGGACTACACGATCGCCTACTGCCCATCCTGTCAGACGGGTGGGCGCACGCTCAAGGACCGGCGGCTGTCACGCCTGTTGAAGTGAGCCTCGCCGGCGCTCCGTCACGCGGGCCAGCAGCACGCTGCCCTCGAACAGGAGATACAGCGGGACGGTCTCCAGCAGAAGCGTGATCGCGTCGCCCGGAATGAAGGCGGCGACAGCCGCGCACGCAAGGATCGCGTAGCGGCGATTGTGGGCGAGCTGGGACGGTGTGACGATGCCCGCTCGGGTGGCGGCCAGAATGGCGACGGGCACCTGAAAGACCAGGCCCATCGCAAGCAATATGACGGCTACGAAGTGGTAGTACTGGCTGGCCTGCACCAGCACGTTGAACTGGCCGCTGTTGAAGTTCTGAAAGAAGCGCACCGCGGCCGGCAGGACCACGAAATAACCGAACAGCACCCCGATCGCGAACAGCACAGGGATCGCGAGGACCAGGGGCGTGGCGACTCCCCGCTGTGCGGGGCTGAAGGCGGGCAACAGAAAGCCGTACAGCTCGTACAGCAATACGGGCAAGGCCAGGATGAAGGCGAACATCAAGGCCACTCCGATGGTGGTGTTGAACGGCTCACCGATCCCCAGCGTCACCGGCTTGTCTCCGCTGGGGGGCGCCGAGAGCCGCGCGATGTCGCCGCGCAGGTGTGGGGTCACGCCCCGCAGCGAAGCGCGCGTGGCCGGGCTGGCGCCGCTGCCGGGACGCTCCAAAGCGGCCACGACCGTCGCCAATTGAGCGGCCACGTCGCGGGCGTTCGTCTGCACCGTGTAGGTGGCCCCGAGTGGCCCGTTACCGGCCTTGACCTGCTTCTGGGTCTGGTGGGCGAGCGGAGCGTTGATGATTTCGAGCAGCGCGTGGTTCTGCCACATGCACAACCCGAAGGCGAGCGCGAGAGCGGCGATCGAGACGATCAAGCGCGTACGCAGCTCGGTCAGGTGCTCGACCAGGCTGAGCCGCTCCTCGTAGCCGACGCTGCCTACCGCAACCGCCATGGGCTCGCCTCTAGACCTTGTCGTGTATGCGCTCGGGCTCGACCTCGACCGCGCGCAGCGGCTCAGGACCAGGGCTCTCCCCGCCGATCGCGTCCTTGAAGCCGCGCAGGCCGGTGCCCAGCGAATGGCCCATCTCAGGCAGTCGCTTGGCGCCGAACACGAGCAGCAGAACGATCAGCAGAAATGCGATGTGGATTGGATTGTCGAGACCCATCATGTGTTGGCTCCTTGGGTTGGCGTGGTAGGTGCTCTTCGCAGTTCCGTCCCCGTTGGATCACGACGGCTGCGAGACTAACCTCCCGGGCTGCTGATCCAGTCGGCGCGCGGGCGCGAATAGCCCCTACATGAGCAAGCTCGAGCTTCCATAGATGCCCAGGTCCAAACGCGACGTTGACCTGTCGCCGGCAAAGCTGCGCAAGCTCGCCGACGAGGAGCTGATGGAGCTCGTGTCCCGTAACGAGGCGGCGGCTTTCGAGATCGTGTTGGAGCGCCATATCGACGCCGCCTTCTCGCTGGCTTATCGCATGATCGGGCGCAGGGCGCTTGCCGAGGACGTCGTCCAAGAAGCGCTTCTGTCCCTGTGGCGTACGGGCGCGCGCTATGACCGTTCGCGTGGGAGCGTGCGCAACTGGGTGCTCGGCATCGCCCACCACCGGTCGGTGGACGCGCTGCGCCGCGACGGGGTGCGCACCAGCAAGGACGTGAGCGACGAAGGACTGGGCGAACGCTTGGAGGCGCCGGAGCGCACCGACGCGGAGGCGATCCGTCGCGAGGAGGCCGGCGAGGTTCGCAGCGCTCTGGAGGAGCTGCCCGCGGAGCAGACAAGAGTGATCGACCTCGCATATTTCGGCGGCTTCACCCATACTGAGATCGCCGCCATGCTCGACCTGCCGATCGGAACCGTGAAGGGTCGTATGCGCCTCGGCCTGGAGAAGATGCGCGGACGGCTGAGCGTGCCGGAGGCGGTCGAGTGAGCCGCTTCGAGAACGGGTGCGAGGAGGAGCGTGGTCAGGCGGCGGCGTACGTCCTTTCCGCGCTTGAGCAACGCGAGGCCGAGCGCTACCGCGAGCACCTGGACGGTTGTGCGCGGTGCGCGGCCGAGGTGGCCAGGCTGCAGCCGGTGGCCGACTCCTTGGCCACCAGTGTCTCGCCCGTGGTGGCCTCGGATGAGTTGCGCGCCTCGGTGATGGCAAGGGTTCGCTCGGAGGCCGAGCTGCTGAACGCGGCGGGCGCC
>JBAURN010000358.1:0-19734 GCA_049581225.1 Solirubrobacteraceae bacterium
GCTGCGGCCCCAACGCCAGCCCCAGCCACCGCTCCGGCCCCAACGTCGGCCCCGGCTCGAGCGTCGGCCCCGGCCGCGAGCATCGTGGCCGAGTGGTAGTAAGCGTTCTCGGCCTGCAACATCGCCCGCGTGTCGAACGCCGCCAGGCGACCGTCGAGGATGACCATCACCCGATCGCACATGTCGAGCGTGGACATGCGGTGGGCCACGATGAACAGCGTCAGTTCATGCTTCAAAGCACGCAGGGATTCCTGGATGAACATCTCCGAATGGGGGTCGAGCGCACTGGTCGGCTCGTCGAGCACGAGCACCTCAGGCCGCGCGGCCAGGGCGCGAGCAAGGCAGATCCGCTGCTGCTGGCCGCCCGAGACGGCGTCCGCGCGCGGCCCGACGATCGTGTTGTAGCCGTCTGCCCAGCCGACGACGTCGTCGTGAATGCGAGCCAAGCGCGCGGCCCGTTCGACCGCCTCGTCGTCGAGGTCGCGGAAATAACGGATGTTCTCGGCGACCGAAGCGTGGATCAGCCGCGGCTCCTGGGGCACATAGGCGACCAGTCGCTGCCAGTCCTCACGGGCGAGCGACTCCGCCGAGAGGTCGTTGACGAGATAGCGTCCGCTCCCGGGGGTCCGTAGGCGCAGCAGGATCTGCACTAGCGTGGACTTGCCCGCACCGGAGGGTCCGACGATGCCGATCGCTTCGCCCCTGTCCACCTGGAAGCTGATGTCAGACAGGGTCGCCCGCTCGGGTTTGTAGGCATAGCCGACCTGGTCAAAGACCAACGTGCGTACCTGCTCGAGTTTGATGCGACCCGCCGGGGGTGCGCTTCGGATGTAGCGCAAAGCCGTGTCCTCGGTGCGGTCTATGAAGGGCAGCGACTGTGAGAGTCCCTGATAGCTGGCTTGGGATTGCTGTCCGTACTGGGCGGCGCGCACGAGCAGCAGGAAAACCGCGCCGAGCGCACCCGCGTGCCCGGCGCCCGAGAGATAGATCCCGAACATCCCCACGACGAACAGCACGTAGATCAAGCTCTGAAATAGGTTGGGGATCAGCCTGGCGAGCAGCTGTGTCAGCAGGAACAGGCGTCGGGAGTCCGCCACATAGCCGTCGATCCGCCCGCGCTGCGCGCCAGCCACGCCGAACACCTGGGTCTCCTCGGCAAGCCGAATCGCCTCGCTGATGCCGCCCGCGTATCGCATCTGAGCCTGGGAGAGAGCCCGTGCGCGCCTCACTCCGATCGCCCTCAGAGGTCGCAGCAGCGCGATCAGCAGCAGCGAAACCGCCAGCACGATGCCGGCCGCCTCGGCGTTCAGCGCGAGCGCGGCGAACATCAGCACAAGGAATGTGAAAAGCGCGGTTATGAGCGTGGTCGCTTGCAGCGAACCGGAGGTCGCCTGCATTACCTGACTTGTCATCGTCTCCTGCAGCTGGCCCTCACGATCCTGTGACTGCACGGCCCAGGAGGCGCGGGTGAAAGCGTGAAAAAGACGCTGACGCAGCTGAGACTGCACGTCGGAAGCGATCCGAGCCGGCAGGATCGAGATCGGAAATTGCAGGGCGAGACGCAGCAGGGTGAAGCCGAAGGCGACCACGATCAGGGTCCCGACTCCCGCGACCACGTGGAACGGACCCGCGTCGAGGTGCATCTGTTTTGTCCCGTTCACAAGCGCCGCCGCCACCTGCGCGATCAGCCCGAGCGTTACCGCTTCGGTGAACCCCGCGCAGATCGAGGTGAACGCGAGCGCCGATACCAGGCCACGCCGCTCGCCGAGCAGCAACAACAACCGCGCGCGCGTCCGTGAGGGCGCGCGCTTAGGAAAGGGCAGGCGCAGGCGTCTCATCCCGACCCATCCCAATTTTTGGCGCGACGCCCGCCCGCCGCGGTCCCGCGAGCCAGTAGGCGGCGATCCCGACCGCGAACCACAGGTACGGTCCGCCAGCGGCGGTGTCGGTGAACGCGCCCCGCAGGCCCATCAGCGCCAGCGCGAAGATCGGCGCGTAAACGGCGGCCAGGTCGATGCGAACATCGGGGTCGGGCACACGTGGCAGACGCATCACGACCAGGACGCCCATCGTCAACAACAGCCCGATGAACAGCAGCAAACCTGGCAGGCCGAGTTCGTCGACCACATAGTTGTATTGCGTCTCAGCGGTTACCCCGTGCCCTTCGAGCTCGCCCTTGACCTTGCCACCGAAGGTCGTCGCGGGGCCAGCCGTGGCCAGACCGAATCCAAAGGGAGCGTGCGAGAGGTAGTGCGGGATCAGGCCGAGGCTTTGTTCCTTATAGCTGGCTGATGTGCTCACCACGCTCGAGGGCGCGATGCTCGTGTAGCGCGAGAAGACGCCGCTGCCCTCGGCGGCCACGAGCGCGAGACCGAAAGGAACGGCCAGAGCCAACAGCACACACAGTGCCGCAATGGGACGCCTGGCGCGCGCGCCCGCACTTAGCGAGAGCAGAGCGAACACGGCGACGGCGATCACGGAGCCAACCACCTGCAGGCGCCCCAGCCCGGTGGCCACCGCCAACATCGCCCCCAGCAGCAGCAGGACCGCGAACCATCTTCGTCTGCCGGTGCCGGTCGCCAGCAACGCGAGGATTCCGGGCAGGGCGATCACACCGACGCCACCGCCAAAGCCGCTGTCAGAGCCCAGGCCAAGTGGCCGCACTAGTGCTTCGCCGCCACCGCCGATGTAGCGACGCGCGGTCAGCGTTTCGGTGCCGTTCACGCGTTCGGCATAACCCGGTCCCCAGCTCGCCAGCTGGGCCGGGGTGAGCCTGGTCTGGTAGGCGCTGACGACGCCATTGGCCAAGGCGATCACCCCGAGGATCACGAACATCTTGCGCAGCCGCTCCTTGGAGCGCATGAGCGCGTAGCCGAAGAAGAAGAACGGGACCCACTCCAGCTGCTGGCGAAATCCGCCAAGGATCTTCAGAGTGCCGTGGGTACTCGGGTTGAAGGCCTCGGCGACTACGAGCAGCACGAAGACGAGCACCCAACCGAATAGAGGTGGGAGCCGCACCGGCTCGCGCCTTGCCATCAAGCGGACCAGCGCACCGATGGTGACCGCCGCGATCAGGACGTCGCGAACGCTCGATGCCGCCTGGCTGGCGCTGAGCAGCTTGACCGGACCATCGAGCAGGCCGAGGTAGAGCGCCAGCACGGTGACCGTCACCTCGAGGCGAGGGATGACCATCAGCGCGACCACTGAAAGCGCGCCGAGGACCAGCACGAGCGCCAGCAGCGGGTTCGGCTGCGGAACCCTCAGCGCCACATAGAGCGCGAGAAGCGCGGCCAGCGAGACCATCGCCCACGACAGCACGACCTCGCGGGTGGAACGGCTCGGGGCAAGCGCCGACACGCCACCGATCGGGCTGGGAGAGCGCATCTGAGCCGACCGCTACCTGCCGTGAGACTGAGGCCGCTCGCCGTAGGTCGAGGCCAGGCCGCTGCGCTTGATCTCACCATTTGGAACGGCATTGACGACGACACCGAGCACGGGCGCGGTAGATGAGACGGTCAGCAGTCGCGCCAGCTGCTCAGCTGAAGCTTGGTGGGTGTGGCCCATGCGAGTGACGATCACGATCCCGTCGACCCAATGCAGAAGCGGCATGGCGTCGCTCACCTGTTGGGGCGGAGGCGCGTCGACGAGCACGTAGTCGTAGTCGGAGGTGGCATTGCTAAGCAGCTCGCGCATACCCTCGCCGGCCAAGAGCGCCGGCGGATTGGCGACCGGTCCTCCGCTCACGAGCACAGACAGCGAGCCGGTGGCCGGCGCCTGCACCAGCGTCGAAACACCGCCTCCCTCGCGGGAGAGCTCTACGTGTGCGCGTGAAGCCACGCCAACGCTCTGTACAGCGCGATCGAACGGCGCGGCGCCTCCAAGCACCTCGGCGAGCCCAAGCGAATCGCTGACGCCGAGCAAGCCGGCCTGCACCGGCCTACGCAGATCCGCCTCGATCACCGCCACGCGAGCGCCCGCGTCGCGCTGAGTCAGCGCCAGGTCGGCCACCAGCGTTGACTTGCCGTCTCCGCTGTCGGCGCTCAGGAACAGGATCAGTCGTGGCGAGGCCGTGCTGGCGGGCTCCAGCATGTCGCCCATGTGGATCGCCGTGTGCAACCGCCGCAGCGGCTCCAACAGCGAGTCGGCGGGCCTCGGCCGCCCGTCCTCAGCCGATATCGGCGCGGTCTCCCTCGGCAGAAGCGTGAGGATGCGAGCTTTGAAGATCGCTTCGATCTGCTCCAGCGAGCCGATCCTGCGATCGAAGCGACTGAGGGCGAACACCGCGATCCCGGCGGCGAGCAGCCCCAGGACGAACCCGAAGATCGCGTTCTTGCCGGGTGTCGGCGCGACCAGCTGAGCACTGCTCGGCTTTGCGGGGTTGACTTGCTGGACGCTCGATATCGAGAGCTCAGACTCGAGCTGGTTGATCTTGCTCGCCAGGCTCGCTGTCTCGATCACGGCCGAGCCGCCGAGCGTCGCGGCCTTGGAGGGACTTGAGCTCTTGCCCTTGCCTTTGCCCGAGCTCGACTGCCTCGCGGCGTTCAGCGAAGCGGCTTGGCCGGCTTCGATCCGGCGCAGTTGCCTGCGCGTGTTGGCGATCGCCGCTTCGACCTCGCTCTTGTACCTCGCGTGCTGACGGGCGATGTAGGCAAGCGCGTAATAGTTGGCCAGCCGTGCGGACGCCTTCGGACTGTGCGCTTCGGCTGTGATCGTGACGATGTAGCTTTCCGCGGCCGCCTTGGCGCGTACTTTTCCGATGCTCTTGGAGCGGATGTGTTCGCTGGCCAGGTGTGCGCGGACGGCTTCGGTGACGCTGCTGGATGTGATCAGCGTCGCGGCGTCCGCGAGGGCCCGGGTGTTGAGATTGGTCTTGGCCTGAGCTCCGCCCGCCAGCTGCTGAGCTTCCGAGCCGTTGCTGAGGTCGAGTTGGGTGGTTGCCGAATAGACGTGTGTCTGGCGGTGGTAGTAGACATATGTGACGGCTGCGACCACCACCGCGACCGCGAGGATCAGCCACTTGCGCCTCCATACAGGCGCGAGCATCGTGGCGATGTCAGTTGTCTCGTTCATCGATTACCGTCCATGTACGTTTCGATGGAGCGTGATCGCGCTGACATTTTTCAGGCCCAAAATGCCGCCACGCAAACGTCCGGAGCGGCATAGAATCAAACATCGAGCACCCAGGAATGTGAAGCTCGTGTAAAGTTTGTATAGCTTTCTGGGGCGTGTGACAGGATGCGCGCGTGCAGGCATCGAGCGTGATCGGCCGACTTCTGGTCGTCAGCCATCCGGCCGTGGTCGGCGTCAACCAGGAGGTCTATCGCGAGCTTCAGCGCCGAGGTTGGAGGGTGACGATCGTGCTGCCCTCGCGCTGGCGCTCGGAGTATTCGGGGCGGACGATGACGCCTCAGGCATTGGAGGGCATGGAGCAGGCGCTGCGACCAACGCCGGTCGCCTTGCGGGGACGACCCCAGCGGCATGTCTATCTGACGCGCTGCCGCTCGCTCTGCTCCCGGGTGGCACCCGATGTCGTGTTCCTCGAGGCAGAGGCTTACTCGCTTGCCGCCGCACAATGGGCCTTTGCGCTGCGGCGATTGCGGGTGCCCTTCGGGGTGCAGTGCTATGAGAATATCGACCGCGCGCTGCCGGCTCCAGTGCGGGTGCTGCGATCAAGAGTCCTGCGCCAAGCGTCGTTCGTCGCGGCGCGCTCCGATAGCGCCGGGCTCCTCGCGCTGTCGTGGGGAGCACAAGGCGAGGTCGGCTTCGCTCCCCCGGCGGTGCCCCCATGGGCGTCGAGCGCCGAGGCGATCGGGCATGACGCCGACCCGCAAAGCGGGCAGCGGAGAGCTTTTACGATTGGCTACGCGGGCCGACTGGTGGAGAGCAAGGGCCTGGACGACCTGCTTGCCGCCGTGCGCCGCCTGGATGCGCCGGTCGAGCTCCTGTTGATTGGCGACGGTGAGATGCGCCCTCAACTGGAGTCACAGAGGATCCCGGGTTCGCGCGTCCGGGTCCTCAGCGGCATCTCACACGAGCACATGGCCGACGGCTACGCTCAGATTGACGTTCTGGCCCTCCCCTCGCGCACAACCTCCACCTGGAAGGAGCAGTTCGGACGCGTGATCGTCGAGGCGCTGTGGTGCGGCGTGCCGGTGGTCGGCTCAGACTCGGGCGAGATCCCTTGGCTGATCGGCCTGACCGGCGGCGGGCTCGTTTTCGCCGAGGGAGACAGCCTGGCGTTGGCGACCCAGCTGAACAGGTTGCGGGAGTCCCCCGAGCTGCGGCAAGAGCTCGCCGGCAGGGGCCGGGCGGCCGTCGAGCAGCTGTTCTCGGCCCCACGGGCGACCGACCAACTCGAACGCCTGTTGATAGGTGCGCTGACCTCGAAGGCTCGCATTCCCGCCGAAATGTGAACACTTCTTATCATTGTTCCGCTTGCCCATCCAATAGGCTGCGTAGCCGCGTCGTGCTAGTCCCCGGCGGCACGATAAATGTGAAACTCATGTGAAGTAATAGTGAATAACTTCAATGCGCGGAAACGGAGCCCCATCAATGAGAATATTTAAGATCGCGGCGTGTCCAGCGGTCGTAATCGGAGTGCTGGCCACCTCTGTGGCGCCAGCGACAGCGAGTCAGTTCACGGCCAGCCGCCTCCCCAAGCCGCTCTCTGCGGCCGAACCGGGGAAGACCAAAGGTGAAGGCATCGGCTCGTCTGAACTCGGTGGGACAGAACGCAACCAGGAATTCAAATTCGGCGCGTTCCGCATCGTGTGCGCCGCCAAAGCTTCCACCAAAACGATTGAAGAAGGCGCCGTTTCATGGGCTACCTCACCCACATTCGCTACCGAGGTCAAGTTCAGCAAGTGCCTCACGAAGACCACCTTCAACGGGTTCGTAACCGGCCTTTCGACCAGCTTCAATAAATCGGAACCCGTGAAGTTCGTGTACAACGCCAATGGCTACGCGGGTCTGGGAAGCGGACCGACCTCCAGCGAAACGGAAGTCGCGTCGGGTTCGATCAGCATCTCGATCGCCAACAAGGTGTGCAAGATCGAATGGCCGAGCCAGACCGTGCCGGTCAAGGCGGCGACTCAGCCGGGCGGCACCTATTCGGCGGCGACGTACTCCAACAACGAAGTGCCCGTCGAACAAACACAGCTGAAAAAATTCCCCACCCTCTTCCAAAAGAAGCTAGTTATCTCGGATGAATTCAAGGGCATGGAATGGCACTATGAAGAAGGCAAGTGCCTTGGCGAAGGCGGCTTCGAAGAAGGCGCAGAAAAAGAAGAAGGCAAATCCGGCAGCTTCAAAGGCACGCTCGAAGAGGAAGTCGGTGGAGGCAACCTGAGCTTCGAATAGCTCTGTCTTTTCAGGACTAGCAGGCGGGGTCGGCGTCGCCATTTGGCGCCGGCCCCGGCCTTGCTCGAGGCGCGCTTCACACTTCACCACGGGACGTGGCGCGAGGGTCAGCCGTGCCGGCCCGCGAGCCGCGCATACAGCTCGTCGTGCCGGCTCACCATCTCCTCCCAGCGAAAGCCGAGCGCGGCGTGACGCGCGGCTTCGCCGAGGCGCTTGGCGAGCGCCGGATCGGCGGCGAGCTGCTCCAAGCGCCGGGCGATGAAGCGCGCGTCCGGCTCGATCAGAAACCCGTTCTCCCCGTCGCGGATCAGCTCGCGCACGCCATTGACGGGCGTCGCCAGAATTGGCAGGGCACTCGCCGCCGCCTCGAATGTGACAAGCGAGAACGTCTCGTAGCTCGAGGGCAGCAGGAAGGCGTCGGCCATCTCATAGACCACCTGAATGTCGCACACGACGCCAAGCCAGTGAACGGAGCCGGCCACACCCAGCGACTGCGCCAGCTCGCGGTAGCTGTGCACGTGACCGAGCCCGGCCACCACCAGGTTCCAGTTGGGCGCGTTGGAGATCGCCTCGATCGCCAGGCGCAGGCGCTTGTGCTCCCAGTCACCCCCCACGAAAGCGACCACCGGGCGCTCGGCCGCAATATCCAGCGTGGCGCGCAGGCGGCGCGCCTCGACACTCCGCACGCCGGGACCGAAGACCCGTGTGTCCACTCCGTTGTAAATGGTGAGCACCCGCTCGGACACAGCGGGGTAATTGCTTCGCACCTCCTCCGCCACGCCCTCGGACACACACACCACGCTGGCCGGACGGTTCGCGCGCAGACACAGACGCTCGCCCCAGCGCTTGAGCCAGCCGACAACGGCGCCGTACGCGCGAAACGACAGCGTCGGACGGCCTGGCTGCGCCCGGTAGGCGCGATGGCAGCAATGAATGGCAACGACATCGACGCGGTTGAGCACGATCGCTCCGGTCGCCTGCACGACGCCTCGGCGTCGCTTGCGCACCGCCAGCGAACCGGCCAGCAGGAACCAAGGATACGCAAGCAGGAAGGGCCGTTTCGGCCCCCGCACCCTGTGAAATACGACGCCCGCCTCCTCGGGCAAGACGCACGTGCGCGCGATCACGCTGACCGGACGCCCCTCGCGACGCAGGCCGAGCACAAGCTCGGCCAGTTGTCGCTCCATGCCACCGACCGAGCCGAGATCGTGAGCGACGATCGTCACGGCCTCGCTCGAAGCGCCCCGAACGGCCCGTCCCGCGACATCCTCGTTGGCGGTTGCCAAGCTCATAGCGCGGGCCGCTGACTCAGACCGCTGCCCGGGTCTTGGCCAAGGCTTCCATCTGTGCAAAGAAGCGCTTGCGCATCGCCACGTCGGTGAAGTCTCGCGAAAAGCGCTCCCGCCCCGCGCGACCCATCTCTTGGCGTCGCGCGCGGGACGCGAGCAATGGCTCAAGCGCGTCCGCCAGCGAGCCGGGGTCCTGTGAGCGGGCGAGCATACCCGTCCGCTCGTGCTCTATGAACTCCGCCGGACCACCGGCGTCGACCGCGACAACGGCCACTCCCCGGGCCATGGCTTCCAGCAAAACGATGCCAAAGGGCTCACGGTCGGAAGCGTTCACAAGGATGTCCATGCGCTCGATGTAAGGCCCGCTGTCAGGCACCTGACCGGTCATCGTGACCGCGTCCGCGAGGTCCAGTCGCTGGACCATCTCGGGCAGCGAACGCGCATAGTCGGGCGAGATGTCATACGCGTCGCCGCCGACCATAAGCAGGTGCATGTGCCGACCACGCTCGCGCAGGAGCGCCTGGGCGTCAAGCAGCCGATCGTGGCCCTTCCATGGCTCCAGGCGGGCGACCATGCCAACGATCGGCGTCCGCTCGGTCCGCCGCGGCTCTGTTCGCTGCGGCTCAGCGTCGGTCCGTGACGGCTCGGTCCGTTGCACAAGCTCGGCGAGCTCCGGGACGAGGCGATCGCCGCCGACCCGCGGTGGACGCGTCCCCGGGGCGACAACGAACGTCGCGCGCTTGGTCGACACTTCCCTTTGCGCGCGAGCCGAGGCCCGCGATGAGCAGCCGACCGCGACCGCGGGGAGCGTACTCGCACAGCGATCGATCCAGCCGCCCGTGGGAATGCCATGCTGCCACCACAGCACCCGATCGCTCATCCCCGCGAGCATCGCCGCCGGCGCACCATAGAGGTGGGTCTTGGGCGCCCAATTGAGGATCAGCTCCGGACGACGGCGACGCATGAGCCGTGCGAGAGCCAGAACGCAACCAAGCCAGCGATGGGGCTCGCGCAGTCGCCCAGCCTCGATCACTGTCACATTGAAGCCGGCCCGCTCCAGCTCCTCAGACCAAGGACCTCGCTCAAAGAACACCAGGTCCAGCTCGTGGCCTGCCTCCCCCGCCCCGTCGAACACGGTCTGGATCATCGCCTCGGCGCCTCCGAGGCGCCGTCCCCAAGGCAAGGTTATCAGTATGCGCATGACATGTTCACAATTTGTAATCAGTTTGTACCCAATTTGTACGGATCGCCCATTGGAAGGGGTTATCCGGCCCCAGGACCGGACGCCCGAGACTACTCGGGCGGTGCCGATACGACATACCGGGACTTTCGCACGCGGCCGCCCGCATCGCTCCCAATGACTACCAAAATGTCACAATCGCGGATTGACGACGACATAGTCTGGCGCCAACAGATCACCCGCCGCTGACCTGCGGCATCCCCTCACCAAGTTTCTCGGAAAACCTTGGCGGTCCCTCTTGGGTTCGCTCTGTTTTGGCCTGTCGATCACCGTGCGCCAGCGATGAACCAGCCAGCCATAAACCAGCCCGTAGCGACCGAGGCGCCCGGCCAATCCGTTGCCGAGCGCATCACCCTGGCTCACGATTACCTGCTTGTCATGCGAGGCGCCGAGCGTACCTTCGCCGCGATGACAGAGGTTTATTCCGAGGCGCCGATATATACCCTGCTCTATGACGAGCCCGGCACCAGCGGGCGTTTCGCCGACCGCTCGATCACCACTTCGCGACTGCAGCGCCTTGGCGTGGGACAAGCCAATTTCAGGCGCCTGTTTCCAATGTACCCCCGCTCGGTCGAACGATTGGAGCTGCCTGAGTCGGATGTTGTGCTCAGCAGCAGCAGCGCCTTCGCCCACGGCGTTCGCGCGCCCGAGGGCTCGATCCACGTGTGTTACTGCTACACCCCCTTTCGCTATGCCTGGTATGAGGAAGATCGAGCGCTGAGCGAAACCGCCGCTCCGCTGCGCCCGCTGCTGCGCGCCCAGCTGCGCCGCATGCGGGACTGGGACCTTCGGGCAAGCCAACGGGTGGACGCATACATCGCGATATCCGAGCTCAGCCGCCGGCGGATCAAGCGCTATTACGACCGCGACGCGCCAATCGTCCATCCCCCTGTCGAGACACACCGCTTCGGACGCGAGCGACCGGAAGACAAGCTGCTTGTCGTCTCCGAGCTGGTCCGGCACAAGCGCGTGGACATCGCCCTGGAGGCTGCGCGGCGAGCGCGGGCGCCAATCCGCGTCGTCGGCAGCGGTCCCGACTTTGAGGCGCTGCGAGCCGCCTACCCCGAGGCGGAGTTCCTCGGCCGCCTCGACGATCGGCAGCTCGTCGAGCTCTACTCGGCCGCCAGGGCCGTCGTGGTGCCCAGCATGGAGGAGTTCGGGATCACGATCGTCGAGGCCCAGGCGGCCGGTCGCCCGGTAATCGCGGCCGCCGCCGGCGGTGCGCTCGAGACGGTCCTGGAGGGGCGCACCGGTGCACTTGCCACGCTCGACGACGTCGATGCCTTCCAGCAGGCGATACAGACGATCGACGAGCTCGACTTCGAGCCCGCCTACGCGCGCACGAACGCGATGCGATTCTCGGTGAGCGCCTTTCAAACTCGCCTCTCAGCGCTTGTCAATCAGGCCGTCGAATTGGGCCAGGAATTCTCTGGACGCTGGGACCAAGCGCTTACTTCTATTCCCTCCGAGCCCCTCTTCGACGAAGAGGTCAGGGCCGCTCGGCAGCTCGCCTCAGGCGTCGGTCATCGGCGGCGGCTGACCGGCGGCGTTTCCACTCTTGGTCAACTTGAGCACCTGGTGGTAGCTGAGGAAGCTCAAGCCCAGCCGCTGCAGGAGATCGTCGGTGCCTCCGAGGGCTCGGGACACGCGGCGACGGCGGAAGTGAAGCACATTGCGATCGAAGATCCTCAGAAACTGCATCATGCCAACGGTGCACTCGAGCTGCCCGATCGTGTCTCTGAGCAGATGCAGGTCTGAGCGCTCCAGCGGCCGCTCGTCCTCGGAGCCATAGCTCGCAACTCGACCCCGGCCGGCCAACCTGTGCCGTGCGAGGTTCAGCATCGGATTGAGTCCCATCGTCTCCAGAAAGCACGCGCGACCGCCGGGCACGAGGATCTCGTGTAGCACAGGGGCGATCTTCGTCAGGTCGACGTGATGCAGGGCAAAGCGCCCGACGACTGCGTCAAAGCTCCTCGGCGGGAAGGTTCCACCCGACAATTCACCGGCGATCAGCTCGATTGGAAGATTCACCGCCTGCGATAGCTGGCGTGCGCGCTCGATCGAGCCCGGGCTGATGTCGATCGCCGTGACGAGCGCTCCGCGCTGGGCAAGAAATGCGGAGGTGAGACCGGCTCCGCAAGCGAAGTCGAGCACACGCATCCCGCGCACCGGCTCGACCGCGTCGATCATCGCCTTCGTGTTGGGGTCGGGTCCCTTCTCGAAGCGGCGCACGACCTGCTCGAGCGGCGGCACGTGCTCGTCCCAGAACGCCTGCTCGCGAGCCTCGACCTGTGCGGACATCGTCTACCTGTGACGCACGTAGTCGACCATCGTGGCCCAACGAGCCGCGATCGGCGAGGCCCGCTCGACCGGGAGCGTCGGGGGTGGCGCCTCACGCGAGCAGATGAAAGCGAGCCGGCGCAGGCTGCGGTAGTCCTCCATGCCCGACCAGTCGCTCATGTTCCGCGCCAGCGGCACCGCCTGCAAGCCGAACCGGGCCGCCAGCTCGATCACGGCCTGTCTAGTCGGGACCAGTACGAGCTTGCCGTCGACGCCGTCACGCGGCTCGGCGAGCGTGGACACTTCGAAGCAGCTCGAGGAGGCACGCGAGAGCGCGGTATCGATCACGACCACGCCGGCGCCCACGCTCGCGATCCGCTCGAACAGCTCGAAGGGCCGAGCCACGTGTTCCATCAGGCCCAGGCACAGCACGACGTCGAAATCTTCGTCGAGCTCACACTCGAGCGCGTCTGCCTGCTCGAAGCGGTGACTGGCCGGATCGATTCCCTTCGCCTCGAACACGAGCTTGGCCTGATTGATGTAGCTCTGCCGCGAATCGATTCCGAGCACGAAGTCGGCCCCAGCCTGAACCGCGAGCAAGGACCAGAAGCCGGAGTTGCAACCCAGATCGAGGACGCGACGCCCCCGCAGCGAGCCACCCATGACCGCAATCAGCGCGTCAAAGAAGTAGCGACGCCGCTGCTCGTGGCGGTTGACCCGGCTCCAGTCGGGCACGGGGGTGGTGACGCCGTCGTCGAACTCGAAGCGGTAATGCCAGCGAGCGAAAGCGTCGATCCGTTCCTGCAGATCCTGCGAGTTTGGGGACGGGTCAACGGTCATCGCGGATGTGGGGGCTGCCATCGCTAAAGTCCCCGCCGCCCGAGCACGTGGGGCACGGTGCGCAGGAGAATCTTCACATCGGTCCACAGTGACCAGTTGGCCACATACAGGTAGTCGATTGCCACCATCTCGCGCAGCGGGACGCGCGCGGGGCCTAGGATCTGCCAGTGACCGGTCATGCCAGGCATCAACTCGAGGCGGCGGCGATGCCAGCCCTCCACGCGGCGATCCTCATCCACCACAAGCGGTCGCGGGCCCACAAGACTCATCTCGCCGGCGACGATATTCAGCAATTGGGGCAACTCGTCGAGCGAGCTCTTGCGCAAAAACCGACCTACCCGTGTAACACGCGGATCGTCGGCGATCTTGAACAGGCCCTCCTGGGCCTCGTTGCGCTCGCGCAGCGCCTCCTTCATCGCGTCGGCGCCGTCGACCATCGTGCGGAACTTGATCATCTGAAAGCGTTTGCCGTCGCGACCCACTCGCGTCTGGCGAAAGAACACGGAGCCGCGACTATCGAGCTTGATCGCTGCTGCGATCGCAATCATCAGGGGAGAGACCGCGAGCAAACCCAGCGACGCACCAAGCAAGTCGAAGGCGCGCTTGAGCTTGGCCGAGGAGCGGGTGAGGTCGAAGCGGCGCACCCCCATGACCATCACTCCGTGCAGGTCGTCGAACTCGATCGAGGAGCCCACGACCTCAAGCAGACGTGGCAGTACGCTGACGCGCACGCCCACCGCCTTGAGGGTCCGCACCAGGTTGAGCATCTCGCCGGCGTCCGCGCTGCGCGGCGCGATGATCACCCGATGCACGTCCAGCGACTGCGCCAGGTCCCCGATCTCCGCCAGCCGCTGCGCTGAGAAGGTATCGGTCGACCAAGGCTCTGCTCGCTCGAGATCGACCCGCGCCACCATCGTGGCCTTGACGCCTCCGTGGCCGCTCAACTTGGCGCGGACGGCTTGGGCGGAGACTTCGTCGCCGATGAACAAACATCGCTCCGCGGGCGTGGCGCGCAGCGCGAGCGTGCGCGCGGCGGCCCGTGCCAGAACCAGCAACACGGCAAGGGCCAGCCACAACGAAAGCGCCTCGCCGCGACCGATCGGCTCGCTGACGACGGAGGCGCCCACAAGCCACGTCACCAAGGCGCACAGCGTCGCGAGCTGGAACAGCCGTGGCGCCTCGTCGAGCGTCGTCTTGTGAAGCAGCGTCTCGTCGCGGTCATACAGACCGCTGACCTTGGCGCCCAACAATAGGATCGGCGCCAACACGGCGGCCGTGGCGAGGAAGCGAGGCGACCTCGCGAACAGCGCCGTGGCCAGCGCAAAGGCGCCGCACAGAGCCACCAGATCGGCCGCTACCAGGCTCCGGCGAAACACCGAGTCGCGGCGCAGGCTCACAGCCGGCCCGCGCACCTCGGTGAGCGAGGATGCGACTCCGGCATTGGAGGACGAAGCCGGCACCGGCGGACGGTCCTGCTCCCTTGACGGAGGACCTGACGAAGCGGGCACACCGACTCCGCTTCGCACCTGCACGCTCATGGTGTCCTGCAGCCTCCTTGCTAGTCGTATCCGGGCCTATTGCACGACACACGATGCCAGCGCGGGCGGGCATCGACGTTGAGATTCGGTGATCGGACAGCCTCGACTCATGAGGCTAGGGACATCGCCATCGGACCGGTGCCCGGAGGCCACGCCACAGCGCCCAATCGCCGCCGCAACCCCGACAACACGAACGGGCCGCCCCATAACTGGGACGGCCCGCGCGCTCAGGTTCTACGGTCGCGCAGCCGCTTCGCGACTGACGCAACTACCGCGTAATTACCCGATTTCCCAACCGATTTCCTCGAGACCCTTTTCGCCCTCTTTAACGATCGTGCCTGAGACCTTTTCGTAATCGCTGTCCTTGACGAACGCACCGCCGCCTTCTGCTTTGGTGTTGATCGCCCACCGTAGGAAGTTCTCCACGGTGGTGGCCTCGGCCTGTGACGTTCCGGGATAGAACTTGTACTGCCGGAGCGCCAGGTCGTACGTCAACCCGCAGATCGCATACGTCTTGGTCTGTTCGAGTTCGGCCTTGGCTTCGTTCCACACTTCGCGCGTGCTGGCGGGCGGGAATTTTTTGCCCGACACATTGGTGTAGACCGTGTTTTTGCAGTTCGACTGCGCGACCGCTTCGACGTCGCCTTTGTTGGCCGGTTCGGAATACCCGGAGATCGAAGGCACGTCTTTGTTCTGCATCTCGACCCAGAACTTCGTGTTCTGTTCGCCTACTTTGGTCGCGCTGCCTTTTTTGGCTTCCCCGCCGCACGGCGTCGTGACTTTGCAGTTGGCGGAGAAGTACTTTAGTTTCCTTACTTCGGCAAGGTCGCCGTAGCCAATGCTGCTGGCGTTTTCGCCAACGTATTTGATGACGCCGGGGTTACCGGTAGCCGTCGGACGGACAACTTTGGCTTCCGTGGGCCAACGCTGATTCTGACAGGCTTCGGCCGTCGCGCTCCACAGCTCTTTTTCTTCGGGAAGCGCTTTCCCGCAGCCGGTCTTTTTACCGCTGCCGGGGATTTCTTCGGGGTAGGCCTCCATCTTGATTTCTTCGGAGGGGTTCACCTGCTCCAGGAACGCCTTGAAGATATGCGTCGTGCCCGAGTGGTCGAGACGCACCACAGGCTTGATCGTCGTTTCCTCTTCGGCGGTCCCACCTGTGCAGGTGAGTTTGTCGCTGCCTGTTTTCTGCTTTTCGATCAGCTGCTTCCAGTTCGTGATCGCGCCCCGGTAGATTTCCTCGAGCACCGTGTCTTCGAGCACCAGGCGACCCAGCTTGGCCGGTTTGCCGGCAGTCGGTTCGATCAGGCTTTCGGCCTTGCAGCCTTCAGGCAGGTGGACGATGATCGCCACAGCGCCCTGCGCCACGGGGATCGTCTCGAGCGATTCGGCTTCGCCACCGGTCTTGCGTTTTTCGATTTCTTTCTTCTGAGTCGGGTTGGGAGCTTCGTCGGTGCCGCAGAACCCGAATTCGCCGAAGTCGACTCCTTCACTTTCCGGCACTTCCGCGCCCCAGCCTTTGAGGCAGGCGCCGCTGCCTTTGTCCGAGGTCGCCGAGCTCAGGTATTCGACTTTCGGAGTTCCGCCCGAGCCCTGTTCTTTCGAACATGCGTAGATGTTT
The DNA here is from genome assembly GCA_049581225.1 of Solirubrobacteraceae bacterium. Classification (GTDB taxonomy): domain Bacteria; phylum Actinomycetota; class Thermoleophilia; order Solirubrobacterales; family Solirubrobacteraceae; genus Palsa-744. The sequence goes on from JBAURN010000358.1 coordinate 16,168, forward strand.
TTGCTCGTGTTGAAGTCCACGGCCCATTTTTCAAGGATCGGAGCCTGGAACGTCGAGCCATGACCCTTCGTCGCCGAGCCTTCGCACTGTTTGAGAAGGTCCGGTTTTGGTGCTGTCGTAGCGCTCGCCGTGCCTGGCGCGAACGCGGCGACCGCAAAGGCGGCCGACACCACACACGCTGAGGCCAAGCGGCGCCCGGAGAGAAACGTCATTACGTGACTACCTCCTGTTGTCATTCCATTGGGTGTGCGACGCCAGTCGCACATGCAAGAACGTTGTTCCCACGAGCCATAAGATGGCATCCGCGAATGCTATGAGGGTTACGATCCTGTGCCTGTAACGACGCTTCACGGCATAGTTACAGCTATTCACCGATTTGTCACAAGCTGCCGCTCAGCACCGGTCTAACAGGGCCCCCGATTGCCATATACGCCGATGGCGCGACTCTGCTGCCCCCTGGGCCAGGGCTCCGGTCAGTGCTTCTTTTTATGCGACGGCTTGGCCGCCCGCAACGTCACGATCACCGTGGTGGTGTGACTCGCCCCACTGCTGTCGTGCGCCACCAGCGTGGCGCTTGCACGCAACACGTGCACCTTTGCCAGCAGAGCTCGTGCCTTCGCCGACAGATGCAGGCTGATGGCCTTGACCTGGCCACCCGCCACCACGAAGGAGCCGCTGGCGAGCGTCAGGATTGTCTTCTTGTGGTGTGCCGAGGCGCTGACGGCGCTCACGGTCTTCAGTGTCACTGTCCCAGCGCAACTGCTCTCTCCACTCGGACAGCTCACCTTCAACACGAGCGAGCCGCTCGGCGCCACGGCCAGCGCCGTGGAGGCCAGCTTGGCTTCAGGCGTCGGTTTGGGCCCTGGCGGTTTTACTTCCACGGGCGGTGGTTTGATTTCCACCGTGGGCGGTTTCACCACCACAACCGGTTTTTCCTGTTCCGCGTGAACCACAATCGTCACGCTCGCACTACCTTTGGTGCCTTCGCTATCGGTCACTTCGAGCGTCACCGCGCATGAGACGCAAGGGGCGCCGTAGGTGTGATGAGCGACAAGCACGCTGGCTTCGGTCGTGCCTTCTTCCTTGGTCCCGTCGCCGAACGTCCACACATATTTGAGCGGGTTGACGTGCTTGTTTTCGTCTGCGACGTTGGCTTCGAAGGTCGCCTGTTCGCCCTTTGCGTAGGACGACTTCGAGCTGATTTCGATTTCCGGGCCGACGACTTTGACGATCAGCTCGTGCGTGCCTTCTAGGGTCTGATCGAGTTCCGGCGTCGCGAGGTTGTCGCTGTGCACGATCTCGGTCACCTTGTAAGTGCCCGCTTCGTTGAAAGTGTGCGTCACGGTCGGTGCTTCGAACTCGTAGCCGCCGGTCACCGTTTCCGTTTTGTCCGTCTTGGTGTTTTCGAACCTCCATTCGACGCTCACGGCGTTGGCCGCCTGCAGCGTGGAGGAGAAGGTCGCGGCTTCGCCCGGCACGATTCTGGTGACGGCGACGCCTTTGGCGGTCACGCTGGGCGGGGTCAGGGTGACGCGGGGACAGCCGGTGGTGCTTCCGCCCGGACCGAACTGCAGCGCCTCGGCGAACTTTTCGTTTTTGCGCTCGAAGGCGTCATATGCGACCACGCCTTCTTTGCCGCCGGCTTCTTTGAAGCCGCCAACGAAGAACGTCTGGCCGCTTGGACGCGGGATCAAGCACCCCGTGTCGGGGATTTCACGACCCCCACCGGTCCAACCGAGCTCGTTCACTTCGGGCTCGCTGCCCGTTTCGTTGTATCCGAGCACGAGAACGGTGCCGTCCGATTCAGTCACGCCATGCCCTTCGTTGATTTCGGCCGAAAGGTAGATCTTGCCTTCGCCCGACCCTTCGCTGTTCGGCACGAAGTCCATCGTCGGACCGACGACTCCGCCTACCCCGACGACGCCTTCGGGGTGGAACTGCAGCAGATCCTGTGCTTCGGTCAGAGCATAGACCGGCTGCGGCACCATCGCGTATTCCTTGATCCCGGCGGTTTCGCCAATCTGGTCGCTGGACTTCCCCAGTTCCCAGATTTCTCCACCGTTGCATTCCTCTGCGCCAGGACAGGTGGAGCGGTTTGCCTCGGCGAACACCTTGCCACCAGGGGTGATCACAGGCGAGAACGGAAGGTTTTCATTTTCTTCTTTTTCGCAGCCCAGTTCCTCGATCGCTTCTTTGTTGTCCACGTAGCGTTCGCTCAAGCGCCCCGTGAGTTCGCCGGTAGTTTTGTTTTCCTGGACGGCGACCATCTGAGTCATCGCGCGACACTCCTGGCTTGCGCCAAGCTCCGCGTTGAGGTCGGTCTGTTCGTCCTCGTCGGCGGGAATCGCGAGATCCCCTGTTTCCGGTTCCACGGCCAGGCCGCGCGGATTGAGCACCGCTTCCTTCGGCGCTTCGGCCTGCGCGTTGAGCGCGCCTTCGTTGGCGATCGGGACGGCTTCGCCGCCGCTCGTGCGGGCGGAGGTCAATTTGCCGCTCTTGTAGAAGAAGGCGTAGAGCTCACCGGCGGCGAGTTCGGAGGAGTCCTGCGGGAATCGTTCGTAGCAGGTGCCTGGACCACATTGCTTGCCTTCTTTTGCAAGTTTTTCTTCTTCGTTTTCCTCTGCTTTTTCTTCGGCTTCGTTGGCTTCGCGCCGGCGATAGACGATCAGGGCGTAGACCCGACCGCGCTTGGGGTCGACCGTCAGCTGGATTTCTTCGCCGGCGCCGCCCGTGCTCGCTTTTTTCGCTTCGGGCGGCACAAAGGTTATGGCGGCTTCGGCTTCGCCTTTGGCGTTAAAACGCTGGATTTCGAATTCGGGCCTGGTGCCGGGTTTCAGCTCGTGTCCGACGTAGAAGCTGCCGTCGGTGGGATCGACCGCGAACGCGCTCGGCTTGGAGAGGTTGATTGTGCCCGGGGTTTCTCCGCTCGGCAGGAGCGCCTGGCTCAGTTCACCCCATGGCGTCGCCGCGTGAGCGCGCGTCGCGAGGCCGAGGACGCACAGCGTCGCGAGGGTCGACACGAGCGCGAGCAGCGTGAAGCGGCGTGTGACCTGTGTGCTCTTGAGGCTCATCATGCGCGACCTCGGGCATCCTCGCGGGTCGACGGGGCCACTTTGTTTCCAAACAGTGAAGAACGGTTACCCAAAAGCTCGAAAACCGTCATAGCACCCTCAATGCTCACGCCTGGACCGCCCAGTCAATCGCCTTTGCCCCCGCGAAGCCCCGATGGTTACGTGCGCGGCGCGGGCCGTGCGCCTGCCCCGGCGCGGACGGCGGATCGAAGCGCCCGCGAGGGCGGCCAGCAGGAGCACGCCAAGCAGGTACACCGAGGCCGGCTCGTCTTCTCCTGGGTGATAGGCAACGGCCAGATTGGAGGCCTGCTCGGTCGCGCTCTCCTCCTCATCTTCGCGTTCGGCGACCTCGATCGGTGAGGTGACCGCCGAGGTCCCCGTCGGCGGGGAGGGCCGGGCGGGGGTGGGCACCGGCGGGGGCACGAAGGCGAGCAGCGGCGTTGACACCACGGCCAGCGGAACGAACGGCGGTATCCCCGGTCGCGGCGGGTTGGGC
>JBAURN010000359.1:0-3230 GCA_049581225.1 Solirubrobacteraceae bacterium
GCCCCCGTGCGGCCGGCCAACACGCCGGGAGCCCACACCGTGGTCGACTTCCGCCGGGTCACCAAGACCTATGACTCCGGCGATACCGGCCTGGAGCGCGCCACGTTCGCGATCGACCGCCAAGAGTTCGTCTTCCTGGTCGGCGCGACCGGCTCTGGCAAGTCCACGATCATGCGCCTTTTGATCAAGGAGCTCGACCCCACCGAGGGGATCATCAGGGTGGCCGGACGCCACCTCGGTGAGATCGACCGCAAGCACGTCCCCTACTACCGGCGCAACATCGGCGTCGTCTTCCAGGACTTCAAGCTCCTGCCTACGCGCACCGTCTACGACAACATCGCCTACGCCCTCCAGGTCACCGGAGCCTCGCGCAAACAGATTCGTGCCTCGCTGCCCGACATCCTGCGCCTCACCGGCCTTTCCACCAAGCTTCACAACTACCCCCACCAGCTCTCTGGCGGCGAGCAGCAGCGGGTCGCCGTGGCGCGCGCGTTCGCTTCGCACCCGCCCTTGCTGCTCGCGGACGAGCCCACCGGCAACCTCGACCCGCACACCTCGATCGGGATCATGCAGCTGCTCTACCGCATCAACCGGGCCGGCACGACCGTGATCGTGGCCACCCACGACAACGAGATGGTCGACAAGATGCGCCGTCGCGTGATCGAGCTCAAGCGGGGACGCATCATTCGCGACGAGGCCACCGGCTCCTACGCCCAAGACGAGACGACCGGAGATCTCGCCGAGCGCCTCAAGCGAGAAACCGCCGCCGAGGCCAACCCGCGCCCCTCAGGGGGCTCCCGCCGATGAAACTCGGCTTTTTCTTGAAGGAGGCGGTGCGCTCGATGCGCCGCAACCCGGCGCCTTCGTTTGCCGCCCTCTCCTGTGTCCTTGTGACCACGCTGGTGCTGGGCGTGTTCATCCCCGTCGTCCAAGCCACCAACGGAGCCGCCAACTCGATCCGCGGCCGCGTCGTCGTCGACGTCGATCTCAACACGACCGCCACCCCCGCCGAAACGGCGCGGGTACGTCAGGAGGTCGAAGCGGCTCGCTACGTAGGTCACGTCGAACTGGTCTCCAAGCAGGCCGGCTACGAACAGGAGCGCAAGATCGATCCCCAGGCCTTCCAGTTGATCGGCTACAACCCTCTGCCCGACATCCTGCGCGTGACGCCCTCCAATCCTTCCGACGCCGACGCCCTGCGCGCCGAGCTTGACCAGTCGAGCCCGGTGGGCACGCGCCTGGTCACCGACTCCGCGATCGCCGACGTCCAGAACCGTCAAGCCCAGACCGACAAGATCCTCTCGGCCACCCGCATCGTCAAGATCACGATGGCCCTGCTCGCGGCCCTGTTGATCTTCTCCTCGATGCTGCTCATCTCCAACACGATCCGCCTCTCCCTGTTCTCGCGCCGGCGCGAGGTCGAGGTGATGAAGCTGGTGGGCGCCACCGACTGGTTCATTCGCTGGCCATTCGTGCTCGAGGGCATCTTCCTGGGTGCGCTCGGCGGTTTGTGCGCGATCGGCCTGCTCGCGCTCGCCAAGCTCACGCTGATCGACCCCTTGGCCTCCACCGTCAAGCTGATATCCCAGCCGGCGATGATCGACTTCCGGCTGCTGATCGTGATCTTGATGGGTTGCGCCATAGCGGTTTCAGCCGCCGGTTCTGGAATTTCCCTGCGGCGCTTTCTCCGCGTCTGAGACGGCCGTGGACGCGGCGCGAGACGTCGTCCTCGCACGCTCCTGTGCAGAGCACACTTCGCTGCCTGCGTCCTAGTCTCGCTTGGTCCACAACCATCTCAGCGGCTTCACGGAATGCGTAGGGTGGGGGGTATGCAATTGCTCAAGCGCCAGCCCCTGTTCGCCCTCCTGGGCGTGATCTTGGCCATATTGCTGCTCTTGCTTGGTGTCTGGTTGGGAGGGCATCCAGCCAAGCTGCCCGCTTTCGTGCGCAACGCGTTCGTCGCCAACCACGAAACCCAGGTGGTCAACGAAGCGATCGAACGGGTGGCCCACGACTACTACAGGCCGGTCTCCAAGTCCGCCCTGTCGAGCTCCTCGATCGGGGGGATGATCTCAAGCCTCAAAGACCCCTACTCGACCTACCTCTCGCCGCAAGAATTCAAGAGCTTCGACCAGCCCGCCTCGTTTGCGGGCATCGGAGTCTCGGTCGACCCCAAGTCCACTGGCCTGGAAGTGGTGCGCGTGTTCGACACCAGTCCCGCTCAGCGCGCCGGCCTGAAGGTGGGCGACGTGATCGTGGGCGTCAACGGACGGTCCTTGCACAAGCTGCCCGCCAACACCGCCGTAGCCTTGATCAAGGGTCCCCCCGGCACCAACGTCAAGCTCACCGTCAAGCCCACCGCGGGGGCTCCCCGCACGCTCACGATCACGCGCGCCACGATCTCAGAGCCGGTCGTCGCCTCGGAAATGCGGACCGTTCACGGCGTCAAGCTCGGTTGGGTCTATCTCGCCACCTTCAGCGAAGGCTCCCACGGCGAGCTCTACGACGCCGTCCAAGGCCTGCTCAAACAGGGCGCCCGCGGTCTCGTCTTCGACCTGCGAGCCGATGGTGGGGGCCTCGTCTCCGAAGCGCGCCTGGTCGCCTCGATCTTCGTCCCCTCCGGGGTCATCGTGACCACGCGCGGACGCTCCCAGCCGACGACCGTCCTGACCGCCGCGGGAGGCGCGATACCCACCTCGATTCCGGTCGTGGTTCTGGTCGACCACGACACGGCCTCGGCATCAGAGATCGTCACGGCGGCACTCCAAGATCACCATCGCGCCACCGTGGTCGGCACTCACACCTACGGCAAGGGCGTCTTCCAAGAGCTCGAGCCCCTGTCCGGCGGCGGGGCGATCAAGATCACCGTCGGCGAGTACTACACCCCCAGCGGGCGCAACCTCGGCGGGGGAGGGGTCCACGAGGGCGCCGGCATTACCCCCGAAGTTCTCGTCGCCCACGGCGTCGACACCGAACACGGCCTCCAGGTGGCGCTCCACACCTTGCTGCTCAAGGTCAAATGAGCCCACCGCGCGGTGGCCGTCCGCGCAAGGCGACGGCTAAGAAGAGCAAGGCGATGGCTAAGAAGGGCAAGGCGATGGCTAAGAAGGGCAACGCGACGGCTAAGAGGGGCAAGGCGACGGTCAACAAGGGCGAAGCGACAGCCAAGAAGGACAAGGCGACGGTGAAGAAGACGAAGCCGGCGGCCGGGCGCGCACAGAAGTCCAGTG
>JBAURN010000360.1:0-1839 GCA_049581225.1 Solirubrobacteraceae bacterium
CCGGACCAGTGCACGGACCAACGCCAATGCGACCGAGGACGAGCCGGCCGCCGAGAAGAAGGGCAGGTCGGGACCGGCCGGTAAAGCGACGCGTCCGCGCCCACGGACGCGGCCCTCGACGGCCTAAGTCATCCCGGCGAGCATTCGCCGGTGCCGACCATGTGGCCGGCGCCCGCCAGGACGTGGGCCACAGTCGCGTTGGCGACGCCATAGCCGCCGTGCGGACCTCCGCCCGTGGTGGAGGCGAATACGGTCGTGAGAACCTGGCCGTCCCGATCGACCAGAGGGCCGCCGGAGTTGCCGGGGCGCACCAAGCCCCGCAAAGGGGTGAGCAGGCGCGATACGGGACCGCGTCCGTAGGCATCGTCGGTGACGATCTTCTGGGTCGCGCCGATGCGCCCGGGCTGCGCGTCGAAGGGGCCGTTCTCGGGGTATCCGAGGATCGCGCCGGGGCGAGCGGACGCGGGCGAGGCCACCAACCCGAGCGAAGGAAGGCTGAGTCCGGGCACCCGGAGGATGGCGATGTCGTCGGTGGGGTCGAAGGCGATCGCGTAAGCGCTCATCTCGGGTTCGTGGCCCCCCACCTCGACGGTGGTGTCCTGCTCTCCGGCCACCACGTGGGCGTTGGTGACGACGACGCCGGGCTCGGCCACCCAGCCGGAGCCCTCGATCGCAAGACCGCAGGCGGTGCCCAAGACTCGCACCACGCTGCGTGAGGCCGCCAGGACGCCGGGGTTGTGAGCTATCGCCGGCGGTGGCGCGGAGACGCCGGGCAGCGGACCGGCGATCGAAGGGAGCGGGTCGAGGCTCGCCAAGATGTGCAGGATCGGGGCTGTGGGCGGCAACAGCTGGTTGAGCTCGCTGAGAATCGCCGAGCGCTGGATGTCGGCTCGCAGCTGCGGCGTGGAGGCGCTCTGCAGGACGACGGCGGCCAGGATCCAGGCGATCGCCAAGCCCAGGGCGGCGCTCAGCAAGGCGCCCAAAGCACCGTCGAGCAGGCCGAGCCCGGGCAGCACGAGTATGCGCCGCAGGCGCAGGCCGACCCCCTCGAAGCCGGTCGCGAGGATCGCGCCGGCCAGAAGCGCTCCGATCAAGCCGAACGCGGGGGCATAGGGAGATGTCGAACCGCGCGGCACCAGTAGAGGACCCAAGCGAGTTCCGATGAATGAACCTAGGGCGAAGCCGCAGAAGGAGAGCACCGCGACGATGAAGCCCCGGCGGAACCCGAACAAGGCGAGCAGAGCAGCGAAGGCGACAATGATCCAATCGAGCCGGGTCACTGATCATGTTCTACCGTCCCGAGCTGTGAACACCTCCAATGAGCACCATCGGCGTCTGCGACGCGCCTTGCCGGTGATGGCGCTGGCGGCGATCGCCTTCCTCGTTGGGGCGATAGTGGGATCTGGCCGCGGCGGCTCGGCGGGCCAGCGCTTGAGCGAACAGTTCGCCTCAGCCTGGACCAGGGGTGACTACGCGACGATGTACGACGACATCGACCCCACCGAGCGTCGGCGCATCTCGGCCGGTCGCTTCGAAGCCGCCTACAGAGAGGCCGCCCGCACCGCCACGGAGAGCGGCCTCGAGGTCTTGAACCGTGCGCACGGCGAAGGCGGGGTGTTCGTGGTGGGGATGCGGGTCCGGACGCGCCTTTGGGGCGCCCTCACGGAGAACCTGCGCTTGCGGGTCGCGGGCACCGCGGAAGGCGCACGTGTGTCGTGGTCGCACGCCCTCGTGTTCCCGGGCCTGCGCGCCGGGGAGTCTTTGAGCAGAGACATGACGCTGCCGCCGCGCGCGGCGCTGCTGGCTCGCGACGGCACCGTCCTGGCCGAGGGCCAAGCG
>JBAURN010000361.1:0-4069 GCA_049581225.1 Solirubrobacteraceae bacterium
GTGATGGCGCGCCGCCCATCCCGATACGCTCGATCCCGTGCTAAAGCCCCGCAATCGCGAGCTGCTCGGCCTGATACCCGCCGCGCTGCTGGTCACCGCCGGCTTCACGGCGATCTTCATCCAGGAGGGAAACAGCTCCGCGGGCGCGTCCACGAACGTGACGCTCAACCATGCCTCGAGCCTGTCGCTCACCTACGGGCTGCTGTTCTTGGGCCTGTGCCTGGCTGCGCATCTGGTGATCCGTTTCGCCTTGCCCCACGCCGACCCCTATCTGTTCCCGCTTGCGGCCGTGCTGGCGAGCGTGGGGATCGTGATGGTGTACCGCATCAACCCCTCCTTGGCGCGCCAGCAGGCTCAGTGGATGGTGCTGGGTCTGGTGCTGTTCGCCGCGACCATCGTGTGGTTGCGGCGCGAGGGCATCGGCGTGCTGGAGCGCTACCGCTACACGATTGCCGCGGTCGGCATCGTGATGGCCGTGCTGCCGCGCTTTCCCGTGATCGGCGAGCAGGTCAACGGCGCCTATCTGGACATCCACTTCGGCTCGGTCTCCTTCCAGCCGGCAGAGTTCGCCAAGGTCGCGATCGTGATCTTCCTGGCCAGCTATCTGCGCGACAACCGCCAGATCCTGGTCACGGCCGGGCGGCGCGTGCTCGGCTTGACGTTGCCCCCGATGAAGCAGTTCGGACCGATGCTCGTGGTGTGGGGCGCGTCGATGGCGACGCTCCTGCTGACGCGCGAGCTGGGCACCTCGTTGATGTTCTACGGTGCCTTCCTGGCGCTCCTGTACGTGGCGACCGGGCGTCTCTCCTTCCCGTTGATCGGGCTGGTCCTGTTCGGTCTGGGCGCCTGGTTTGTGGCCAATCACGTCGGTCACGTGCACAGTCGCGTGCTGGCCTGGGAACACCCTTTCGAGAAGTCGCTCTACGAACAGCGCGGCGGCAGCTATCAGCTGGCCCAATCCTTGTTCGCGCAGGCTGACGGGGGGCTGCTCGGGACCGGCTTCGACCAATCCCTGCTGGTCCTGCCCCACCATCGCGAACCGATTCTGCCGGTGCCCGAAAGCGACATGATCTACGCCGTCATCGTCAACGAGTTGGGGCTGGCGGGCGCCGCCGCGCTCCTGCTGACCTATCTGATGTTCGTCGCACGGGGTTTGAAGACGGCGATGCTGGCGCGCGATTCGTTCTCCAAGCTGCTGGCCGTGGGGCTCTCATTCGTCGTCGCGATGCAGGTGTTCGTGATCGTTGGGGGCGTCACCCGCGTGATTCCGCTCACGGGCGTCACGCTCCCGTTCGTGGCCTACGGCGGCTCATCGGTGGTTATGAACTTCGTCCTGTTGGCCCTGCTCCTGGTCGTCTCAGACCGGGCGCGCAGGCCCTACGCGCCGTCACGTTGAGCTGCGAATCGTCCTCGCGACACGCGTCCTCAAGTGCTCGCGCGTCGCCCGCGGTGAGGATTTTTGACGCGGATTGCGCACTTTTGGGGAGGTTCGCTGCAGCTTTTGGTCGAAAACCTCCATATCCCTGAGGCGGACCGGCATTCGGGGCGCTCTCTGCGAATACTCAGCGCGATGCCAACCTCCACAACAGACGCCACCTCCAGCTTGCTGATCAAGGCCCGCGACCTGCGCGCTCCCGGCGCGAGCTCGATGCAGCCCCAGAGACGCTACCCGGCGCGCCTTGCGAACCTCTCCTCACCCGCTGGTCTGCATCCGCGGCCGTGGCTGAAGCGGCTGCGCAGGGCACTGCGCGAGGACCTGTTCGTGCTGCACTACCAGCCGATCGTGTGCTTGCAGAGCGGAGCGGTGTCCCACTACGAGGCTTTGATCCGCCTCCTCGACAATCCGGATCAGACGCTGACGCCACCGTGTGCGTTTCTGCCGGCGGCCGAGCGCTACGGCCTGATCCAGGACATCGACCGCATGGTGATCGGCAAGGTCGTGGCCCTGATGGGCGGCGAGCTGGCCGACAGCGGCGCGCGTGTCGCGGTCAACCTGTCGGCGCTCTCGATCACAGACCAGGGGATGCTCGCCCACATCGAAAGAGAACTGCTCCGCCACTCCGTCACCGCCGAGCGACTGGTGGTCGAGGTCACCGAGACCGCCGCGATCGGCGACATGCGCCGCGCCCAGACCTTCTGCGAAGGCGTCCACACGCTCGGCAGCTCGGTCGCCTTGGACGACTTTGGCGCCGGTTTCGGCTCCTTTCAGTACCTCAAGCAGCTTCCTTTCCGCTACTTGAAGATCGACGGGGACTTCATCAAGGCTCTGCCCAGCTCACACAAGGACCGCTTGGTCGTACAGGCGCTTGTGGGGGTGGCTCGCGGGATGGGCAAGCAGACGATCGCCGAGTACGTCGGCGACGAGCCGACGATGAGCTTGCTACGCGATTACGGCGTCGACTACGCCCAAGGCTTCGAGGTCGGCCGCCCGCGCGGCCAGGTCGAGACGTTCGCCATCTCCTGAGTCGTCGTCCCTCTCCGTGCCATTAGGGCGTCGGTGGGCAAGCGAGACAAGGATGCAGCGAGTGAAGTGTGCTCTGCACACGAACGAGCGAGGACGCAGTATCGCGCCGCCCAGCGGCGTCCTAGCGAGGCTCGGGCATCTGGATTCGCAACATCGCGTCCCACACTCTGTCTGGCAGGATTTTGCGCTGGAAGACCGTCAGATGGGCCGACGGCGTCAGCAACATGCGCGAAGGCGCTTTGCGACGCGAGATCGCCTTCTCGATCGCCTTGGCCACGACGTCGGGGCCGCCGCCGAGGTGGCGCATCGGGCCTTCGTACACACCGGCCGTCATCGCCGCGAGCTTGGTGTTGAACGCTTTGTAGGGGTTGGCGGCGCCGGGCCGCGCGCTCTCGGGCGCCCCCGCCCGATCGTCTGAGCCGACGTCCCCGGCTGAGTCGGCGTCGTTGACGGTGCCGACCGCGGTCTTGCCGAACTCGGTCGTGATCAAGCCCGGCTCGACGAGCACGACGTCCACGCCGAAGCCCCTCACCTCGAAGCGCAGGGCGTCGCTGATCGCCTCCAAGGAGTGCTTGGTGGCGTGATAGAGCCCGCCTCCCGGCAGGGTCAGCCGGCCTCCCATCGAGCCGATGTTGACGATCTTGCCCCAGTGCTGGTCGCGCATCGCCGGCAAGACCATCTGAGTGAGCGCGATCAGGCCGAACACGTTGGTCTCGAACTGGCGTCGAACCGACTCCAGGGGCACCTGCTCGATCGGGCCGCCCTGGGAGTAGCCGGCGTTGTTGACGAGCACCCCCACCGCGCCCTGCTCGCGCTCCACCCTCTCCACGGCGGCACGCATCGAATCTTCGTCGGTGACATCCAGTTGCAACAGCTTGCAGCCCGCGCCGGCCAGGTGCTGGATCGAGTCGAGGCGTCGCGCGCTGGCATAAACCGTCCAGCCGTGACCAACCAGGCGCCGCGCGGTTGCCTCGCCGATGCCCGAGGAGCAGCCTGTGATCAATACCGCCTTCGATACGTCGGACATTCGGGCAGCATACGGAATAGGGTTCCTGGTAGATGCGAGCCGTCACTTTCCAAGAGCCGGGCAAGGTGCTCGTCATCGAGGTCCCCGAGCCCGAGATCGTCGACCCCGGCGATGCGCTGGTGCGGATCGAGGCGACGGGGGTATGCGGCTCGGACCTGCACATCTACCACGGTCGCGTCCAGATCGAGCCGGGCTTCACGATCGGTCACGAGTACGTCGGCACGGTCCTCGAGGTCGGCGGCGCGGTCGAGAGCGTGGCTGTGGGGGACCGCGTGTTGGGTTGCTTTCAGACTGCCTGCGGGCACTGCTGGTTTTGCCGTCGCGGCCTCTTTCACAAGTGCGACTCCTCGCGTACGTTCGGCCACGGCGCGGCGCTCGGCTCGCTGCAGGGCACCCAGGCCGAGCGTGCCCTGATCCCGGCCGCTGATCTTGTGCTGCGCAAGATCCCGCCCGGTATGAGCGACGAGGTCGCCCTGTTCGCGGGCGACGTGATGGGCACGGGCTTTCACGCGGTCGTCGACTCCGGTCTGAGTCCGGGCGACGTGGCGGCCGTGCTTGGACTCGGTCCAGTGGGGCTG
>JBAURN010000362.1:0-1619 GCA_049581225.1 Solirubrobacteraceae bacterium
TGGCAGGGTCGATCCGCTCCTCCCCGGGCTGTTCCAATCGCTCCCTCACCAGCGCGCCGGTCAGCGGGTCGAAGCGCACCTGCTGGCAGCGTGAGGCGATCGTTGGCAGCACATCCTCGCGATGCTCGGCCAGCAGGATCAGGTGGGCGAACGGAGCAGGCTCCTCAAGCGTCTTGAGCAGCCGATTGGCCGCCTGGTCGTTCATCGTGCCCGCCGCCTCGATCACGAACACCCTGCGCTTGGACTCAAACGGCGTGTGCGTGGCGGCCGCCACGACCGGCCCTTCGATGTCCTTCACGAGCACTTCATTCGCCCCGCTCGGCGTCACCCACGTGAGGTCCGGGTGAGCGTCGCGCTCCACCCGTTCCGCGACGGTCCTTGGAGTACGTGCGCCGTCGGCCAGCAGCACTCCCGCAAAGGCCTTGGCCACCGCCTCCTTGCCGCTGCCCGCCGGGCCGTAGAACAGGTAAGCGTGCGCGGGCTGCCCTCGAGGGGGCAGCGCCGGCAGCAGAACCGCGCAGGCGTGCGCATGGTCCTCGATACCCGGCAGCGTCGCCACCCCGGGCTCGATCGATGAAGCTGACACGCAGTCATCCTAGATGGGCGCTACCGTGGCGCCGTGCCCGCCGGCAAGCTCATCACAATCGAGGGCATCGACGGCGCCGGCAAGTCCACGCTTGCCCAAGCCTTGGTCGGAGCTCTGCGCGAGCGGGGTATTCCGGTCGAGCTGTTGCGTGAGCCCGGGGGGGTCGCCCTCTCCGAGCGGATCAGGGAGCTCGTTAAGGACCCGTCTTTGATCGTGGGACCCCGCGCGGAGGCGCTGCTGTACGCGGCGGCGCGGGCGGAGCTCGTACACCAGCGAATAGGGGGTGTATTGGAACATGGCGAATGGATCCTGTTGGACCGCTTCGTGGATTCCTCGCTGGCCTATCAAGGCGTCGGTCGCGGCCTCGGCTTTGAGGACGTGCGCGCCATCAACATGTTCGCGACGGAAGAATTGAGCCCAGATCGCACTCTGCTCTTGCGGGTCGCCCCATCGACCGCCCGTGCCCGCCAAGCCGAGCGCGACGCCGAACCCGACCGCCTGGAGCGCGAGGGCCAGCCTTTCTTTGACCGGATCGCCTCCGCTTACGAGCACCTCGCCGCCGCCGAGCCGGACCGGATCCGCTCGATCGACGCCGAACAGCCGCCCTCCGCGGTGCTCGAACTGGCCTTGGCCGAGATCGCGGATCTGCTCCCCTCCGGGTAGGGCAGCTCCGACCTCCGGCGCTCCGACGAGGCTTCCTCCACGCTTCCACGAGGTTTGCCGGGTGGCGCTTGCCGGTGGAGCCGGCTCGTTAGCATGGGGGAGGTGAGTGTTGTGCGCCACGGGATGACTTGCGCGCGCGGGGGGGATCCACCAAGGGTCCGCGCGCGGGTTCTCTGCTTGGGCGTCCTGCTCGGCCTGCTCCTCGGCGCCGCCCCGGCCTCCGCGACCAGCACGACCGTCACCACCGACCGCGCCCTGGGCATCACGGTCCCGATCCCCGCCTCGGCCCGCGTCCACGCCACCACCACCTCAACCACACCCGCCTCGGCGACCACCACGCCCGCGTCCAGCGTGCCGGCCGCCACCACGC
>JBAURN010000363.1:0-9206 GCA_049581225.1 Solirubrobacteraceae bacterium
CCTGAAGGCACAGCACGTCGGCGCCGAGCGCGATCAACAGCTTGGCCTGCTCGTCCATGCGGTGCACCCGTCCGGCAACGTTCCAACTGACGACTAGCACGGGCGGACTCAGGCGCCTCGCAGGGCAGTCCGGTCGAGCTCGGCTCGTAGGTCTGCGACCGACTCGTAAACCTCAACGGCGCCGGCTTGGCGCAGCTCTTCCTCGGAGAAGCCGCCCGTCATCACCGCGATCGTCTGCACGCCGGCGCGGCACGCCGCTTTTACGTCCCAAGGGGAATCCCCGACCATCACGGCCTGCTCTGCTCGCGCGCCCACCGACTCCAAGGCCACGTTCACGAGATCGGGCTGCGGCTTGGTGGCGTCGACATCCGACGCGCTCGTCCACCCGTCGGCGAGCTCGTGCGCGTGGAGCAGTTGCACGTAGTGCTCGATCTCCGGCTGCTTGGCGGAACTGGCGAGCACCACGGCGTGACCCCGGTGCCGAAGATCGCGAAGCAACTCGCTGGCCTCCCTCACCGCCTCCACTTCGCCGATCATCTCGCCGTAGAGCTCGCTCTCGGCGTCGCGGATCGCGTCGCCGAGCCGGCGCTCGATCTCAGCATCGGTGAGCGACTCCACGAGCTGGTCGCCACCCATGCCGATGTGACGGTGTATCCGCCAGATCGGCAGCACGAGCTCGTGAGCGCGAAACGCGCGATACCAGGCGAGCGCGTGCTGATAGTTGGTGTCGACGAGGGTTCCGTCAACGTCGAGGATGGCGACGCTCATGCTCTCAGAGCTCGCGCAGCGCGGGTAGCAGTTCGCGCTCGGCCCAGGCGATGAACTGTCGTTGGTCTTCCCCGCCTATCTGCACCAGGGCCACCTGGTCGAATCCGGCGTCGAGGTACGGCTTGATCTTCTCCACGTGTTCATCCACGTCCGCTCCGCAAGCCAATTGCTCGGAGACTTGCTGCTCGGTCACGAACTGGGTTGCGCCCGCGAAGGAGTCCGGGTTTGGCAGGTCCGAATTCACCTTCCATCCCAAACCGAACCAGCGGAACTGGGCGTGAGCGCGGCGTACCGCCGCCTCGCGATCGGAGTCGTATGCGAGTGCGATCTGTCCGACTCTGGGCTTGCCCTCCCCGCCGGCGCTGTCGAACATCTTTCCGAGCTCTGGCTCCGGCTCCACGGCAATCATGAGGTCCGCCTTCTCGCCGGCCAGACGACAGGATTTAGGACCCGAGACCGCGACGCCGATCGGCACTCGCTCAGACGCCAGATCCCAGAGCCGGGCCGACTCGACCTGGAAATGATGGCCGCGATACTCGACGCGCCCCTCCCCGTCGAAGAGGGCCGCGATGATGTCGATGGCCTCCGAGAGCATCTCGTGACGGACGCTCACCGTCGGCCAGCGCTTGCCGACCACGTGCTCGTTGAGGTTCTCACCGGAGCCGAGGCCGAGTCGAAAGCGTCCGTGGGAGAGGATCTGCATGGTGGCGGCCTTCTGCGCCACCACCGCGGGGTGATAGCGCAGCGTCGGACAGGTCACGTAGGTCATCAGTCCGATCCGCTCTGTCGCCTGTGCGGTGGCGCCGAGCACCGACCAGGCGTATGGCGAGTGACCTTGCTCGGCGAGCCACGGCTGATAGTGGTCTGAGATGACCGAGAAGTCAAAGCCCGCCTGCTCCGCTTCGACCACGTCGGCGACGAGCCGATCGGGCGCGGACTGCTCGCACATCATCGTGTAGCCGAAGGCGGTCATGAGGGTCAGCGATTTCGCGTGGTCGCCTTGGAGCGCGTCGCGCCCGATCGAGTGGCGCTGGAAGCGCTCGCGCCGGATCGCGACGTACGAGCACGACTGGATCCGGTCGCACCCGAAGAGCGGCTTCTCCCAGATGAGCGCGGTGTCCTGGCCGTCCGTTTGCTTGCGGGAATCTCGACCTGAATGACGGGGCGCAGCTCAGCCATAACTGCTCTCCTACTCTTCGACCTCGTTGGGGTCTTGGCGGGAGGCGAGTGTCAGGGAACCTTTGCGTGCCTCGGCGAGGTGGCGTTCCTGGATCGGTAGCGCCCATTTGGTGAGCTCGGCAATCGCGGGAATACCGGCCTGCTCATTCAGCTTTTGCAGGATCTCCCAATGTCCCACCTCGCCAGCCTCGGCCATCGTGAGGAACTCGAAGCCGTCGAGCGCCTCATCCTCGCCCCGCAGGTAGGTCTTCATCATTTCGGTGGCCTCTTGCTTGACTTCGCGGGCCTCTTCGAGGATCGCGGTCTTCTTGCCATCAAGCTCACCGGCGACATCGGTGCAGCGCTCCTCTGTCAGGTTGGCCTCCTCTCCCATCTGCTCGAGCCCACCCGCGAGGTCGCTCTCCTGCTCCTCGAGCATCCCCTTCACCTTCTCCGTGGCACTCTTGGCTGCGCCGGCAAGTCCCAGGACCTCCGCCAGCTTGCTCTCGAGAACGGTCAGCTCTGCCATTTGATCACTGTCTCCTCTCAAGTTCGGCCCACCGCCCCGGGGAAGCGGACTTCGTTGGGTTCATTGCCTGTGCGCCGCCGGAATCGCCAACGGCTGTGCGAGTCTCGTACCCTGCGCACGCGCCGACTAACCGCCCAGCGGGGGGTGTCAGCTCCAACGTCATGGCAGCACGCTGGTGTGATGTCGCATGGGTCAGTGGGCGACGGCGGTCGTGCGCCCGGCCTGTTGTTGGTCTGCTCCGAGATCACTGGCGATCTGCTCCAAGGAGCGTCCCTTGGTCTCGGGTACCCGTGCCAGGAAGAAGATGAGGGCGAGCACGCCGAACCCGGCATATAGCCAGAAGGTGCCCTCGCGGCTGATCGCGCCGACGAGTGTCAGGAAGAACGAGGAGACGAGGAAGTTTGCGCTCCAGTTGCCAACGGTTGAGAGACTCATCGCGGGGCTTCGCACCTTTAGCGGGAAGATCTCGGAGATCATCAGCCAGAACACCGGGCCAAGACCAACCGCGAACGAGGCGATGTAGATGATCAGGCACACAAGCGCCATCCATGAAGCACTGTGTTGCAGGCCGTTTGAGGCGAAGAACACGCCGAGCAGCGCAAGTGAGAGGATGCATCCGCAGGTCCCTACGATCAGTAGCAGTCTGCGTCCCACCCGATCGAGCAGCACGATTGCGACGATCGTGAAGATCACGTTGGTGATGCCGACCGACAGCGCCTGAGTGATGGCGGAGTTTGTGGACAGGCCGGTGAACTTGAGGATCGTTGGCGCATAGTAGATAACGGTGTTCACACCTATGAACTGCTGGGCGATGGCGAGCACAAGGCCAACAGCCACCAAGGGCCTTACCTGTGGGCGCCATACCTCACGGAACCCGCCCGCTTCTTTGGCGGCCTGCTTGATCTCCTGCAACTCCTCCTCGGCCTCCTTGTCGCTTGAGCGGGCTCTGCGTAGGACCGCGCGCGCCTCTTGCTCGCGGTCTTGCTGAACCAGCCAGCGGGGCGAGAAAGGCTGGAAGTACATGCCGATCGCCAAGGCGAGTCCCGGGAGCGCACCGAGGCCGAGCATCCAGCGCCAGTTGTCGGTGGCATCCTTGAGCGCCCAGTTGACGAGGTAGGCGGCCATGATGCCGCTTACGATCATCAGCTGGTTGAACGAGGTCACGCCGCCGCGGATGCGCTTGGGAGCGAGCTCTGAGATGTACATTGGGGAGACAAACGAGGCGGTTCCGACCGAGATGCCAAGCACGAATCGGGCGGCGATCAGCTCCGGGGCGGTTTGTGAGAACGCGGAGCCGAGCGCGCCGACTACGTAGATGCAGCCGGAGATGATCTTGGTGCGCCGGCGGGAAAGCGCGTCGGCGGAGAACCCGGAGAGGATCGCTCCAACGACGGCACCGATCAGCAGCGACCCGACGAATGCCTGTTCATTGAATTCGCCGCCGCCAAGGTCTTTGCTGACGAACGGCAGCGCGCCGGAGATGACACCGGTGTCATAGCCGAACAGGAAGCCGCCAAGCGCGGCGACGAGCGCCAGACGCAGCACGAAGCGGTTGCGGCCGCTCAACGCCTCCTTCAGGAAGTCCATTGCACCCGCTCGCTCATCCCTTAGCCGCATACCCGTGACCATGCGATTGAACCCTCGCCGCGCGGCCGCATTTGGCCGCTGGAGACGATGAGGCGGACAGGTTTGAGCACGGGCGCTTCGGGTAGAGAATCAAACATGGAAATCGGAGCGTTCTTCATCCTGGTAATCCTCTTCATCGTGTTGGCTGTCTTGGGTGGTGGCGTGTATGCCGTTGCTATGCGGTTGCGGCACAAGCAGCTTGACCCAGAGGGAGATAAGGTGGAGGGGTCGATCGGGGAACCTGAGGCTGAGGCGCGACCGAAGCACGTCAAGCACGGAAAGGCGCAGCGAGCTCGTTTCGTGGGTCGCTAAGCGAGAGCTCCTGGCCGGCCCTGGAGCGGGAGCGCAAGAGTGTCGGCAGGCGCATGCCCCGCCGCTGGGTCGTGCATGCACGGCCCGTACCGCTATCGCGCCGGTCGTCTGTGGTCGCGCGCAGAATTGGATCGAGCCCGCGTGGACGAGGCTCGAAGTGCCTTAGAGGATACCTCCGCAAACGTGGGTCTTCAAGGCCGATAGGATGCTCCCATACGTGAGTTTGCTCCGGATCGCTATGGGCGAGTACGGCACAAGACGCGGATCTTGCGGACGGATCTAATCCGTCTCCTTCCTACCCTTCGCGAGATCCATACATAGGAGGGAGGCGAGAACAGGCCTCTTTCTTGTCAGCCACATCGAGCGAGCGCACTAGCGCAGGCAGCGTCGCAGCGGAGATCTCCAACGCCGTCGTGCGCCTACTGAGCGAGTACACCGGTCGCGGTCCCACGCGCGCTCGGACCCATATCACCGAGGAACTCATCAGCGTGGTCCTGCGCGACACGCTGACCAAGGGCGAAATCAGCCTCATAGCCGCCGGCAAGACCGAGCTCGTGCTCGCCGCACGCAAGGCATACCAAGAAGCGATGGGAGCAGACCTGACCGCCGCCGTAGAACACCACTCCGGACGCAAAGTCCTCGCATTCCTCAGCGACAACCACCTCGAGCCCGACATCGCGATCGAGAGCTTCGTCCTAGAACCACGATCAGGCGAAGCGCCCGACAGCCTACAAGCAGAACCCGAGCGAGAAAGCTCATAACCGCGCTCTGGCAGTCTCCTAGCCCGCCGTTCGAGCCTGCGGCTCGAGACGTTCTACAGCCCGTGCGGCGGATCAGGGCGTTTTATGGCCTCACCAGGCCGCTTCTGGGGGCCTATCCGCCGACCGATCTCGGGAGGAAATCTCGGGAGGAAACCCTCAATGAATCCCTTGTTCTGGCCTGATAAAATGTCGTTTTGCAGGCCTTTCGTATACGCGCCCTGAGAGATTCGAACTCCCGACCTTCGGTTCCGTAGACCGACGCTCTATCCAGCTGAGCTAAGGGCGCAGAGCCGCCTAGTGTAGTGGCCCAGACTGCGTTCCGGGGCTCGCGAGGTCGTGCGGCACCGTTCAGCCGCCAAACGTCTCGCCTGGCTGGACGGAGAGGGGGGGATTCGAACCCCCGAACGGAGTCAACCCCCGTTACGCGATTTCCAGTCGCGCCCATTCAACCGCTCTGGCACCTCTCCTTTGGCTTGCAGTGCGGCAAGCGGTCCTCGTAGGCTACGACACGACGGCGCTCCGCGCTCGACACGTCATCCGTGCCGGCTGGGGTGGGCGCGCTACGACACGAAGGCCTTCGCCGTTGGTAGGCTTCGGACATGCTGCTTCTCGCCACCAGTCCGGCCGTGAGCAAGGACATCGGCCTGCTCGTCACCTTCTTGGGGATCGGCGTGCTCGTCAACTTGATCCTTGTGTTCGTCTTCGTCCTGGTGCGCGGCGAGAACCAGCAGAATCAAGAAGACCGCCGCTGAGCGCCCGGCCCGCACGGCGCGGGTGAGATCGGGGTTGGAGGGGGGCGCTTGCGCCCACGTGGGGCCGTCTATGAGGCTCAGATGATGAAGACGGGGGTGCCAACCGGGGTGCGCGAGTAGAGCGCGATCACGTCGGGGATCCGCATCCTGACGCAGCCGTGGGAGGCGTCGTGGCCGATCGAGGAGTACTCGGACGGGGCGATCCCGTGGATGCCGGCGCCGCCGTTGAAGGACATGAAGCGGGCCTTCAAGGGGTCTTCGGGTCCCGGCGGGATCGTCTTTCCGGCCAGGGCCCCGGCCCAGGCCGAGTGGGGCACGTACCAGGGCGGATCGACCTGCTTCCACTGCACGTGGTACAGCCCGGGCGTCGTTTCGAGACCTTGCATACCGACCGCGATTTCGTAGGTCGAAGCCAGTTTGAGGTGGTCGTAGAAGTAGAGCCTGAACTTGGCCCTGTCCACGACGATGTAGGCCGGGTACTGGGCGGCCAGGTCGCTGGTGGTGACCTTGGGATGGCGAGTCAAGGTCGGCACCCTCACGCTGCGAGTGGCCGTACGAGCGGTCAAAGCGTGGGCGACCCGGGCGGTGAGGCGCTTGCGCTCGACGGCCAAGCCTTCCTTGGCTGGCACTTCGGTGAACCCACCGGCGCTAGGTTCGACGGTGGCGTCGCGGGGTTCGATGTTCGCGGCATCCGCGATTTCGTCCACAAAGCCGGTTACGGCCGTTTTGGAGTAGCTCACCTTCAAGGGCAGGTTCTCGCTCACGCGTCCACCCGAGAGACCTCGCCAAGTACGCGCGAAGATCGAACCGCTTTGGCTGTCTTTGAGGGCTTCGGCGACGGTGCCTTCTACGTCCACCGTGACGCCCGCTTGGCGCGGCGTGAGCTGCCACTCGCGCTTGCCCAAGCTGGCCCGGACCGGGCGGTCCATGGAGACCGCCACTTGGCGCTCGACACGAGTCCGGGCGGCCGCGGCGCTGAGGCCGCCGACCTCGATCCCGTCGATGCGCACGCCTTGGGAGATCTGGTCGCGGCGGCCGTGGTCATAGACGACCATCGCCGCCATCAGGACGACCACCAGCCCAATCAGGGCCACCACAGGGATCAGGGGGGTACGGAGGGACCTGGACATATCGGTCTTCTTTCACCGTAGAAGGCCGCTGACCTTCTGCTCTCAGGAGGGCTTCGTCGTCAGGATCGCCCTCTGGGTCACTCCCGCACCGTCGCGGCCGCCCGCCAAGACGACGCTTTCGCAGAGCGCGACCGCCGCCAGATCGGACAGGGCCGTGGGCATCAGGCCCGCGGGGCGGATCTTGCCGCCCGCTTCGATCGCCAGGATGCGATCGGTCTGGCTCGTGGGCGAGGCTTCGCGTCCGCCGAACACGTACACGGTCCCACCGAAGGCCGCCGCGGCCGCGTGGGTCAGCGGATGGGGAAGCAGCCCGATCCGGGCTAGCGAGCCGGAGATGGGGTCGAAGCGGTAGATGTCGCGGCTTGCTTCTTCGCCGCTGGTGCCCCCCGCGATCGTGAGCTTGCCCCCGGCGGCGGCTACGGCCGCGTAGCGCAAGGGCTTGGGGAGGGTCGCAACCACCCGGGCGGCGGTGCCCGGACGCCACGCCAGGATCGTGCGCAGGGGCGTGACGCCGGTGTAGCCGCCAACGATGTAAACGGTGTTGCCGATAGCGGCGGTGGCCACGTCGGAGGCCGGAGTGGGCAGCTGACCGGCCGGACTCGTGGCGCCTGCGCCGTCGATCCGTGTGATCTGGGGGAACGAGGAGACGACGCCCCCGCCGAACAGGTACACAGCGGCCCCGAGCGTGCTGGCCGAGGCGTCATGCAACGCCTGGGGCAACGTGCCGATCCGCTGGGCGCCGGTGGGGCTCGCTTGCAGGATGTCGGCCACGGAAGCTTCGCTGCGGTCGATGCCGCCCATCAACAGGAACCGATCCGGGCCCACCACGGCCGCCGCCATGTCCTGGACGGGGGCGGGGAGTAGGCCGGTCTGGGAGACCGTCATGGCGGCCGGCGTGCCTGCCGGTGGGGTTGTGGTGTTTGCTCCCGAGGGTGACTCGCGCGCGTGCGCGCGAGCGCGCGAGTCACCCCTTTGCGAAGTATCGACACCCCCGCCTTTACCTTCTCCGCCGCCCGCCAACAGGACTACGACGATCGCCACCCCGACCAGTCCCGCCAAACTCGCCACCAGGCGCCGGCGCCTCGCACGGCGCTTGGCGAAACGGCGCCGTTGCGTGATCGGATCGAGGCGCGGGGAGCCCGGATCGGAGGGTGGGGAGCCCGGATCGAGGGGTGGGGCGATCATCTAGGGATGGATCACGGCGGCGTAGTCGGGTCCCCCGTGGGGGCCGGCCGGAACGAAGTCCATGCCGTCGGGGATGTTGAGAGAGCCGGGCGCGGTGCCGGGCTTGTCGGAATGGCCGTACTGCCACACGATCGCGTTGGTGCGCGGGTCGATGACGAGCACGCGGTCGCGATAGTCGTCGTTGACGGCGATGTCGCCGTTGGGCAAGGGCATCGCCAGGGAGGGGTGGTCCAGGCGCCCGTGGCCGGAGGAGGGGCCGTAGCGCCAGATCGCGTGGCCTTTGCGGTTAACGATCAGGATGTGACCAGGGTTGGCGTAGTCGGCCAAGAGAATGCGCCCGCCCGGCAGGGGCTGGGGGTCGGAGGGGTAGGAGACGGGCACTTTGATCGCGAACACGAGCTTGCCGTGCGCTGAGATCTCGTCGGTCCAGGAGCCGTTGATCTCGCTCAGCATGGTGCCCCCGCCGGGCATCGGCGTATCGCCGTTGACGGCGTCCAGGTAGCGCGGCGGTTCGTGCGTGCACACATCCGAGGTTCCGAGCTGACGGACGATGCGGTGGTGGCGCACGAAGATGATGCGACAGCCGTAAGCGTCGGCAACGGTGAAGGTGCCGCCGGGCAGCATGTAAGCGTCGTCGGGGGTGTGCACGTGGGTGGCGTCCGAGCCGGCCACGCCGGGCTGGCCGAACAGCACGTGCAGGGAGCGGTCGGCCAGGTTGACCTGGACGATGTCGTTGTTGTCCTCCTCGTTGGCGATCAGGGCATGGCCACCGGGCTCGACGAAGGTGTCGTCGTTGTAATAGAGGCGATGCCCGGCCGCCAGGTCCGCCGCGGAGGGGTACTTGAACACGATCTGATGGGCAGGGTTGACGACGAGGATGCGATTGTTGCCGCGGTCGGCGATCAACAGATAGCCGGGCAGGCCACCCAGCTTGGAGGCGGCCGTGTAAGCGGCGGCGGTGCCCGGTTGGTAGCCGACCACGTTG
>JBAURN010000364.1:0-3835 GCA_049581225.1 Solirubrobacteraceae bacterium
TGATCGCGCTCGCCAATCTCGACGCGATCATCGAATTGATCCGGGCCTCGCGCGACCGCGAGGCCGCCCGCGAGCAGCTCGTCGAGCGCTTCGAGCTGACCGCGATCCAGGCGACAGCGATCCTCGATCTACGCCTCTCCCAGCTGACCGCGCTGGAGGCCGACGCGATCGCCCAAGAGCACGCGGACGTCAGTGAGAGGATCGCCGAGCTGAGGGCGATCCTCGGTGACGAATCGCGAGTGCTGTCAGTTATCAAGGAGGAGCTGTCGGAGATCTCAGAGCGCTTTGGCGATGAGCGGCGCACCGACATCACACACTCCGAGGACGAGATCGACATCGAGGACCTGATCGCCGACCAGCAGATGGTGATCACGATTACCAACACCGGCTACATCAAGTCGTTGCCCCTGGCCACCTATCGCCAGCAACAGCGCGGCGGGCGCGGCGTGACCGGCATGGACATGAAGGACGGAGACTTCATCGAGCACCTGTTCGTGTGCTCTTCCCACGACTACCTCCTGTTCTTCTCCAACCGCGGCAAGGTGTATCGCTCCAAGGTGTACGAGCTTCCGGAGGCCTCGCGCACGGCCAAGGGACGCGCGCTCGTCAACGTGCTGCCGTTGCGCGAAGACGAGCGCGTCCAGGCGGTCCTCTCCACGCGCGACTTCACCGAGGCCAAGTATCTGGTGTTCGCCACCCGCGACGGCACGGTCAAGAAGACCGAGCTGCTCGCCTACAACACGCCCATCAAGGCGGACGGCATCATCGCAATCAAGATTCGCGATGACGACGAGCTGCTGGCCGTACGCGCGGTCGACCCCGAGGAGGAGATCATCATGGTCTCCAAGGCTGGGCTCACCGTGCGCTTTGCCGAGTCCGCCGTGCGCTCGATGGGGCGTGACACCACTGGTGTGCGCGGAATGGACGTGGGTCGTGACGGTCAGGTGATCGCGATGGACGTGGCTCGCGATGACATGGATCTGCTCGTCGTCACCGAGAACGGTTACGGCAAGCGCACCCAGATCGACCAGTACCGCAAGACCAATCGCGGCGCCAAGGGTGTCAAGACGATCGGCCTGACCGAGCAGAAGGGCGCGCTCGGCGGTGCGCTCGTCGTGCGAGACCACCAGGAGCTGGTGTTCATCAGCGTGGGCGGCATGGTCCAGCGCACAGCGGCGGGCGGCATCTCGCGCCAGGGACGCTCGGCCACCGGCGTGCGTGTCATGAACCTCAAGGACGAGGATGTGGTGAGTGCGGTCGCGCTCGTCGTGGAAGGTGGCGAGACCGAAGACGATCAAGCGCTGCAGGACGGTCTGCCGCTGGACATCGAGGGCACAACCGAAGCCGACTGACCCACAGTGTCATCTCCGTCCGCTACCCTTGGTGGACCAGAGAAAGGAGGTGGTCCTACGTTGGCTGACAGTATTTGCGGGACTCTGGAGGTGGCCGGCCGTTAGGCCGAAGCACTCGGCTGGACCCGCCTAGCGGAATCCAACCCGGGCCACCATCGCGCAGATCGCCGGACTTGTCCCTCCGGCCCGCAGAGCCTCGCGCCGAACGGCGTCAGGGCTATGCGAAATCGGCGCGATCGTGTCCAGCGCAGTTGAGAGCGGGGGGCGCCTGGTCGAGGCGCCCCCCGTGCTTTAACGGCCTCGCTAACGTCGGGAACGTCGGTCGAGACCTCGGGGAGCAACCCCAAGCTCTCCCCTTGCCACCAGGCTCAGGCTGTGCCGGCTCAGGCCGCGGCCGGCAGATACTGGCGCCAAGCCGCAGGAATCGTGGGGCTCGCCACGTGGATGAAGATCTCCGCCCGCGGAGTACGCGGCTTGTGCCGAGGATGCATCCCGGCTTGACGGGGAAGCATGTCTCCCTTACGCCGGTTGCAGGGCGCGCACGAAGCCACGATGTTCTCCCAACTGGAAGTCCCGCCCTTCGAGCGCGGGATCACGTGGTCCACCGTGAGGTTGGAGCGCGAGCCGCAGTACTGGCACATCCAACCGTCCCTGGCGAACACTGCCCGCCGCGTGATCTTGCGCCGGTGGGTGTCGCGCGGGACGTGCACGTAGCTCACAAGCCTGATCACCACCGGTCGCGCAAGCGTTGCGCTCTCCGAGTGAAGCTCCCACAAACCTCGCTCGATCAACTCGGCCTTCTCCTTGAGCAGGAGCACCACCGCGCGTCGCACCGAGCACACGTTGATCGGCTCGAAGGTCGCGTTGAGGACGAGCACCCGGCCACCCATCGCCGTACTCGACGATGAGCTCGGTCCGTGCCGCTGGTGCTCTGCGGGCGGCACGGACCCCACTGGCTCTGTGGGTGCCGTGCTTTCCATCTTCAGCGCCGGAGTGTAGCGGTCCGTCCGCCAGTTCGCCGCCGATCTCGACTGGCGAGTGGAGCGTCGGGCTCAGCGGAGAGGTTTTGGGATCACCGTTCAGAGGCTTGCAAGCGCTTGTCTCCCCAGCCCTCTCCTTGTCTCCCGAGCCCTCCAAGCGTTCAGGCTGTCGGATAGGAACCGAGCACCCTGACGTTCTCGCAAAGCGCCCGCAGACCCGTCAGGGCCTCGCCAACTCGCTGCTCGGACAAAGAGCCGTCGAGGTCGACAAAGAACATGTACTGACCCAAGCGCTCGCGCATCGGGCGCGACTCGATCTTCGTCAGGTTGATCTGCCGGCGCGCAAACTCGTCCAAACACAAAACCAGCCACCCGGCCTGCCCGGCGCCCGCACCCCAGAACACAAGCGAGGTCTTGCGACCCGGTCCGGCGGGCGAGCGAAACGGCGGCGGTCCGGCGGGCGTGTCCTTGCGGGCAAGCCAAACGAAGCGCGTCTCGTTGTCCTCGCGATCTTGGATCCCCTCGGCGATCACCACGCAGCCGTTCAGCTCGGCCGCCAGGCGAGTGCCGATGGCGGCCCACTGCTCGCCCTCGCCCGCTTCACCTCCCCCGCTATCGTGCTCGGCCACCAGTCGCACGGCCTCCGCGGTCGAGCTGGCAGCCGCGATGCGAGCATGGACCAGTCGCTCTTGCAGGAAGCCCCGGCATTGGCCGGGTACGTGCGGGTGGGAGACGACAGTCGCGATCCGCGCGTATTCGATCGGTTCGCGCGCGATCAGGTAATGGCGCACCGGCAGCACCCACTCGCCCACAATCTCCACGTCTCCGGCCTGCGCTGCCAAGGTGTCGAGCGTCACGGTGACAGAGCCCTCGATCGAGTTCTCGATCGGCACGAGTGCCCACTCAACCGCGCCCTCCTGGACAGCAATGACGGCGTCCCGGATCGTCTCCAGCGCGACCGGCTGCACGGCGGAGACGAGCACGCTGCCAAGCAGCGCCTCCTCGCTGAAGGTGCCTTCCGGCCCGAGATAGGCGGCTCGCGGCAGCGCGCTAGCCGGCTGAGACATCAGCGCTGTCCGCCGGTGCAATCGGATACCCGGGCTTCGTGGCGAGCGCTACGCGGACAGCCTCCGCCTCCTCGGGCGAGAGCTCCAGCTCACCGAGTCCCTCGAGAATCTGCTTGGCGTATACGCGGGCCTGGTCGCGGTGATGAATGCAGGTCAACACGACCCCCGAGCGCCGGTCGTCGAGCAGTGCGATCGACACGGACTGCTGTCCGGAAAGCTCGTTGTAGGCGTCATAGCGGACCAAGGCGTGGTGGGACACGGCCCCGGTGAGCGCCAACTCCACCCCGTCCAGTCGCTGGTCCAGTCGCGCGGAGACTTCGCCCACATACGCTTGGAGCGCTTCGAAAGCCTCCTGCAAGGAAGCGCTGTGGGCGATCACGTCCCGGCTCCCGCCCTCGCCGAGCACGAGCTTCTGGGCGCCGCGCAAGCGCCGCAC
>JBAURN010000365.1:0-9735 GCA_049581225.1 Solirubrobacteraceae bacterium
CCCCCAGCCCGTCCGCCCCAGCATCAGAAACCCCCGTTTTCGCGACCCCCATCGGCGCCACCCCCGCCCTCGAAGCGAGCTCCAGCACGACTCCCTCGGCCCTCCTCCCCGCGCCAATGCAGGACACGATCGACGCGATCCGGGCCACCCTCGAAATCGCAGCGCGCCAGGGCTATGCGCGGGCCCGCATCGAGCTCCAACCAGAAGAGCTCGGCCACATCACCGTCAGACTGCTCCAAACCTCCGAAGGCCTGCGCGCCCGCCTCACCGCCGACACCCCGGCCGGCGCCCAAGCGCTCGCCGCAGGCGGCTCGGAGCTGCGCTCCACGTTGACCTCCATGGGCGTCTCCCTGCTCCACCTGGACATCGGCTCCTCTGGCCAGTCCCCCTCTGGCGGCGCTCGCGACTTCGCCGGCGACCCCCAATCCACCCCCTCCGCAACCCCAGCCCTCGACGAAACCTCCGCGGGAGAGCCGGCCCTCATCGACTCCTCCGCGGACCTCCCACCCGGCCCAGCCTTGGGCGAAATCGTAGACGTCCTCGCCTGACCGAAAGGATTGTTTCCCCATGAGCACCGCGCCCATCGCCCAAGCCGCCGCAACCACCCCCACCACCGAAACGCCCCCCAAAACGGCCGCCCCCGAAAACCCGGGCGGCCAGCTCGGCCAAAACGACTTTCTCAAGCTCATGATCGCCCAACTCCAAGCCCAAAACCCCTTGGAACCATCCAACGGCAACGAATACGTCACCGAGCTCGCCCAATTCACCCAGCTGGAGCAGACCACCAACCTGGCCTCCGCCGGCGAGCTCTCCTCCGCCGTCCAGCTGATCGGCCACACCGTCTCCTACTCCGACCCCACCACCGGCGCCGCCTCCACCGGAGTGGTCGAAAGCGTCCAATCCGCCACCTCCGGCCCCACGGTCACGGTCGAAGGCGTCACCGGCATCAAGCTCTCCTCCGTCACCCAGGTCAATTGAGCCCGATCTCAAACCCCGCCCTAGTCCCGCCCGGCGGCCTCGCCGGCCCCTCCGCGCCCGCGCCCGCGCCGGCCACGACCAGGACAACCCCGGCCAAGACCGGCGAGGGCTCGTTCGCCAATGCCCTCAAGCAAGCCGACAACCTCCAGTTCTCCCGCCACGCCCTCGCCCGCATCCAGCGCCGCGGCATCGACCTCGATGCCTCCACGCTGGGGCGACTCTCCGAGGGCGTCTCCCGAGCCGCCTCCAAGGGCTCGCGCGACTCTTTGGTTCTTGTGGACGGCACCGCCTTCGTGGTGTCCGTCTCCAACCGCACGGTCATCACAGCCGTGGGATCCCAGCACATGAAAGACAACGTATTCACCAACATCGACAGTGCCGTAATCGCATGACCAGCAGTGCCTCAATCGCATAACCACCACACCAACGGCGGCTGGACCTCCAAGAGGGGGCCGCGAAAGGAAGGGCAGTCACGATGATGACTGGAATGTATGCCGCCATCAGCGGCCTCGACGCCAACCAGGCGTTGCTCGACGACACCGCGAGCGACCTGGCGAACGTGAACACAGTGGGCTACAAGTCCTCCAGTGTCACCTTCGCCGAATCGCTCACCCAAGTGATGCACGGGGCCTCAGGCCCCACCGCCACCAACGGCGGATCCAACCCCGTCCAGATCGGCCTCGGCGTGCAGGTGAGCGCCACCCGCAACGAAATGACCGAGGGCTCCTTCCAAACCACCAACAACCCCCTGGATGTCGCAATCGAGGGCAAGGGCTTTCTCCGAGTCGGCTCCGGCACCCCACCCGCCGGGCCTCCCTACACGGCCGGCTTGCCCGCCAACGTCAACTACACGCGCGCGGGGGACATGACCACCAACTCCCAAGGCTTCATCACCACCGAAGCCGGCGAATACGTCATCGGCCGCAACGCGGTGGCCACCGAAACCGAAGCAGGCATCACCTATGCGGCGGGCACCGAAGACTCCTACATCAAGATCCCGCCCGGCTCCTCCAACATCTCGATCGGCCAAGACGGCTCGGTCGCCTACACCGACGAGAACCCAGCCTCGCCCACCTACCAGCAGCGAGTCACCGCAGGCTACCTGTCCCTGGCCACCTTCCCCAACGAAGACGGCCTCGAACGCCTGGGCGGCTCGCTCTGGGCCCAAACCGCCAACTCCGGCACCCCCATCGTCGGCACCCCCGACACCGCCGGCTTCGGCTCCACGATCGGAGGGGAGCTCGAGATGTCAAACGTCGATCTTGCCAGCGAGATGACCAACATGATCACCGCCGAGCGCGGTTTCCAAGCCAACTCCCGCGTGATCTCCACGGCCAACGAAATGCTCGGGACCTTGGTCACCATGGTCCAGTAGGCACCTCTCGCACGCGCGGCCTCCGCTTCGGCGGCCCGGCCACGTTTCTGATCTTCAACCGAACCCAACGAAGGGGCCTCTATACGACGGGACACTCCGAGGAGCGCGGTTCGGGGTGGCGCGGTTTGCGTGCCACCCCGTCCGCCGTTCAAGGACTTAGCCTGAAACGAACCAATCCTTCAGCAAGGAGCCATGATGATCACTCTGAACCGGCTCGGCCACAGTGACGAGCCTTTCCAACTGAACCCCGACATGATCGTCACGGTCGAATCCACTCCCGACACCGTCATTGCCCTGGCGACCGGCGCCAAGGTGGTCGTGAGCGAGACGCCCCAAGAAGTCACCGCCGCCGTCAGTGCCTATCGAGCGGACGTGCTCAGCGACGCCATGCGCCGCCGTCGTGCTCCTCGCACGGGCACCAAGGACAGCTCATCCTCCGAGCATCGAGACGGCCCCTGGCTCTCCGCGGTAGAGGACGATCCTGCCTGAGGAGGATCAACCAGCGAGAGCGCGCGACGCGAGGGACGGGACGGCTGTTAGAGCGTGCGCAGGGCGGTGGTCCAGGTGGCCAGGCCGACGGTCGCGAGGATCAGACTGCCGAGCACGGTTGGGTCCGATCCGCCGCGATCCCGTATCTCCAAAAGCGTGGCGGTCATGTCCGTCAGCTCACAGCCGAGGCTCAGCCCGAGCAGGAGTCTGGTGTTGCGGTTCTGGATTGCCGCCTGCAGCGTCAGCACGGCAATGCTGATGTGCAGCCCCCCAAACCCGCGGAAGTCCATCCGGCCATCGGCGTGGCCGCGGATGTCCGGGGCGAGCCGACGCGAACACATGGCTTCAGGTGCGAAAAGCGCGCCCACACCATAAGAGAGCCGTACGAGAGCGCCCGCGCCCATCAACGACCGTCCCAACCGCTTTGACATCTCAGCCTCCTCGATAACAATCTTGTCGCCGTCAAGTTTAGGGATCGATCAGGATCTTGTCAACGTCTAGACCGGGCTGTATTCTTCACAGGTGGCCGCACGAGCGCTGCCAAAAGGGCGCTACCACCATGGGGACCTTCGTCGCGCCGTGCTCGATGGTGCCTTGACTGCGATTGCGGCCGACGGCCCAGCGGCGCTGAGCTTGCGCGACGTTGCGCGGCGCGCAGGGGTCTCGCACGCGGCACCCGCGCACCACTTTGGGGACAAGGCCGGCGTCCTGACGGCGATCGCCGCCGAGGGTTACACGCTTCTCGCCGCCGCCTTGCGCGACGCGCTAGCCGACGGCGGCGATGATCTCATGCGGGGCGGGATCGCCTATATCCGCTTCGCACTCGAACACCGGGCGCACTTCGAAGTTATGTTCAGGCCCGAGCTCTACCGTCCCGACGACCAGGCCGTGACAGAGGCCCGCCAGGCAGCGGCCGAGACCCTCTTTGGAGCCGTTCGTGCCATCCTCGGCGAAGCTGGCGACCAAGAGGTCTGGGGCGGTGTGCTCGCCGTGTGGTCATTCACGCACGGCTTCGCAACCCTCACGCTCGATAGCAACTTCGACCCCGAGCACGGCGATGACGTCGAGGCCGCGGTGCACACGGCCGGCGCCGCGGTGATGCGACTTGCGGCCGCCGGAGCATTCAGGCCGTAAGGGTCGCGTACCGCCGACAGACGGCGCCGTGCGACCGAGAGATGGGGAACGGACGGCGGCTGGCGCGTCGAGGCCGGCTGTGTTGAGTGGTTGCGCCCAGCGCTAATTGGAGTGTGGTCGGAGCATGGGGAGTAGCGCGAGGTTGACTAGACGGCGGACGGAATGTGGGTCGTCGAGTGTGATGGTCCCCTCGCGGGTGAGCAGTAGCGAGATCGCGAGGCGCGCGATCACTTCGGCGACGCCATCTATGTCCAATGTCACGGCGCGACCGGCGTTGACTTCGAGCTGGAGCCGATGCGCGATGAGCGATCGATAGAGCTCGAGCACGGGTCCACCGTCAAGGGTGAGCGGCGGCAGCAGGACATCGGGTTCGCTGCGCAAGAGCCGATCGAACAGTGGGTGGCCGCGCACGTAGCGCCCAGCGAACTCGAACCCTGTGACGAGTCGGTCCTCCAGCGTTTCCGCGGCTTCCCATATGAGGTCAAGCTCTTGCATCCCGCGGTGGACCTCGCGTGCGATGACAACCTCGACCAGGCCCTGCTTGCTCGCAAACCGGCGGAAAACGGTCATCCGTGAGACGCCGGCGCGACGGGCGACGTCTTCCATGGACGTCCGGCGGAGGCCATGCTCGGCGAACTCGTCGAGCGCCGCGGTGGCAACCCGGTCAAAGAGCGCGTCTTCGCCCGCCACAGGAGCCACCTCGAGGAAATCGGCTATAGGCGCCATCGATACTATGTTACTGTATTTCGCACAGAGTAACAAGGAGAAGGAAGTGTGTCTCATGGCCCAAACGCTTACCGACGTGCCCCGGCTGCGAAGCCCCGCAGCCGTCAATGCCGCTCAGTACTGGTTGGCGCCGGAGCAGTTCGCGCGCCGCTGTGAGCGGCTCGGCGACCGTTTCCTGGTGCCGATGCCGGCGACGGGGCCGTGGCTGTGCCTGACCGACCCCGAGGACATCAAGCACGTCTTCATGGCCGATACCGACGTGCTTCGCCTCGGAGCGGCGCTGGCCAAGGCATCCGCGCACCATCTCTTCCTGGGCCCGACAGGACTCACAAATCTCGACGGCGCCGAGCACATGCGCAAGCGACGAATGCAGCTCCCCCCGTTCCAGGGACACGCGCTGAGCGCCTACCACGAGACCATGGAGCGCAAGACCGAAGAGGCTCTCGCACGCTGGCCCTATGGGCGCCCCACACCCGCCCAGCCGCATATGGAGACGATCAGCCTCGAGGTAATCATGGCCACAGTGTTCGGGGTCACCGACTCTGCGCGGGTCGAGCGGTTGCGCTCGGCGACGCTTGCGCTGCTTCGCGAGGGTCACTCGCGACGATTCTTCCTCCAGACGATGATCGCGACCAGCCGTGAGAACGGGTGGGACAGGCCGTTCCCGCGAGTCCGCCGCGCGATCGAGGCGGTTGACGCGATCGTGATGGAAGAGGTCGCCCACCGCCGCCGCGAAGAGAAGATCGATGGCGATGACGTGCTCGGGATGTTCCTGCGCACACCCGACGACCAAGGCCGCCTGATGAGCGACAACGAGATCTGCGACGCAATGCGCACCCTACTGCTCGGCGGCCACGACACCACCGCTTCCACCCTAGCGTGGGTGCTCGAGCGCGTCAGTCGCTTCCCTGACGCGCTTTCGCGCCTCCAAACCGCCGTGCTCGACGGAGACGACGAGTATCTCGACGCGGTCATCAAGGAGGCGATGCGGTTGCGCCCAGCGTTCCCGCTCACCGCACGCCTCGCAATCGAGCCATTCGACCTACCCGGCCTGACGATCCCGAGCGGCACGATGGTCGTCCCCTACATTACGCTCGTGCACCGCCGCCCCGAGCTCTACCCCGACCCACGCGCCTTCCGCCCCGAGCGCTTCCTTGACACCCGCGCCGGCACCTACACCTGGATCCCCTTCGGCGGCGGACCCAGACGATGCATCGGCGCCGCCTTCTCCCTCACCGAGGCCCGAATCGTACTCAGGACAATCCTGCGCCACGCCCGCCTCGAACCCTCCCACCAGCGCGCGGAGCGAGTCGCCCACCGCAACGTATTCATCGTACCCGCGCACGGCGGACGCATCACACTCCAAAGGCCGGCTTGAGAGACGCCGTCGAGAGCATATGGCCTGAGACCACCCGTTTTTCAAGGATTTCCGCCCGCAGCCGATGAAGGTGGACAATGAAAGCTTCGACCGCCATCGGGATCGGGGCTGCCTTTGGCGCCCTCCTGCTCAGCTCGATGATGGACGGGACCAGTCCCGCCTCCTTCATCAACATCCCCGCCCTCATGATCATCATCGGGGGCACCTTCGGCGTGACCATGGCCTCCGTGGGCATGGACACTATGAAGCGGATCCCCAGCCTCTACAAACTGGTCATCTCGGCCGAACCACCCGACATGCGCGGACGCCTGGACCAGCTTGTCGGCCTGGCCGACCAGGCCCGCCGCGAGGGCCTGCTCGCGCTCGACGCCCAGCTTTCTGAGATCGAGGACCCCTTCACCCGCAACGCCCTGCAGCTGGTGGTGGACGGCACCGACCCCGAGATGGTCCACACGATCCTCGAGGCCGAGGTGGACGGCATGGCCGCCCGCCACGCCGTCGGCGCCTCCCCGTTTGAGAAGGCAGGCGGCTTCGCCCCCACGATGGGCATCATCGGCACCGTCCTCGGCCTGGTCCACGTGCTTCAGAACCTGGCCGCCCCCTCGACCCTGGGCCCCTCGATCTCCTCCGCCTTCATCGCCACCCTGATGGGCGTCGGCGCGGCCAACGTCATCTTCCTGCCGATCGCCAACCGCCTCAAGGCGATCTCAGCCGAAGAGGTCGAGCTGAGGATGATGACCGTCGAGGGGATCCTCTCGATCCAAGCCGGCGACAACCCCCGCCTGGTCTCCGAAAAGCTGATGTCCTACGTGCCCCCCGCCGAGCGCTCCTCCGAGGAAGACGGGTCGGTGGCCCAACTGGCAGTCGAGCCCCAGGCGGCCTGACCATGGCACGCGGGAGGGGGCGCCATCGAGGCGGAGGACACGGCGAGGAGAGCGAGGAGCGCTGGCTGCTCACCTACGCCGACATGATCACCCTCTTGATGGCCCTGTTCATGGTCCTGTTCTCGATCTCCTCGGTCAACGTCTCCAAGTACCAGACCCTGCAAAAGTCCCTCAAGGCCGCCTTCTCCGGCAACATCCTGCCCGGAGGCAAGGCGATCTCTCAGCAGGGCTCCACCGCCAACTCGAGCCACGTACCGGCCACGCTCGAACTGCAAGCGATCGAGCCGGTCCAGACCCAGGGCTCAAGCGCCCTCCAAAACAGCACCGCCCGCTCCAGCCCAACCGCCTCCGCCGCCCAAACGAGCATCGCCCAACAAAGCGCCGCCCAGCGCGAGAGCAACGAGTTCGCCCAGATCAAGCACGAGCTCGACGCCTACGCGAAGTCGCACGGTTTCAGCTCCTCCGTGAAGACCTCGATCGAAAGCCGAGGGCTGGTCATCAGAGTGCTGACCGACGACCTCCTGTTCGCCTCCGGGCAAGCGACCCTCTCAAGCCACGCAACCTCCCTGCTCAGCGAGATCGGCCAGCTGCTCAACATCGACGAAACGCACCCCATCAGCGTCGAAGGCAACACCGACGACGTCCCCATCCACAGCTCGATCTACCCCTCCAACTGGCAACTCTCCACCGCGCGCGCCTCCTCGGTCGTCGAATTCCTGATCGCCCACGGCGTCGCCCCCAGCCGGCTCACCGCCACCGGCAACGCTGAGGAGCGACCGGTAGCCCCCGAGGCCACCGAAGCGGGCCGCGCGCGCAACCGGCGCGTGGAGATCGTCTTGCGCCGTCTCTACGGCTCAGAAGGCCCCGGCCCCTCCTCCGGCGAAGGTTAGGAAACATGCTCAAAAACAAGAAGATCCTGCTCGCCCTGATCGTGCCAATCGTGCTGTTCGGCGGCTACACCATGACCAAGGCCAAGCCCACAGCCAAGGTCAAGATCAAGGGCACCATCTACGTCATGCCCCAGTCGTTCCTGCTCAACCTGAGCGACGGCCGCTACGCCAAGCTCGACGTGGCCCTCCAACTGGCGCCCGGCCAGAGCGACGGCGCCTCCGCCGACGCCGGCTCCTCCGGTTCCGAAGGTGGGCCCGGTACGCTGCCCGAGGAAGCAATCGTGCGCGAAATCATCACCAACACGATTACCGGCCAGAGTGGGGAAACGCTGATCAGCTCCCACGGCCGGCAGTCGGTCAAGCGTCAGATCCTGCACACGATCCTTCAGCGCACAGACGTCAAGGTCGAAGAAGTCCTGTTCCCAGACTTCACCGTTCAATAGGAGGCCCATGGCCGACGCAATCGAGTACGAGCAGTTCGAGGGCGCCACCTCCGGCCAGGCACCCACCCAAGCCGTTCCCGCCCAGGAGCGCGCGCAAGCCGAGCCCGACCTCCGTCGCCTCAGCGATATCCCGATGGAGTTGAGCGTCGAGCTTGGACGCACCCACATGACCGTCGGCGAGACGCTCGACCTGCGCGTCGGCTCGCTCGTCACACTCGACTCCGCCGCCGGCCAACCGGCCGACCTGCTCGTCAACGGCACCGCGATAGCGCGCGGCGAGGTGATCGTCCTGGACGAGCGCTATGGCCTGCGCGTAACCGAGATCCTCGAGGGCAACGACATCGCGTGCTCGCCCGGCGATGGATCGGACGCCGCCGGGGCCGTGCAACCCGACGCTCGCGATGCCGCGGCCGTCGAGATAGCGGCGAGCGAAAGCTGACAAGGACGCCCGTGAGCCCCAAGGGCAGCGCCGACGCCGCCTCCAAGCAGGCCCCCAAGACGAAGCGCGCCCCAAGCAAGGCCGCGGGCAAGGCCGGCGGACAAGCCAAGGGCGCCGACGAGGGCAAGGCGACCGCGGCGAGCAAGTCGGCCGAGCCGGACGAGCTGGTCGGCGCAGACCAAACGCTCGGACTCGACATCCCCGGCGAGGGCATCGCCGCCGCGCGCATCCGTCCGCTCGACTTCTCTCAGCCCACCAAGTTCACGACCGAGATTCGCCGCCGCATCACGGGCGCGATCGAGCAGTTCTGCGAGAACGCCTCGGGCCGCCTATCCGCCGAGCTGTCCGTCGAGACTCGGCTCAGCGTCGCCGAGGTCAACCAGCACACCTGGGCTGCCTCCAAGGCGCGCCTGCCCGCCGACGCCGTCGCGATCGCGATCGACGCGCTCGAGATCGATCGCCAGATGCTGCTCAGCATCGAGCAGCCCCTGCTCCTGCAGGCCCTGGAATGCCTCCTTGGGGGTCAAGCCTCCCAAGCCCCCGCCGAGCGCCACCTGACCGAGGTCGACTGGGTGCTCGCCAAGGGTCTGCTCGCCGCGATCGCCGGCGAGCTGTCGGGCGCCTGGGGCGAGCTGGGCGGGCCGGAGCTCACGTGTGGCGAGATCGACCTCGAGGCCGACGCCGGCGTGCTCACCCCTGTGGGCGAGCCCACCTTCTCGGTCAAGCTCGCCGGCGAGATCGACGGACAGTCCTCGGCCATGTCGCTGCTGATCCCATGGTCGGCCGTCGAGCCGATCGCCGACCACATCCGCGGCGACGCCGCCCAGCCCGTTCCCGGCGACGCCCACGGACCCGACGCCCTGCGTCGAGGCCTGGCCGGGGCCAAGGTGCTCTTGCGCGCCGAGGTCGGCTCCGCCCAGATGCCGATCGAGCGGATGCTGGAGCTCGTGCCCGGCGCGATCGCCCCCCTCCAGGGACGCGCCCAGGACGGCGTGTCCC
>JBAURN010000366.1:0-2243 GCA_049581225.1 Solirubrobacteraceae bacterium
CGCGGGGGGCACCCTCTCGAGCAACACCCAACACAGCACCCCCACCGGCTCGTTGCTCGGCCCTGACCCGCTGCTCGTCGTCGGCGGCAGGATCCTCTGCCCAGGGCTCCGCCGCGAGCGGGGCGCCCGTGGCCGCGTGCAGCTCGCGCGCCACGCCGAACACACCCAGGCAGTCCGGCCGGTTTGGAGTGATCTCCAGCTCCAGCACGTCGGTGCTTATCGCCAGCACATCGGCCAGCGGCGTCCCGGGAGCCAGCTCCGCGTCCACCACCAGATCGTCGAGCACCATGATCCCCGCGTGGTCGTTGTCGATCTGCAGCTCGTCCGCCGCCAGGATCATGCCGTGCGAAGGGACGCCCCTCAGCTTGGCCGCCTTGATCTTCGTGCCGTCCGGCATCCTCGCGCCCGGCAGCGCCACGGCCACGGTCTGACCGGCGGCAACGTTCGGCGCACCGCAAACTATCCCGGCCGGCTCGGCCTCCCCCACCTCGACCCTGCACACTTTCAGCCGGTCCGCGTCCGGATGGGGCTGAGCGTCGAGCACGCGCCCCACCACGAAATGCTCGACCGAGGGCACACCGTGATGGAGGATCGTCTCGACCTTGGTCCCAGTCATCGTCAACCGCTCCTCGATCGCGGCCGTGTCGAGGTCGGGCGAGCAGTATTCCCGCAACCAGTTCAGGGGGACCTTCATCCGAACTGCTCCAGAAATCTCACATCATTTTCGTAATAGAGGCGCAGGTCGGGGATGCCGTGCTTGAGCATCGCGATCCGCTCCACGCCCATGCCCCAGGCGTAGCCCTGCACCTTCTCGGGGTCATATCCCGGCGCGTTGCGCTCGGTGGTGGGCACGTATGCGTACACGTTGGGGTCGATCTCGCCGGCGCCCAGCACCTCGAGCCAGCCCTCGCCCTTGCACAGCGGGCAACGGGAGCCGTCTCCCATGAATCCTTTGCCGGAGCAGTGAAAGCAGGACACGTCCACCTCCACGCTCGGCTCGGTGAACGGAAAGAAGTGGGGACGCAAGCGCACGTCGCGCTCGCTCGTGCCCTCGGGGGCATTGCCGAACACGGTCTTGGCGAAAGCCAGCAGCGTGCCCTTCAGATCGGCCAAGGTGATGTCCTCATCCACGGCGAGGCCCTCCACTTGGTGGAATTGGGGCGTGTGGGTGGCGTCGCTGTCGGGCCTGTATACGCGCCCCGGAATCACCACGTAAAGCGGTGGCGGATGCGCCTCCATCGCCCGGATCTGCATCGGCGAGGTGTGCGTGCGCAGCACGAGGTCCTCGGGCGCTCCAAGCCGCGTCGCTTCATCTGCTTGCGCGCTCTCACCCGCAGTCGCGCCGGGCCGATGCACATAGAAGGTGTCCGTGCGTGCCCGCGCCGGATGCGTGGGCGCGTGGTTGAGCGCATCGAAGTTGTAGTGAACCGTCTCCACCTCCTGACCTTCCAGCACGGTGAAGCCAAGCCCCAAGAAGATGTCTTCCAGTTCGCGCATCGTCGCGGTCAGGACGTGCAGCCTGCCGACCGGTTGAGCCGGAGTGCCGGGCAAGGTCACGTCGACCGTGTCCGCCTTCAAGCGCTCGTCCAGCTCGCTCGCGTCGAGCGCCTCCGCGCGCGCCTCGATCGCCTGCTCCAGGGCACGCCTGGCTTCGTTGGCGGCCTTGCCCACCGCGCCCCTCTCCTCGGGCGCGAGCGTGGCGACCGAGCGCAGCAGCCGCGGCAGCTCTGCCTTGCGTCCCAGGTAGCGCACCCGCAGCTCCTGCACCGCCTCGCTGCCGGAAGCGGCCTCGATCTCGGCCTGGGCCTGGGCGCGCAGCTCGTCTATCCGTTCGATCATGACGGTGGGACCCTAGAGGGTGGCGCAGCCGGCCGCAGGCCGGTTGGCCGAGTCGGAGATCCGGCCCGAACGCTTGTGTCTCCCTGCTTCGGTCGGGCCCCTCTTTCCGTTAGGTGATTTGAGGAGCGGGTCGTCTCGTAGAGAGCCACGGTGGCAGCCATCGCCGCGTTCAGCGACTCCGAGGCGATCGGGATGTGGGCGGTGTATTGGCAGGCCTTCACCACCTCGCTCGGCAGCCCTTCGCGCTCGGCGCCCACGAGCAGCGTCAGCGGACCGCCGGCGGCAAGCATCTGTATCGGGGTGCCCTCGCCCGCCACCAGCGCGCAGCGCTTGCCCGGCAACTTGTCGAGGTCATCCACCCGCGCCAGCGCCACCGCGAAGATCGCGCCCATGCTGGCCCGCAC
>JBAURN010000367.1:0-3354 GCA_049581225.1 Solirubrobacteraceae bacterium
GGCGATGACCGCGCCCGCGAGCTTGCGCAGGCGCGTGTCGATGTTGCCGCGGAGGCTGATCACTTCGAGATCCTCGCGGGCGGCCCGCAGCTGGGCGGCTCGGCGAACGCTGCTTGTGCCCAGGCAGGCGCCGAGCGGCAGCTCCTCGATCGAGCGCGCCCCGATCAGGGCGTCCTCGGCGGGACCCCGGTTGGGCGAGCCGAGCAGCTCCAACCCGTCGGTCAAGCTGACCGGGATGTCCTTGGCGGAGTGGACAGCGACGTCGATCTCCTCTAACAGGAGGGCCTGCTCGAGCTCGGCCACCCAGCGCGACTTGTCGTCTCCGCGCCGGCGCTTCTCGGGGGGGACGATTGCGTTATTGCGGGCGTGTCCGTTGGTGGGCATCGGTTCGTACATGACGTCGCCGCGCGTGCGCACGATCACGATCTCGCCGCCACCGAGCCACTGCTTGACAAGTCGCGCTTGGGCGAGCGCGAGCGCGCTCCCGCGCGTGCCGATCCGCACCGTCAGCCTGTCCTACGGGCCGGCCAGGGAATCTTCCCGGGCGGGATGGGTTGGCGTGGATGGGGCGACCGGGGACTTCCCGGGCGGGATAGGGAGGGGATCATTGGCCCTTGCGTGCGCTCTTGATCGAGCGCACCTCGGCCAGCGTGGCGTCGGGGTCTTCGGCGGGCGTCTCCCCCGCGAGGACCCCCTCATGAGGGGCGTCCTCGCCTGTGCCACCTTGTGGGGTATCGAGCGCAAACAGCTCTCGCACGAGCTGGAGGCTCGCGTGGCCACGTTCGGCCGAGAAGCTGCGCAAGCGGATCGTGGGCTCGTGCAGGAATCGGTTCAAGACGGCCCGGGCGACCGCCTCGACTCGCATCAGGTCGCGCTCGGTGGCCGCCTCCCAACGACCTTGGTTCTCGCTGAGGACCCGCTCGACGATCTCGTCTCCGCGCTGGCGCAGGGCGGCCACGGTTGGCAGGGCCTCGGCCTGGCCGAGCCAGCGCGCGAAGCGCTTGATCTCTTCCTCGACGATCTCCTCGGCTTGGGGCACGATCTCTTCGCGGGCGCCCAGGTTGCGGCGCACCACGGCCTGGAGGTCGTCGATGTCGTACAGCGTCACACCCTCGAGGTCGGCGCAGCGGGAATCGATGTCGCGGGGCACCGCTATGTCGATCAGCAAGAGCGGACGCCCGCGCCGCTCGGCCATCACGAGAGCCAGCTCCTCAGCGCCGAGGATCGGGTGGGGCGAGGAGGTCGAGGACACGACGATGTCCGCGTCGGCGAGCTGCTCGGGGAGTTTGTCGAGACCGACCACCGAGCCTCCAAAGCGCCGGGCAAGGCTGAGCGCGCGATCGGCGTGGCGGTTGGCCACGAAGATCGTGCCCACCCCCTGGGCAGCCAGGGCTTGGGCGGTCAGCTCGGAGGTCTCGCCCGCGCCGAGCAGCATGACGCGGCGATCGGCCAGGCCGCCGAGCACGTCTTGGGCCAAGTCGACGGCGACCGAGGGGACGCTCACCCGGGAGGAGCCGATGCCGGTCTCCGAGCGCACCCGCTTGCCGGTGGTGAGGGCCGCGGCGAACAGGCGGTTGGAGAGCGGGCCGGTCGTACCGGCTGCCAGGGCCGCCTCATAGGTGCGCTTGACCTGGCCTTGGATCTCCGCCTCTCCCACGATCATCGACTCCAGGCCCGAGGTGACCCGGTAGAGCTGGCGCGCGGCCTCGCAGTTGCGCGGCGAGTAGATCTCCTGGGCCAGCTCGGTCGGGCGGATCGAGGCGCGTCGCGCGAGCATTCCAAGCACGTCGGCCTCCGCTTGAACCGGATCCCCCCCCGCCCCGCCCACGACCAGATAGACCTCGGTGCGGTTGCAGGTCGAGATCACGACGGCCTCGCTCACCTGGGGACTCGCGATCGCCTGCTGGGCGAACTCGACGGCCTGCGCGTCGCTGAAGGCCAGGCGCTCGCGCAGGGCGACGGGGGCGGTCTTGTGGGACATGCCGAGCGCGAGCAGCTCGCCTGTGCCCTTCAGGGTGTGTGCCTGTCCCCCACCACTATGGGGTGTGCCCTGCGGGGTGCTCATACCGTCTCACGCTCCTGATCGGGGCGCGCGAACTCCGGGGAGTTGTGCTCCACTCCAGAGACCGCACCCCCCGTGCGTGCGGGGTCACCCCGATTCGCGTCGTGCAAGTCCTTCACCTTGCGTTCGACTCGGCCTAGGCGGACGGCCATGATCGCCACGTAGATGAGGACGATCGCCAGGAACACGATGTAGGCGGCCGCGACGTAGCCGGTGTTCGAGTTGGGCAACGTGGACGCCAAGGAGATCATTGGAACCCCAGGATGCGGGAGCGCGCTTTGAGCAGGATGCGGGTGCGCTTGGCCGCGAGCTCGTAGGAGCACAAGGTCGCGAACAGCAGGGCCATCGCTCCCAGGGACACGATGAAGGTGAGCATCATGGGGCCGGGCAGGTTGGAGGAGGAGCCCAACACGCGAGGGTGCACATAGGAGGCCGACAGGCGCACGGCGATGAAGTTGAGGGGCACGAAAGCACCGGCGGTGATCGCGAACACGGAGGCGTAGCGGGCCTGGCGCTCGGGATCCTCGATGGCGAAGCGCAGAGGCTGGTAGGTGGCGTACAAGAGGAAGATGATCAGAAACGAGACGAGCGTGGGCTCGTTCCACACCCACCAGTGCCCCCACGAGGCGCGCGCCCAGATCGAGCCGGTGATCAAGACCCCGGCGCCGAAGATGAGGCTCATGTGGATCGCCACGTAGGAGCGCAGATCCCAGCGCGCCTCGCGCGTGCGCAGGTGGGCGATCGCCATCAGGCCGCCGATCACGAAGCCGCTCAGGGTCACGATCGCGAGCGGCACGTGCAGGTAGAAGATCTTCTGGAGAAAGCCTTCTTCGGCTTCGATCGGGGCGTAGAAGAAGACGAGGGAGAGCGACACGCAGAATGCGATGACGGTGGCGATGGAGAGGGCGCGAAGTGAAGGGCTGCGCATCGGTGGGCCTAATCCTCCAAGAGGAAGTCGAACACGGCGTAGGCGATGAGGCCGAACACAAGATCATAGAGCGCGAGCGTTCCAAGCCAACGCAGAGGCAATGATCCAGGACCCACCCCCCCACCCCCACCCGTGGCTTGCAGGAGCGGGGCGGTGGCGCGCGCACAGCCGATCACCACAGGCACCAGGAGGGGCAGGGTGAGCATCGGCCCGAGCAGGTCTCGCGCCCGCGTGCGCACGGCCATCGCGGCGATCAAAGTCCCAATCGCGGCCACGCCGAGCCGGCCCAGCCGACCGATGGGGACACTGTCCAGCT
The DNA here is from genome assembly GCA_049581225.1 of Solirubrobacteraceae bacterium. Taxonomy (GTDB): domain Bacteria; phylum Actinomycetota; class Thermoleophilia; order Solirubrobacterales; family Solirubrobacteraceae; genus Palsa-744. The sequence continues at coordinate 3,307 of JBAURN010000367.1, forward strand.
GATTCACCGCACCGAGCTGAGTGGGCTGCGAGTGGTGGCCGCCATGGA
>JBAURN010000368.1:0-9295 GCA_049581225.1 Solirubrobacteraceae bacterium
CGCCCCGCCGGAGGCGATCGTCTCGCGCGCCAGCTGAACCCCGGCGGCCATATCGGGGGCCGCACCGGCCGCATAGATGGCCGCACCCGCGTTGATCGCGACAAGGTCGGCGTGAGCGCCCGGCTCACCGGCGAACACCGCACTCGTGACCCGAGCGTTCTCGGCGGGCGAGCCGCCTCCCAACAGCGGGTCGGAGACATCGGCCGGCTCGATGCCCATCTGCTCGGGCGTAATGCGGTAGTGGGTGAGATTTTCTCCGTTGACCTCGATCACCCGTGTGGGAGCTGAGCTGGAGACCTCGTCGAGGCCGTCCTCTCCGGTCACGACCAAGGCTCGCTCGACCCCCAGCAGGACCAGGGCGCCGGCGATCGTCTCCATGAAGGAGGGGTCGGCCACCCCGATCAACTGGCGTGTGGCGCCGGCCGGGTTGGTGAGCGGGCCGAGCAGGTTGAAGATCGTGCGCACTGCCAGCTCGCGCCTTACGGGGATCACGAAGCGCGTGGCCTGGTGGTGGGCGGGTGCGAACATGAAGCCGAAGCCTGCCTCTTCGATGCAGCCGGCGACGGCCCGCGGACCGAGATCGATGCGCGCGCCCAAAGCCTCCAGGAGGTCGGCCGAGCCGGAGGAGCTGGTGGCCGAGCGATTGCCGTGCTTGGCCACCGCGCAACCGGCGCCCGCGGCGACCAACGCGGCTGAGGTGGACACGTTGAAAGTGCGCCTTCCCCCGCCCGTGCCGGCCGTGTCGAGCAGGTCGTGGCGCTCGGTCGGCACGTGAGCCGCCAATTCGCGCATCGTGCGCGCCAAGCCGGCCAGCTCTTGGACGGTCTCGCCCTTGGTGCGCAGGGCGATCAAGAAGCCGGCGATCTGGGTCTCGGAGACCTCACCGTGCATGATCTCTGACAGCACCTCGGCGGCCTCCCGCTCGGAGAGGTCACGGCGCGAGGCAAGCGCGTCGATCGCGCTGGTGAGGACCGGATTGGGCATCAGGCCTCACCCACCGCTGCGACCGAGCCACCAACCGCGCCATCGGCGTCGGACGCAAGCCTCTCGGCGCCCAGGAAGTTCGCGAGCAGCGCCTTGCCTTCTTCGGTAAGCACCGACTCCGGATGAAACTGGACACCCTCGGCGGGCAACTCGCGGTGACGCAGGGCCATCAAGACACCGCCGCCCCGTGCCGACTCTTCGAGGCAGTCGGGCAGCTCGTCGGCCACGACCAGCGAGTGGTAGCGCCCGACCGTCAGCGGCGAGGAGAGCCCCGCGAAGATCGTGCGCCCGTCATGCTCGATCGTCGTCGCCTTGCCGTGGATCGGGTTGTGCAGCTTGACGGTCCCGCCGAACGCCTGGGCCATCGACTGGTGTCCGAGACACACGCCCAGCGTGGGAATCCCCGCTTCGGGCAGGCGCCTGGCGACCTCCAGGGAGATGCCCGCCTCGTTGGGCGTGCACGGGCCCGGCGAGATCACGCAGCGCTCGTAGTCCGCGTCCAGCAGCTCCTCGACGGTGGCCCGGTCGTTGCGAACCGCGCACACCTCGCTTCCAAGCTCGCCGAGGTACTGGACAAGGTTGTAGGTGAACGAGTCGTAGTTGTCGATAACAAGGACTCTCACGGCGCCGACCCCGAGATACGCATGGGCATGTGCGCGACGAGCCCGGTCGCGCCGGCAAGCACGACGCTGCCCCTCCCCAAAATCATCCCCAGTCCGCCTGTTCGCACGCCAGCTCCACGGCCCGCAGGACCGCCTTGCTCTTGTTGACGGACTCCTCGTACTCGTACTCGGGCTTGGCGTCCGCGACCGTGCCGCCGCCCGCCTGGACGTGGGCGACGCCGTCCTTGATCACGACCGTGCGGATGTGGATCGCGGTGTCGAGGTCGCCGCTGTAGCTGAGATAGCCGATCGCCCCGCCGTAGCCGCCGCGCTTGGTCGACTCCAGCTCGTCGATGATCTGCATCGCCCTCACCTTCGGCGCGCCCGAGAGCGTGCCCGCCGGCAGGGCCGAGCGCAACGCGTCCATCGCGCCCACGTCCTCCCTCAGCGTGCCCGACACGGATGAGACGATGTGGATCACGTGGCTGTATGTCTCCACGCTCATCAGCTCGTCCACGACCACGCTGCCATACGCGCACACGCGCCCCAGGTCGTTGCGCCCCAAGTCCACGAGCATCATGTGCTCGGCACGCTCCTTCTCGTCGGCGAGCAACTCGTCCGCGATGCGCCGGTCCTCCTCAAGGCTCGACCCGCGCGGGCGCGTGCCCGCGATCGGACGCGTCGACACGTGCTTGCCGGTCACCGTGAGGAGCGGCTCGGGGCTGGCGCCCGCGATCTGGAAGTCGCCGAAGTCCAGGAAGTACATGTATGGGCTCGGGTTGACGGTGCGCAAGCCCCTGTAAATCGAGAAGGCCTCGACCGGCACCTCCGCCGACCAGCGCTGGGAGGGAACGACCTGGAAGGCGTCCCCGGCATAGACGTACTCCACGATCCGCTCGACCATCGCTTCGAAGCGCTCCCTGGACATGTTCGACTCGACACGGGGGGCTTGGAGCCCGGTGGGCGCCGCCCGGGTCCCATCCTCCCCCGTCGCGCCGGCCTCGCGCGAGCGGGGCGAGGGCACCGGGCCGGCCAGGCACTCCCTCACTTCGGCGATCGTGCGCCGCGCGGCCAGCTTGGCGAGCTCGGGGTCCGGCTCGGCGGCGAGGTCCGCGTTGGCGAGGATCGTGATCGTGTGCTTGAGGTGATCGAACGCGACCACCGCATCGGTCAGCATCAGAGCCATGTCCGGCAGGCCCAACCGATCCTCGTTGGGAGGACCCAAAGGCTCGACCGTGCGCACCAGGTCATAGCCGAAGAAGCCCACCGCGCCCCCCATGAACGGCAGCTCGCCCTCATCGTCCTGGAGCGGCGCCTGGCGCGACTCGGCGACGGCCGCGGCCGCCAACGCGTAGGGGTCGCCCGGGTCACCCAAAGACCAGCGCAAGACAGCGCGCGGACGGAAGCCGATGAACGAATAGCGCCCCATCCGCTGACCTTGCTCGGCGGACTCCAGCAGGAAGGCGGGCTCGCCGGGGGCCAGCTCGCGCAGCTTCAGAAACGCGGATACCGGGGTCTCGCAGTCCGCTATGAACGTCTCTTGCAGCGGGATCAGGTTGGGGGCGCCTGTCGTGGCCGGCGCGGTCACCGGCTCTGACTCCGGTGCCCGCCCGAGCGTCGAGGCGGGTGTCGAGGCGCCCGCGCTACCGGCGACGCTCATCGAGCACCCTCTCCGCGTCGGACAGGGCCAAGCCCCGGCTGTGCAAGAGCACGAGCAGGTGATACATCAGGTCGGCCGCCTCTTCGGCGACGCGCTCGCCGGTCTCCTCACGGGCGGCGCGGGCAACCTCCTCGGCCTCCTCCTCGACCTTCTCGCCGATCCGCCCGGGATCGTCGAGCAGCTCGACCGTGTAGGAGCCCTCCGGGCGCTCTTGCGCGCGCGCGAGCAGGGTCCGCTCCAAGGCGGGGAACGTCTCGTGCGGCGCGCCGACGCTGAGATCGCCCCTATAGAAACAGGTGCGCTCGCCCGTGTGGCAGGCCGGGCCGGCCGGCTCGACCAGCGCGAGCAGGGCATCGCCGTCGCAGTCCACCCTCAGGGCCTTGACCGCCTGGGTGTTGCCGCTGGTCGCGCCCTTGTGCCACAGCTCTTCGCGTGAGCGGCTCCACAGGTGCAATTCGCCGGTGGCCCGCGTGCGCTCCAGCGCCTCCTTGTTCATGTAGGCCAAAGTCAGGACCTCGCCCGTGGCCCAATCTTGGACCACGCACGCCACCAAGCCGCGCTCGTCGTAGACGAGCAAGTCCTCGACGGGAGCTTGCGCCGGTGCGTTCATCCACCGGATTGTAGGTTGCAGGACACGATGGCCTCATTGCTGGAGCGCAAGCTGATCGTGGTGACGGGCAAGGGCGGCACCGGCAAGACCACGGTGGCATGTGCCTTGGGCCTGCTCGGCGCCCGCCGCGGACTGCGCACCGTTGTGGTCGAGCTCGGCGACCAGCACCGCCTGCCCGTCCTGTTCGCGAGCCACCAAGCCGACTCGGAAGGCCCCCGCCGGGACTTCGCCCGACCCGAGCCGCAGCCGCCCGAGGCCGGTGTCGAGGTCGAATTGGAGGCGGGCCTGTGGAGCACCTCGATCGACCCGGACCGCGCATTGCTCGAATGGCTTCGCACGCTCGCCGGCCGACTCTCGGCTCGTATGCTCGCCGCCAGCAGCACCTTCCACTATTTCGCGGCGGCGGCTCCCGGGGCCAAGGAGCTGGTCACGATGGTCAAGCTGCTGCGACTCTGCGAAAGCGCGTATGACCTGGTGGTGCTCGACGCACCCGCCACCGGCCACGCTCTGGCGATGTTGGGCTCTCCGCAAACGTTTTCCACGATCGTGCGCGTGGGACCCCTTGCCGATCAGGCGCAGGGCGTGAGGGATCTGCTCGGCGATCGTGCTCGCTGCGCCTATCTCGCGGTCGCCCAAGGCACCGAGATGGCCGTCACCGAGACGCTCGAGTTGGAGGAAGGCCTGCGCCGTCAGCTCGACCGCGATCTCGACGCGGTCCTCGTCAACGGCGTCCTGCCGCGGCGCTTCACGCGCGAGGAGATGGGCCGGATCGATGGGGTGGCGCCCCTCGCCTCGGGAGCCACCTCGGCGAGCGACAGCTCGGCAGATGTGCGCGCCGAGGATGTCCTCGCCGGCGACGTGGCGATCGATCGTGCCGTGCGGGCGGCCCGCGCCACTTATGAGCGCACGCGCTTGCAGCAGAGCCAGATCGCGCGTTTGCGCCGCCAGCGCTTCGCCGACGGTCGGCCGCCCGCTGTGCTCACGATCCCATTCGTGTTCACGCCCGAGCTCGATCTCGGGGCGATACGCGAGATCGCGGTGAGCCTGGAGCGCAAGCTGTGAGCGGTCAGGTGATCCCGAGGCGGTCGAGCAAGCCCTCGTCCCCGCGCCAGTCACGCCTGACGCGCACCGACAGGTCGAGGTGGACTTGGCAGTCAAGCTCGCGTTCGATCTCCTTGCGCGCGGCGGTTCCGATCGCCTTGATCATGCGCCCGCCGGCGCCGACCACGATCCCCTTCTGGGACTCGCTCTCGACCCAGATCAAAGCCCTGACTCGGACCAATCCCTCGCGCTCGAGGCGTTCGACCTCTTCGACGATCGCCTCGAGCGCGTGGGGCAGCTCCTGGAAGGTGCGCCTGATCGCGGCCTCTCTCACCAGCTCGGCCAGCAAGAGCGTCAACGGCTGATCGGAGATGGCCTCGGGCGGAAACATGAAGGGCCCCTCGGGCATCAGCTCGGCGAGATAGTCGACCAATGCCCCAACACCCTTGCCGGTGCGCGCGGAGATCGGAAAGATCTCCTCCCCCACCCCCAGCTCGGCCGTCGCGCCGAGCATCGCCACCGTGGAGGCCCGGCCGAGCCGGTCCACCTTGTTGACCGCGATCGCGACCGGCGCTTTTCCCTCAGCCAGCGCTTGAGCGATGTAGCGGTCGCCGGGACCCACACCCTGCTCGCCGTTGAGGACAAGCAGGGCGGCGTCCGAGCCCTCCAGCTCGTCGCGCACGCGGCCGGCCATTCGCTCGGTAAGAACGTCGCGGGGCCGCTGGACGCCGGGGAGGTCGACCAGCACGAGCTGGTTGCCGGCGTCGGTGCGAACCCCCCTGATCGCGCGACGCGTGGTTTGCGGACGGTCGGAAACGATCGCGACCTTTCCCCCCACGATGGCGTTGACGAGCGTCGACTTGCCCACATTCGGACGACCCGCGAGCGCCACGAACCCGCTTCTCACGCGCTCTCCCAACGCAGGATCTCCGCCTGCAGGGCAAGCATCTGGCCGTCGTCGGTCTCGTGGTCCATGCCGAGAAGGTGCAGGGCGCCGTGCACGATCGCCTCGTTCACGTCGTGGGTGTGCTCCGGGCAGATGACTATGTCCCCCAGCTCGCGCGGCACGCCCTCCCCGGCAGCGTGCGCGTCGGCGCCGTCGAGCGGGAAGGAGAGTACGTCGGTGGGGCCCGTTTTATGGCGGTGCTCCTCGTTGAGCCGCGCGATGCGATCCGCGTCCACGAATTGGATGGCGAGATGACCGTCCTCGACCCCGGCGGAGGCGAGCGCGAGCGCACACAGGCGCTCTGCCTCGGCTTGGGCGAGCGGGCGCGCGAGCATGTCGGCCCCGAACACCTCTATTTCGAGCATCGAGCTACTCCTGGCCTGAGAGGCGCCCGCAAGCTCAGGCCCGGCGTTCGGCCGGACGAAGCTCCGGCGCCTCGCGACGAGAGTGCTCGTCGTAAGCCTCGACGATCCTTTGGACGAGCTTGTGGCGCACAACGTCCTCGCCGCCGAAGCGCACGAACTCGATGCCTTCGATCTGCTCCAAGACCTCGCCCACAACCACCAGGCCCGAGCGCTGCTCGCGCGGCAAATCGACTTGGGTCACGTCGCCGGTGACGACCATCTTCGAACCAAACCCAAGCCGCGTCAGGAACATCTTCATCTGCTCGGGCGTCGTGTTCTGGGCCTCGTCGAGAATCACGAACGAGTCGTTGAGGGTGCGTCCGCGCATGAAGGCCAGCGGGGCGATCTCAATCACCCCGCGCTCCAGGTGCTGGGAGACCTTCTCCGGGTCGAGCATGTCGTGCAGAGCGTCGAACAGGGGCCGCAGATAGGGGTCCACCTTGGCCATCAGATCCCCCGGGAGGAAGCCGAGCCGCTCGCCGGCCTCGACGGCGGGGCGGGTGAGGATGATGCGATTGACTTCGTGGCGCGACAGCGCGGCGGCCGCCATCGCCACGGCCAGGAAGGTCTTGCCGGTGCCGGCGGGACCGACGCCGAAAGTGACGGTGCTGGAACGGATGCAGTCCACGTAGCGCTTCTGGTTGACCGTCTTTGGAGCCACTTGGAGACTGCGGTGGCGCCAAACGACGTCCTCGAGAACGCGTGCCGGCGATTCGTGCGCGTCCAAGGCGCCCGTCACCGCGGCGATCGTTCCGGGCGCGACCTGGTGGCCCCGACCGATCAGCTCGGAGAGCTCGCGCACGACCCGCTCGCCGGTCTTGACCTCCTGCTCCGAGCCCTCCAGCGTGAGCAGGTTGCCTCGCAGGAAGACCTTGCACTGCAAGTGGCCCTCCAGTGCGCGCAACACGCTGTCTTGGCTGCCCGCCAGCTCGGCGGCCACCTCGTTGGGAAGCTCGATCTTGCTCCTCATCCGGCGAGGGCTGCCTTGACGAGCGCGGAGACCCGCTTGCCGTCGGCGCGTCCGTCCACCTCGGCCATGGCGCTCTTCATCGCCATGCCCATGTCCCTCGGCGATTGGGCGCCGCTGGCGCTGAGCGCCCGCTCGACGATCGCCTGCAGCTCGGGCTCGGACAGCTCGGCGGGCAGGTAGCCGCCGATCAGCTCGGCCTCGGCGTCCTCGGTCGAGGCAAGCTCCTCGCGACCACCCTCCCGGAAAGCGTGGGCGGCCTCCAAGCGTCGCTTGCGCTCGCGGCGCAAGACCGTCAGCTCGTCCTCAGCGCCCTCCTTGGAGGCCTTCTGCAACTCGGACAGGACCATGCGCAAAGCGCCCACGCGCTGCTTTTCGCCAGCGCGCATCGCGCTGTTGAGGTCGAGCTTCACTTCGTCGAGTATCGCCATGCTCAACCCAGGATACGCCGAGCGGGCGAGACTTTTGTGTCGATCCCGCGCTTTTGGGAGCGAGACGTGCCGCCGCCAGACCTGGACAATCGTCAGAATGGTGCTGTGAGCGCCTCCATCTACGCCGATGCCTTGGCTCCGTTCATGGCGGAAGCGGACCGCTTGAGACCGACCGAGGGCGAGGTGTTCGACGCCCACACCCATCTCGGACTGGACGAGGACGGTCGCTCGCTCGACCTGCGGACACTGCTCTCGCAACTGGATGACGCACACGCTCGCAGAGCTTGCGTTTTCCCGTTGCACGACCCCGAGCGCAAGCCCTCCTACAGCCTCCCCAACGACCGTGTCCTGCGATGGGCCGAGGAAAGCGAAGGGCGCCTGATCCCGTTCTGTCGCCTGGACCCCGCCGAAAGCCCGGTCGCCGAGGGCGAACGCAGCATCGCCAGAGGCGCGCGCGGGATCAAGCTGCATCCGCGCGCCCAGGCGTTCGCGTTCGACGGGCCCGAGATGGACGCGATCTTCACACTCGCCGAAGAAGCCCAGGTACCGATCCTGATCCATGCGGGACGCGGGATGCCGCCGATCGCCGACGGCTTGGCCGAGCTCACCCTGCGCCACCCGGACGTGGTCCTGATCTTGGCGCACGGCGCGATCTGCGATCAGGGGATCCTCACCTCGCGCCTGGCCGACCATCCCGGCGTGCTGTATGACACGTCGTGCTTCTTTCCGATTGACGTGATCGAGCTGTTCGCGCGCGTGCCCGCCGAGCGGATCGTGTTCGCCTCCGATCCGCCCTACGGGCTCACGGCAAGCGGCCTGTATCTGGCTCTGCGCGTGGCGGCTCATGTGGGACTCGACGAGACGTCGACCCGAGCCGTGGTGGGCGACACGATGAGCGCCTTGGTCGACGGCCGGGGGCTGCCCCCCACCTCCCAGCCGCGCGGCTCCAGCGAGCTGACCTTGCCGGGCCGGCTGGCTCGAGCCTACGGCTATGGCAGCCTCGCCGGACCGGCCCTGTTCGCCGGTGCCACCGAACAGGCCCAGGGGATGCTCGATCTGGCGATCGCGGTGTGCAGGGACCCGGATCCGGGCGAGAGTGGTGAGGCGCTTGAGACGATCGGAGCCGCCTTGATCGCGGCCCGTGCTCTGCTCGACACCGAAGGTGGCCAGCGCCCGGCGATCGACCTGCTGTTCAGGGCAATGGCAAGGGCGGCTACCGAGCCGACGTCAGCCACAGTGCAGCCCACTCCCCACGCTCCCGACGGGCTCGCTCGCGCAAGCCAAGGCGCGTAGCGAAAGCAAGGGCGACCTCGTCGGCCTGCTCGCGCAGCAACCCGCTGGCGATCAGATCGAGGGGATCGGTGGCAAGAAGCGCGTCGGCGCTCGACATCGTGCCGGCCAAGTCGAGCAACAGGGGTCTCAGCAGGTTGGCGAGCACGATCGGCGCGGGCTTGCCCTCCAGCCGGGGGAGCGCTTCGCGGCGCAAATCGAAGCGTCGGGCCTCGATCTGGACACCGTTGCGACGCGCATTGTCGACGATCGCAAGCACGCTCTCACGATCGTTGTCGAGCGCCAGGACCGGACCGTAGCCAAGCTTGGCCGCCGCGATCGCGAGCACACCCGAACCGGCGCCGACGTCGAGCACCGCGC
>JBAURN010000369.1:0-6878 GCA_049581225.1 Solirubrobacteraceae bacterium
CCGTGGTCGACCACCAGTCCGAGACAATGGTCGGCGGGCAGGAGATGTTCGATTTCAGCACCCTGGAGGGCCTCCGAGCCTGGCGCGACTTCGTGATCGCGGCCCAGCGCGAGCACCACTGCATCGGCGGCTGCCCAATCGGCTCTCTCGGAGGCCAGCTAGCCGAGACCGATCCCGACGCGAGAGGCCACGTCGCCGAGGGCTTCAAACGCTGGGAAGCCACGATCCAGAGCGGTCTACGAGAGATGCACGCACGAGGCGAGCTCCCGCCTGACACCGACCCCGACACCCTCGCCCTCGCGCTACTAGCCGCCCTGCAGGGCGGCCTGCTCCTAACTCAGGTTAAACGCGACACCAAGCCGCTAGAGGCCGCGCTTGACGCAATGATCGAACTGGTCACCCGACTCAGCGGCGACAGCTAGCACGAAGATAACGTCGGACCGCCGTGGCGTCTCACCGAGCGAGCAATCGAGGGCGCGACAACTCCACGCGCACGCGGTTGCGAACGCTCTCGTGTCCGTGCGCGCCGAGGGTCAGGCGTGCGCGAGGGCGTGCATTTGGCGCACCGGGTGACGCCCCAGACGACTCAACGTCGCGTAGGACGAGGGGTGCCCATGCGTTCGGGGCACGACGCTGACGGGCACACGGCCCGTGAGTCGGTCGATCACGCCGCGGCGCAGCGGCACGAGCAGCAGCTCGGTGTCCTCGCCGACAAGGACGGTCGCCTGCCCTTCGATCAGGTTGCGCCAGAGAACGTCGTCGGTCCATTCCTCATCGCTGGGAATGAACGCGACATCCGCCGGGTAGCCGAGATCGTCGTCGCTTCGCGACGCCGCCATGAACAGCTCATCAGTCTTTGTTGGTGATCTCGCTCATTGCAGGTACTCCCAGCCGTGACGATATCGCGCCACTCGCGTAGCAGCACCCACTGCGGCTGCGACACATCCTGCGGCCCGGCCACTGGCTCACACGACAGTCCGCCCGCGACACGCCAAACCACAGCGTTGGACGTGGACGCTAACTATTGCAGCGTTCCCGAAGTGGCTTATCGATCCGCGGTGTTGACGAAGAAGTCGCTCATGTTCCTGGTGCCCTACCTTCGACGGGCACGCGTGTCTTTACCCAGCCCAATCAACGACGACGCTGTGCTAATCAAGACGTCGCTATCCGAATGCTGTGGCTATCTCATCGGCCTGAATGAGCACAACGTGGGGCAACGTGATCGTCAGATACCCGTCGTGCTCGATGATCCGCCGCGCGTTGATGATCGTGACGCCGATCACCTCGCCGTTGTCGTCGTACCGCACACCGTGACCCTCTCGCGTTAGTGCGGCATCGGAGGCGTGATTAGTCGTCCCTCGCGCTAGGTAAAGCACGTCGCCGTCGGCGTCGTAGTTGCCACGGTCGAAGATGAGGTCGTCGATCTTTACGTTCATGGTGTCCATCCGTCCGGTGAGCGGCCATGTCGATAGCCGAGCGCGGTAACGATTCGTGCTGGTTCCTGCTCATAGTCTACGACCACCATCAGCCATCGGCTAGGTCCCACATCCCGCTTGAAGAAACGCTCGCGGCACGCCAGCGGCGGCCATTGCCGTTCCGAACGTGTGGCGCAGGTCGTGGAAGCGGTGGGGATCGATCTTGGCTGCCTTGAGCGCTCGGCGGTCGGGGCTCTACAAGACCGAACTAATCAATCAGCAAGGACCATGGAAGACGAAGGAGCAAGTCGAGTTCGCGACCCTTCAATGGTCGATTGGTATAACCACCGGCGACTACACGGTAGTTGCAACCGGACGCCCGTCGAATACGCGCCCGATCCAGTTAAGGAAGAACGAGAAATCCGCGTCCCGCTTGACGGCGCCTAGTTCAGGCTATTCGATCTTCCGGCGAACCCAAGGCGGTCGGATCTTTGGCCCGGAGTCAACAAGCGCCGGGATAACTTCTCGGCCGATCCCCTCAAACGGAACCATATTGGAACCACGGCAACCGGCCCCGGCCTCAAACCCCATAATTTGCAGGCACTTCTGCGATGGGCGATACTGGGCTCGAACCAGTGACCTCCGCCTTGTCGAGGCGGCGCTCTCCCAGCTGAGCTAATCGCCCTGGGATGAGCCCAGCCTATCAACGGCCCGCGCCCGAGGCTCGCCCTACGAGGCTGCGCCCGCGCTCACGTTCGTACCCGCCCGGAGCGTGCTCGCCGCAATCACGCAACCACCGAATGCCCCGCAGCCGACAGATCCAGGATCGACCGCGGGGCATCGCGCTCTCTGACCAAGCTAAGGCACGACTACGACCTGGCCTTCGCGACCGGTTTCTCCGGCTCCCGCGCCGCTCACGCCCTGTCCTTCCGCTTCAGTTCCCGAACCCTGTCCGTAGCCATAGGGGCTCGCTTCGACACCTTCGCTCCGGCCTGCGCCGCCTTCGCCGCGCCGGCTTTCGACCTGGCCACCTTCAAATCCATACGGGCTTTCCGCCTGGCCGCCTTCGCCGCTGCCCCCATACGGGCTTTCCGACGGCGATTGCGTGCCCTGCTGCGTTTCGCTGCCTGAGCGCTCTTCCGCGCCGGCGCCGCTTTCAGTCTGCCCCGAACCACTGCTGCTCCCGCCGCCCGACTCGATCGTCTTGATCGCTTCGGAGACCGTGTTCGAGGAGATCGCGAAGCCCACGCCCGTGCTGCCAGGCTGAGAACCTTCGGCGGTGGCCGCGTCGCTTGCGATCTGCGAGTTCACGCCGATCACTTCGCCCTGTTCGTTCAGCAGCGGCCCACCCGAGTTGCCCGGGTTAAGCGCCGCGTCCGTCTGGATCGCGTCTTTGATCGGTGCCCCGTCCGGTGCTTGGATTTCGCGCCCCAGCGCCGACACGATCCCCCGCGTCAATGTCTCGTTCAGGCCGTAGGGGTTGCCGATCGCATAGACCGGGTCACCGACTTCAACGGAGCTGGAGCTCACCAATTTCAAAGCTTTCAAGCCCAGCCCCGACGGATCGACCTTGATCAGGGCCAGATCCTGGTTCGGGTCGGCGCCCACGACCGTCGCCGTGCGCGTCAGGTTCGAGGACTTGCCCGGGCTCACCGTCAAGCTCGTCCCCTCTGAGATCACGTGATCGTTCGTGAGGATCAGCCCTTCTTCGTTGAGCACGATCCCCGTTCCCGAGTCGCCCCCCTGGGCGGTCGTGGCCTTGATCGACACCACGCCCGAAGAATCCTGCTTGTAGATCTGGGTGGCCGTGGGCGTGCCCGTGGAGACCTCGCGCCTGGTCCCGCCTCCCGTGCCGCGCGTCGTTGATAGCACGGCGCTCGGGGATGATTTCTTGGCGCTCCCGCCCGCACCGCTCAGGGCCAGAAAGATGAGGCTGGCGCCCGTCGCTCCCGCGAGGGCGGCAATCAGGAAAACCGGCAAACGATGCTTCACGGGAAACCTCCAAAGTCGGGCTCCCAGTGTTGAACCCGCTCGTGTGCATCCCTTAACAGAGCCAGAAAAGGTCGCTAACGAGTTCCGAAAATCTTCCTAATGGATTTTGAAGCGGCGCATAAGCGTGCACGCCCGGCACGAGAAGCTTCGAAGAAGGGTCCCCACTCCTGCACGTTGACTGCGGCGGCTGCCAGCTGTTCACACCCGGTCCGGGACAGGGCGGGCGCTACAGCTTCGAGGTGACACCCTCGCTCCTCATATCGAGGCATCCAGCGTTTTCACCTGCAGGTCGCGCCCGCCGGTCCCGCCGAGACGGCTCCTGAGGGCAACCTACCGCGGCTCGCGGCTTTCCAGTCCTAGCGCTGTCGGTTTCTCCTACTTGCTTGTCTCCTGGGAGCGGGCGCTCTCACTGCTAGCCTCGGAGCCGTGCTGGCCTACGTTCGGCGTCACCACCTGGCGCTCATCGCGCTGTTCGTGGCTCTCGGCGGCACCTCGTATGCAGCGACGCGGCTGCCGAGCAATAGCGTCGGGGCTCGACAGATTCAAGCCGGAGCTGTCGGCACGGCGAAGATCCGCAACGGCGCGATCACCGCAGACAAGCTCTCGCCGGAACTCCGCGCGCAACTCGGGGTGACGAGTCCGCACAACACACCTCCCGTGACAGGGCCGCCTAAATGGCGAGACTCTGGCATCCTGACCGCGATCGGCTCGGCCGGCCAGACGATCGTCGACCAGAAGATCCTGACTGTGCAAGTGACCGCACCTTGGGTGTCGACGGGCTTGTCGATAACCGCCGGAGAGCACCTGTGGACCGACACCCGCAGCGACGGCACTTGGAGCGGCAACCCCCAATTCTTCCCCTTCTCCGACGCGAACGGCCTCGGCCCGTCCGTCTACAAGAACTGCTGGAAGATCGACGAAAATGCTCCCGTCGAGTCGCTGATCGGCTTCATCGGCGGCTCGCCTGTCAACGTCCCCGAAGACTGCCGGGGCGGGACGACGAGTCCGGGATTCTTCAAGGCGGGCGACACATTGAGCAACTACACGCCCCAGGTCACAGGTCCCATTTGGCTGCGGACCAACGACAACACCAACCGGTTCACCAACGTCGGCCGGCAGATCGTCAAGGTCATAGTCACCAGTCCTTGACCTGACGAGGAGAGGCGTCGACCGGAATCGGACCGGTGCAGTTGCCGTCTCGGCCTGATGCAGGACTTCCGCTGCCCCCGCTCTAGCACGTCGTTCGATGCCGGTAGCCGCGATAAACTTCAACCATGGCCAAGACACGTAGCAAAACGTCGGCTGACAAGTCGTCTGCAGGCAGGACAGGTTCGGGCGCGGGTGCGCAGGCTGGACGCTTGCGACCCCCGACACGATCACTGCGGGATGTGCTTGCCGAACGAGGTCCACTGACCGGACCAGTCACCGACGCCGGTACGAAGGCTCTGATGGCTATGCGGGGCGATGAGTACGACGGCGGGCATGGCGGGCGCTGAGCGCCGGCAGCAGAGCCAAGGCTTCCTTTACCTAGATACGTCGGCTTTGGTGAAGTTGCTCGTCCGCGAGTCCGAGTCCGAGGCGATCGAAGTCGAGCTGCTGTGCTGGTCGAAGCTCGCCACGAGTCTCGTCAGCAACGTCGAGCTGCCACGAGCCGTGTCTCGTGCCCGCGAGGAGCGACCTAACTCGGTGGTCGATGGCAGCCTCGTGCTGCGGGGCATTCTCGCGTCGACCACGACCATCGCCCTGGACGAGCGCATCGTTGGCAAGGCGCGCGACGTGAAACCAACAAGCGTGGGCGCGCTCGATGCCATCCACGTAGCCAGCGCCCTAAGTCTCGGGCCTGATCTAACCGCAGTCGCTACCTACGACAAGCGTATGCAAGAAGCGCTTGCGCTCGTCAATGTCGAAGTGCTCGCTCCTGGTCCGACTTGATTCCGTAGATCACGCCGTTATTGCCGGAGCCTCAATACAGCCTGTTAGCTTTGTCAGACGCTAGTCTTACACCATGCCAAAGGCCAATCGCGACTCCGGAGACGAGGATCTACACGCCCTCTTCGAGCGGTTCAACGGCCAGTTGGTCGGACCTGGTGGAGCCGCCTCACTTCTGGGCCTCTCGCGCAAGACGATCTACACGCTCGGCAAGCGTGGACGCCTTCGCGTGTTCCAAGGCCCAGAGGTTAAGCACGCGCGAGGCCTGATCTCAGAGGGGCCGCGCTGGGCTTACATCCCGATTGAAGACGTCGCGCGATACGCGGAGGAAGTCGGCCGTCCATTTCCCAAGGGCAGCTGGGCCAATCCTTGATTCTGTCCGACGATCGTCCTACAATGCCGGGCTATGCGGTTTTACGACGCAATCGACGCTTACATCGCCGACATGCGGGCACAAGGTCGGCTGACCTCGTCTTCGTCTGATCGGGGGTACCGCTCCACGCTGCTCGCCCACGCAGAGGATGTCCAGAACCGCGACCCGGCTTACGTTGGCCGCGAGGACGTCAGCGTACTCTCCGCCGCTGGTCGCATCCCAACACGCAGGGCACGAACCGCTCGAAGCTTGTGAGCTTCTACGACTGGGCGATGGAAGAGGGCATACGCAAGGACAACCCGGCGCTCCAAACCCGGAAACCCCGGCGGCGCGCAAAGGACAAGTACCGACTCACTGAGGCCGAGGTGATCCAGTGCTACAGGCGGCCCAGGGTGTCCGCGAGCGCCGCGTGATCTTCCTCGGACTGTGCGCTGGCCTTCGCAATGCCGAGCTTCGCGGGCTCCAAGGGCGGCATTTCGCCAGGGCCGGTTTCGTGTGGGTCTCCGCTGACATCGCCAAGGGTGGAACCGAGCGTTGGCTTCCATCATCGACGACCTGGCGCCGGTTGTCGCTGAGATACGGGCTGACGTACAGACCGATGAGTACGTCCTGCCCGCCCAACGCTTCCGCAACCCGCCGTTCAACACAGACCGCCGCGACCTGCGGCTTCAATCGTCGTCAAGCCAGGCGCTCCGTCAACTGGTGATCCGTGTCGCCAAACGCGCCGGAGTCGCTGCCCATGTAACCCCGCACGATATGAGGCACGCCTACGCCGAGCACATCGCGCGCAAGGCCGACACTCGCGTCGCACAGCACTTGCTCGGGCACGCCCATCTCGGCACGACCGAGACCTACTTGGGTCGCCCGCGGCTGGACGACATGGTGACTGCCGTGAGAAACGCGACCTACGGAGTACGAACAAACGTTCTAGGGGTCGCGGGAGACCTCCAGATCGGGCTGAAGGCGTCGACCGGAATCGAACCGGTGTAGACGGCTTTGCAGGCCGCTGCGTAGCCACTCCGCCACGACGCCGAGACGCCTCCAAGCGTAGCGGGCGGGCGGGCCTGGCGACCGCCGCCGCAACGATAATGCGCGCGCCTTGTTTACTCCCGACGTGGCCCCGCAATCACGACCGGCCCACATGGCCGCCCTGCTCGCGACGCTGGCCC
>JBAURN010000370.1:0-13480 GCA_049581225.1 Solirubrobacteraceae bacterium
ATCCACGACGAGGCAGCCGCGACGCGGCTGCTGAATTCGCTCGACAGGGTCGTCGTCTAAGCCACCCGTCGTGCGGTGCCCGGTGGCCCTGGATTGGTTGGGATCGCTGCTCGTTCCCTCCTCGAGAGAGCGCCCGCCAAGAAAACTAGCCGGCCGAGCCCGACTGGCGCAGCAGGGCGCCTGTGGTTCCTTCGAGGATTTTGCGCCACGCGCCGACCTGCTCCTCCTCGGCCTCGAAGTGGTCGACCACCCGACGCACCCTGCGCTCGGAGATCTCGATGCCGTGACGCGCCCAGATCTCCGAGAAGCGCTCGTAGTTGTCCAAGAGGTGGTAAGTGACCGACTGGAAGCCGTGACGGGCGATCTCGATGCGCGAGGAGAAGCTCATGATCGAGGTCTCGAACATGAGGGCATCCCTTGGCTCGGGCTCGATCAGGACGATGTCGACGCCCGGATAGCGCTCCTCCCACATCGTCGCCAATTCGTGCAGGCGCCGATGGCCGAGCAACTTGAAGGCTTGATAGCCGATCTTGGAGAAGCCCATGTCTGAGATCCGCCGAGCGGGCGGCTCGCCGGCATCGGCTTCGTTGACGAAGGGAACGATCGGGTTGATCACGATCACCAGGTCCGCGCCCGCCTCGACCGCTATGTCGAGGTTGGTGGTGGAGACGATGCCGCCGTCGATCAACTCGCGGTTTCCGACCTTGACCGGCGCATAGACCATCGGCAAGGCGCCCGAGGCACGGACCGCGGTGGAAATCGGCACATCGTCGAAGCCGTCGGCGCCGAACACGATCCGCTCGCACGAGTCCAAGTCGGTGGCGACCAGGTACAGCTCGCGCGCGAGCGCCTTGAAATCGTCAGAGCGTCCATCCTCGGCCAAGACCTTGCGCAGGTAGCGCTCGATCCCCTCGCCGGTGTAGGCGCCGGTCGGCAAGACCTCGGCCAAGCCGAGCAGGATGTCGATCAGCGAGACCTGGCCCAGCTGGGGTAGAAGCTGACGCGTTAGCGAAGCCAGCTTTAAAGGCAAGCGCACACCGGTACGCGCGAGCTCAGGGATGTTCAAGCGAAGGAGATCGCCCAAGTCGATGTCCCTGAAGGCCTGGGGTCCTTGGTGGGTGACAACCCGCATCATCTCCTCCGGGGTGACCCCATTGGCGCACAAGGCAGCCACGAACGCTCCGGCGGAGGTGCCCACGTAGACGTCGAACTGGTTGATCGTGCGGTTGGCGGCCAAAAGATCCAAGGCGCGCAAAGCGCCGATCTCATAAACACCGCCGGTGAAGCCCCCACCGCCCAAAACCAAAGCCGTCTTGTTCCTGCGAGGCGTGCTGCGCTTAGAGGTTCGGGCGGGAGCGCTCCGCTTGGGCGGCTTGCGTGTTCTGGAGCCCGAGGCGCCTTTGGCAGCCGCTTTCAGGTTGACAACCTCGCCCATAACTACTGATTGTACGTACTGTTACCCGGTCCTATGAGATTCGCCGCCCCGCTAGCCCTCGCAACGTGCCTCCTGCTCGCCGCGGGAGCATGCCCCGCCGCCGAGGCCCAGAGCTCGCCGCAAGGGCAGTTGGCCCACGAGATGGCGATCGCCGGGGGTGGGTCGGGCGCCTACGTGTATGACTTGACGAAGGCCACCACCTTGTTCAGCGAGCGCGACGAAGTGCCCCATCCGCCCGCCTCGGTGGAGAAGCTGTATACCGCCGCGAGCGCCCTGGAGCTGATGGGACCCGAAGCGACGCTCACGACGTCCGTGCTCGGGACAGGCCGCCTGGGCGCGAATGGGCGCTGGGAAGGCAGCCTGTATCTGAAGGGCGGCGGCGACCCCACTTTCGGCAGCGCCTCCTACGTACAGGCCCGCTACGACGGCCAGGGGGCAACCGTGACCAAGCTGGCCGCGCTCGTCAAGTCCGCGGGGATCAGGGAAGTCACGGGCAGCGTGGACGGGGACGAATCGTGGCTTGACTCCTTGCGCGGCGACCCCTATAGCGGCTACGCGCCCGACCCCGAACTGGAAGGCGAGCTGAGCGGACTGTCGTTCAACCGTGGCCAGAGCGGATCGCAGAGCGGCACCCACGCGCAGGCGGCCTATGCCGCCCTGGAGTTGAGGGGAGCGCTGAGGGCCGAGGGGATCAAGGTCCACAGCGGCACCGCGGCCACCGCCCCTCCGGGGGCGAGCACGATCGCAAGCGAGGCCTCGCCCGACCTGGCGACCCTGCTCGGATTGACGTTGCCGCCTTCGGACAACTTCTTCGCGGAGACCCTGATCAAGGACATCGGCGCGCGCTTCGGTGGCGCCGGCACAACCGCCGCGGGCGCTGGGGTGGTGCGCGCAACGATCGCCAAGGACTTCGGCCTGCACCCCTACCTGATCGATGGGTCGGGCCTGTCGCACTCCGACCACACCACCCCCAAGCAGGTGGTGGAGTTGCTCACCGCGCTTGCCCACACCCCGTTGGGCACGACCTTGCGCAACGACCTTGCCGTCGCGGGCGAGAGCGGCACGCTCTCAGAACGGATGCGCCATACGCCCGCCTCGGGACGGTGCCGGGCAAAGACGGGCACCCTCAACGGCGTATCCAACCTGGCCGGCTACTGCGAAAGCGAGGGCGGAGACATCCTCGCCTTCGCGTTCTTCGACGACGGCATCGAAACGTACGAGGCGCACACGATCCAAGACAACATGGCGATCACCTTGGCACGGTATTAACCGCGAGGGCCGCGGGTTCAGGGATCAGCCCGCAGGCCGCGGGAGTCGCGAGCTGGAGAGCGGATTTTGGCTGGGCGCGGGACACCAGACCGGCACGAACAACCATCCCAACCCCCACCCCCGCTAAGCGTCCCCCAACAGATCGAGCAACCCGCGCTCGTCGATGACCCGGACGCGCAGGCGCTCGGCCTTTTCAAGCTTTGAGCCGGGGCCGTCGCCCGCGACCACGTAGTGGGTCTTCTTGGAGACCGAGCTCGTCACCCGCCCACCTGCCGCCTGGATGCGCTCGGTGGCCTGCTCGCGCGAGAGGGTGGGCAAGGTGCCCGTCAGGACCACGGTCTTGTTTGCCAACGGACCGCTCGTCGGGGCGGGGCCCGCTTCGGCAAAGCGCAGGCCGATCTCGCGCAGGTCGGAGATCAGGGCCAACATGCGCTCCTCATGCAGCTGGGCGTAGATCGAGGCGCTCATCTTCTCGCCGATCCCCGGCGTCTGGGCGATCTCCTCGGGCTCGGCGTCCAGCAGGGCCACGATGTTGCGGAAGCGCATCGCCAGGTTGCGCCCGGTGACCTCGCCCACCTCCTCGATCCCCAACGCGAACAGCACCCGCGCGAAGGGCCGCTGCTTGGAGGCCTCGATCGCGGCCAGCAGATTGGTGACCGAAAGCTCGCCGAAGCCCTCCAAGCCAAGCAGCTCCTCCCGGTGCTCTCCCAGGCGGTAGTAGTCGGCGGCGGTCTTGACCAGGTCCTGCTCCTGCAACAGCGCAACCTGCTTCTCGCCGAGCCCTTCGATGTCCATCGCGGCGCGCCCCACGAAGTGCTTCAGCAACTGCCAAGCCCGCTCCGGGCAATCCCGATTGGGGCACATAGTGAAAACCGAGTCCTTCGGCTTGACGGTGGGGGTCTCACAGAACGGGCAGCGCTGCGGCGGGCGGGTCACTGGCGGGCGGCGCTTGTGCTCGACCACGTGGGGGGCCGGGGAGACGACCTGGGGGATCACGTCACCGGCCCGCAAGATGATCACGTCCTCCCCTGCCCTGATGTCCTTGCGCACGATGTCCTCCTCGTTGTGCAAGGTCGCCAGCTTGATCGTCACGCCGCCGGCCGCCACCGGCTCCAGGACCGCGTAGGGACGCAGATCGCCGAACTTGCCCACGTTCCACATCACCTTGTGCAGCTTCGTGACCGCGGTCGTGGGTGGAAACTTCCAGGCCACGGCCCACCTCGGGTCGCGCCCCACAGAGCCAAGCCTGCGCTGAAGCGCCAGGTCGGACACCTTGATCACGACCCCATCGATCTCGAAGTCGAGGTCCCCCCTGCGCTCCTGCCAGAGCAGGCACTGGGCTATCACCTCCTCCTGGCTGCTCAGCCGCTTGATGTCCCGATTGACCCTGAAGCCGTGCCCCCTCAGCCACTCCAAAGCCTCCCAATGCGTTTCAAACGACAAGTCGGGAGCGACGCCCACCTGATAGGCCCACATCGACAATGGTCTTTCGGCCATCAGCGAGGGATCGAGCTGGCGCACCGCTCCCGCGGCCGAGTTGCGCGGGTTCATGAACGTGGACAGCTCGTTTTCGGCGCGCCGCTCGTTGACGGCCGCGAAGTCCTCCAGCGACATGTAAATCTCGCCCCTGACCTCCAACAGTGGCGGAGCGTCGTCGATACGCAGCGGGATCGACCCGATCGTGCGCAGATTGTGCGTCACGTCCTCCCCCACCTCTCCGTTGCCCCTGGTGGCGCCACGCTCGAGCACACCGTCGCGATAGAGCAGGCTCACCGCCAGACCGTCCACCTTGGGCTCGACCACGTACTCGAACCTCGTCCTCACGATGCCTTCGCGCCCAAGGTGGGCCTTCATGCGCTCCACCCAAGCCTTCAGCTCCTCCTCGGAGCGCACGTTGGAGAGCGACAGCATCGGCTCGGCGTGCTGGACCTTCTCCAGCTTCCCGACAGGCTCACCGCCGACCCGTTGGGTTGGCGAGTCGGGCGTCTGCAGCTGCGGGTACTCGGCCTCCAGACTCCTCAGCTCGTCAAGCAGAGCGTCATACGCGTCGTCTGCGATCTCGGGGTCGTCAAGCACGTAGTAGCGGTGACCATGGTGCTCGAGCTGCTTGCGCAGCTCGGCCGCCCGCTTGCGCGCAGACTCCTCTTTATTGGCCGCCCCGCTCACGCGCTCCCGCCGTCGAGGGCGGGCGCCAGGAGCGCCTGCAGGTCGAACTCCCGCAGCAACTCCAAGCCCCCAAGGTGGGTCAGGTCGAAGTGGATCGGCGTCACCGCGATCCTCCCTTCGGCGACGGCCGCAAGGTCGGTGCCGGGCTCGTCGTGGAAGCCGGGATCGGCCCCATAGATCCAGTAGCGCCGTCGCGTATCCGAGCCGTCCTCGTCGGGCGCGACCTTCAGCTCGTCGCGATAGATGCGCTTGCCCAGCTTCGTCACCTCCACGCCCTTGGGCTCCCCCGCTGGCACGTTCACGTTGAGCAAGGTCCCTTCGGGAAGCGGCACGTCCTCGATTCGCCCCACCAGACGCGCCACGAAACCGGCGGCCAGCTCGAAGTCGAAGCCGCCGTCGTAGCGAAAGTCGAGCGCCCGCCCGCGTGATTGCTGAGAGGCCGCTATCGCGGGCAAGCCGAGCACCACACCCTCCAGCGCCGCGGCCACTGTGCCCGAGTAGGTGATGTCATCGCCCAGATTAGCCCCATGGTTGATGCCGGCGACGACCAGATCGGCCTCGAAGTCGGCGACCAGACCGAGACGAGCCAGCCGGACGCAATCGACCGGGGTGCCGTCGGTGGCGTAGCCGACCGTGCCGTCCGCGAACGCCACCTCCTCGACCCAAAGGGGCCTGCGCGTGGTGATCGAGCGCGCCATCGCCGAGCGGTTGCCGTCGGGAGCGATCGTCACCAACCGCACCCCTTCGAGCTCGAGCAGGGCTCCGCGCAGGGCCTGCAGGCCCTCGGCTTCGATCCCGTCGTCGTTGGTGAGCAACACGTTGAGCATCGCTCCCCCAGCATAGGGTTCGGTGCGGGGGTCAGCCGGGCGGATAGGACACCGAGACCAGAGCAAGCCCGTGCGCGGGCGCGGTCGGCCCGGCGTGAGAGCGCGGCCTGCCCGCGAGCAGGTCGGCAAACCCCGAAATCTCACGCCGGCCGGCGGCCACCTCGAGCATCGTTCCGACAAGGATCCGGTTCATGTGACGCAGGAAAGTGTTGGCCTCGATCCAGAACTCAAGCAAGTCTCCGCCCGTGCCGCACGAGGCCTCCGGAGCTCCTCCGGCGGCACGCCACTCGGCGTGCACCACACTCCGCCGGAAGCGCGTGTGCTCTGTCTCGGTGGGCGTGAACGCCGTGAAGTCGTGCGTTCCCGCCACCAGCTTCGAGCACTCCTCCAGCAACGAGCGATCCAGAGGGCGCGGCCACCAGAACGCCCGCCCGCGCTCGAACACGTCGCGAGTGCGGCGCGCCAGCACGCGATAGCAGTAGGTCCTGCTCGTGGCGCTGCGTCTCGCGTCGAAGTCCTCACCGGCGGGCTCGCAGGCCAGGACCGCGAGGTCCTTGGGCAAGAGCGCGTTCAAGCGCTGCGGGTCGAGCGCCTCGTGGCGGTAGCTGGCCACCTGGCCCCAAGCGTGGACGCCTCTGTCGGTGCGTCCGGCCACGGTCACCGTGAGCGGCTCCCCGTCGTAGGCCTGCTCGCCGAGGACTGTGCGCAGAGCGCGCTCCAGCTGTCCCTGGACGGTGCGCTGTCCGGGCTGGCGAGCCCAACCCAGGAACTGGCTCCCATCGTATTGAAGAGTCAGCTTGGAGACCATTGTGCCCGCCAGGGTACTTGTGCCCCACGGGTATCGCACGCCTGCCACTCGCGTGGCACTCCGCGGCTCGCGGGATCGTCCGCCGCTCGGCGGCCCCCTCAGACCAGCTCGAGGTAGACCATCTCGGTCGCGTCGGAGCGACGCGGACCGAGCTTGAGGATGCGCGTATATCCGCCCGGCCTGTCGGCGTAGCGGGGAGCCACCTCGGTGAACAGCTTGTGCACGGCGAACTTGTCCTGGGAGAGGGCCGAGAGCGCCTGGCGGCGCGCGTGCAAATCGCCCCGCTTGGCCAATGTGATCAGTTTCTCGATCTCCGGCTTGACCGCCTTCGCCTTTGCTTCGCTGGTCTTGATGCGCTCATGCTCGAGCACCTCCTTGGTGAGGTTCATGAGCAGCGACTTGCGATGAGCGCTGTCGCGACTGAGCTTGTTCCTGGTCTTTTGGTGTCTCATAGCTTTTGCAGTCTAACCGTCTGGGAGGGTCGATGGGCAAGCGGGGCAAGATTGAGGAGACCCACCGCCCAGCGTGGCGTGCTTTGCACGCGAGCGACCGAGGACGCCGCCCCGCGCCGCTCAGCGGCCCTCCCAGTCAGTCTTGGCGCAGTTGCAAGCCCCTGGCTTCAAGCGTTTCGATGACCTCGTCGATCGACTTCTTGCCGAAGTTGGGGATCGCGTTGAGCTCGGCCTCGGACTTGGAGATGAGGTCCCCGACCGTCTGGATGCCGGCGCGCTTGAGGCAGTTGTAGGAGCGCACGCCCAGCTCCAGCTCCTCGATCAGGATGCTCCACTCCTCGCCCTGCAAGGCGGCCGGAGCGCCTCCCGCGCCAACCGCCAGACCGTGACCGTCCAGCTGGCCTCCGGGGGTGGCGCGCAGCTCCTGGATGCGATCGGCGTCGGTGAAGATCGCAAGCTGGGAGATGAGCAGCTCGGCGGCCTCGCGCAGCGCGGCCTGCGGCTCGATCGAGCCGTCGGTCTCGATGTCCAGGGTGAGCTTGTCGAAGTCGGTCTTCTGTCCCACACGGGCCTGCTCGACCGCGTAGGCGACGCGACGCACGGGCGAGAAGATCGAGTCGATCGGGATCACGCCGATCGGCTGGTCGGCCGACTTGTTCTCCTCGGCGGGCCTGTAGCCGCGGCCACGACCGATCGTCATGTAGAGCTCGAGCTTGGTCTTCTTCTCCAAGGTCGCGATGTGGACGCCGGGGTTGAGGATCTCAACGCCGGCGGGCAGGTCGATGTCCTTGGCTGTGATCTCTCCGGGCCCGGTCACGACCAGGGGCGCCTCGACCTCGGAGGCGTCGGAGTGCATACGGCACACGATGCCCTTCAGGTTGAGCACGATGTCGGTCACGTCCTCCTTGACGCCTTGCACGGTGGAGAACTCGTGGGCCACGCCCTCGATGCGCACGCTCGTGACGGCGGCGCCGGCGAGCGAGGAGAGCAGGACGCGTCGCAGGGAGTTGCCGAACGTGTAGCCAAAGCCGCGGTCGAGCGGCTCGATCGTGAAGGTGCCACGATTCTGCTCCACGGACTCGCTGGTGATCCGGGGGATTTGGAAGTCGAGCATCGGGGTCCTAACCTCGTGTTGATGTGAAACCGGCCTCCTGTCGGGAGCCGGCTCTTTGCGTCGCCGCTCCCTTTGGAGAGACGGAGACGCGGAAAGCGTCTACTTCGAGTACAGCTCGACGATGAGCTGCTCCTGCACCGGTGCGGCAACCTCGCGCCGCTCCGGCTTGCGCAACACCTTGGCCGTGAGCGACTCGTGGTCGGCCTGGAGCCACGCGGGAATCTGTCCGGTCAGCTCGGTGGCGTCTCTGACCACCTGCATCGCGGGGGTGTCGGCTTTGATGGCGATCACATCACCGGGCCGCACCTGATAGCTGGGGATGTCCACGCGACGGCCGTTTACGGTCCAGTGCCCATGGCGAATCAGCTGGCGCGCCTGCCTGCGCGAAGCCGCGAAGCCGAGACGAACCATCACGTTGTCCAAGCGGCACTCCAGCAGCGCGAGCAGGTTCTCGCCGGTAATGCCGGGCTGGCGCGAGGCCTTCTCGTAGTAGCCGTGGAACTGCTTCTCGAGGACGCCGTAGTAGCGACGAGCCTTCTGCTTCTCGCGCAGCTGCAGGCGGTACTCGCTCTGCTTCTGGCGACCGCGGCCGTGCTCGCCCGGCGGGTAGGAGCGACGCTCGACGCCGCACTTGTCGGTCAGGCAGCGCTCACCCTTGAGGAACAGCTTCTGTCCCTCTCTGCGGCACTGCTTGCACTGGGGACTTGTGTCTCTTGCCATTTTTTACTTATCTCCTATGAGATGGCCGTGAGTCGAGCCAGACAAGGACGCAGCCGACGTGGCGTGCTCGGCACGCGAGTCGGCGAGGACGCAGTATGGCGAAGTGCTCACGGTCATCTCAGACACGGCGGCGCTTGCGGGGGCGACATCCGTTGTGGGCCTGGGGGGTGACGTCCTTCACGCCGGTGACCTCCAGGCCGGCGGCTTGCAATGAGCGGATCGCCGTCTCGCGTCCGGAGCCGGGGCCCTTGACGTAGACCTCGACCTTCTGCAGGCCCTGCTCCATGCCCTTGCGGGCGGCCGCGTCGGCGGTGACCTGAGCGGCGAACGGGGTGGACTTGCGGGAGCCCTTGAAGCCCGCGCCGCCGGCTGACTCCCAGGCAAGCACGTTGCCCTGGGTGTCGGTGAGCGAGACGATCGTGTTGTTGAAAGAGGTCTTGATGTGGGCCTGGCCGATCGGCACGTTCTTCTTGAGACGGCGACGGCCGCGAGCGGGACGCTTGGGAGCAGCCATCAGCGAACCTTCTTCTTGCCGGCGACCTGCAGGCGCTTGGGACCCTTGCGCGTGCGTGCGTTGGTCTTCGTCTTCTGCCCTCGCACAGGCAGGCCACGGCGGTGGCGCAGGCCGCGGTAGCAGGCGATCTCCTGTAGGCGCTTGATGTCCTGGGAGCGCTCCCTCCGCAGATCGCCCTCGACGGTCAGGGAACGGTCGATCTCGTCCCTGAGACGGGAGATCTCGTCCTCGGTGAGGTCGCGGATGTAGGTGTCGGGGCTCACCTTGACCTCACTCAAGATCTTGTTGGAGGTCGAGCGGCCGATGCCGTAGATGTAGGTGAGCCCAATCTCTGAGCGCTTGTTCAAAGGCAGGTTGACCCCCGCGATACGAGCCATCGCGAATCAGCCCTGCCTTTGCTTGTGGCGCTTGTTCTGGCAGATCACGAGAACCGCTTTGTGGCGGCGGATGATCCTGCACTTCTCGCACATCGGCTTGACCGACGGTCTTACCTTCATGATCCCTTTCGGCTGGTGTCCCGGCGAGGCGGCTCTGGCTGCCGGTACGGCCGCCGCTACCGCGTCGTGGTCTTGCCTTCACGCGCCCAACGTGCGCGCCTGAAAGCAGGACAGCGGATGTTAGCAATCCTAAGCCGACGTCGCGGCTTGCCTGCTCTGAGCGGAGGAGCGCTCGTGGGCGGGCAGATGCCAGGGGGTCAGGATGAGGGGCCCGGCGGGGGTGATCGCCACCGTGAACTCGAAGTGGGCCGCCAGGGAATCGTCCTGGGAGAAGATCGCCCAGCCGTCCCCCGCTACTCGCACCGAAGGCCGCCCGGCGGTTGTCATCGGCTCGATCGCCAAGACCATGCCGTGCTCGAGCAGGGGGCCCTTGCCGGCGCGACCATAGTTGGGCACCTGGGGATCCTCGTGCATGTTTTTGCCGACCCCGTGGCCCACCAGCGAGCGAACCACCGCCAGGCCGGCGCGCTCTGAGACTCGCTGGACAGCGTGCGAGACGTCGCCGATGCGGTTGCCGGCTCGGCATTGCTCTACCCCGGCGAACAGGGCTTGCTCGGTTGCGCTCAGCAGGTTCTGGGCCAAGGGCGGGATGTCCCCGACGGCGAATGTGCGGGCCGCGTCGGCCACCCACCCCTCGAAGGTGACGCCGATGTCGACAGACAGGATGTCCCCTCGCTCCAAGCGATAACGACCGGGAATGCCGTGCACGATCATCGAGTTGGGTGACGCGCAGATCGAGCCGGGGAAGCCCCGGTAGCCCTTGAAGGTGGGGGTCGCCCCTTGGGAGCGGATGAAGCGCTCGGCCGCCTCGTCCAGCTCTTGGGTGGAGACGCCCGGGCGTATCTTGGCGGCGATCAGGTCCAAGGTGGCAGCCTGGATCAAGCCGGCGGCTGCCATCTTCTCGATCTCCTCCGGCGACTTCTTGATGATCACCCTAGGAGCTTATCCGGCGCGCGCCGTCTGCCGGCGCGCCCAACCTTGGGCCCACGACCCGCTGAGTGGCCACCCCGACCGATCTCGCGGGTCCGCGGGACGCGTACTACAGCTCGTCCTCCAAGCGCAACGTCGCGATCGTGGCGCGGACGTGGTCGTGGACCTCGTCGGGATGGCGCTGACCGTCGAAGCGACGCAACAGACCCGCCTGCTCGTAGTAGTCGATGAGAGGCGCGGTCTGGCGCGCGTAGACCTCCAGGCGCCGGCGGATAGTGTCCTCCTTGTCGTCGTCGCGCTGGATCAGGCGCGAGCCGTCCTGATCGCAGATCCCCTCGCGCTTGGGCGGATCGAACTCGAGGTGGTAGACGTGGCCGGCCTTCAGGCAAACGCGCCGCCCGCCCAACCGCCTGACGACCTCGTCGTCGGGCACTTCGATCAGCAGCGCCGCCGTGAGCCGACGCCGCGAATCGGCCAGAGTCTTGCCCAAAGCGTCCGCCTGGACGGTGGTGCGCGGAAAACCGTCGAGCAGGAAGCCTTCGCGCGCGTCCTGCTCTCCGATGCGCTGACCGATCATGCCGAGGATCACCTCGTCGGGAACCAGGTCGCCGGCGTTCATGTACTTCTGGGCCTCCTCGCCCAAGGCGGTGCCCTGGGCTACCTGGGCCCGCAGCATGTCGCCCGTGGAGATGTGGGCCAACCCGAAGTCCGCCTGCAAGCGCTCTGCCTGAGTGCCCTTGCCGGCGCCGGGTGGACCAAGCAGTATGAGATTCGTCTCGACCATCGACCGATGGAGACTACCCGAGCGCGGCTACTTCAAGAAGCCCTCGTAGCTGCGCATCATCAGCTGGGCCTCCAACTGCTTCATCGTTTCCAACGCGACTCCGATCACGATCAGGATCGAGGTGCCGCCAAAGAAGAAGTTCTGGTGGGTGCGAGCGATCAGAATTGCCGGCAGGGCAGCCACCGCCGCCAAGAAGAGCGCGCCAGGGAATGTGAGACGCGCGAGGATGCGGTCGAGGAATTCAGCGGTGGGGCGCCCGGGACGCACGCCGGGGATGAAGCCGCCGTACTTCTTGAGGTTGTCGGCCTGGTCGACCGGGTTGAAGGTGACGGCCGTGTAGAAGTAGGCGAAGATGATGATGAAGATGGACTCACCCACGATGTAGTGCCAGCCGTTGGGGGTGAAGAAGTTGGACACGTCTTTGGCCCACGGCGTTTTGATCAGCTGCCCCACTGTGGGCGGGAAGGCCATGATCGAGGCGGCGAAGATCACGGGGATCACACCGGCCATGTTCAGGCGCAGGGGCAGATAGGTCTGGCCGCCTTCGGTCATGCGCCGCCCGATCACGCGCTTGGCGTACTGGACGGGGATCCTGCGCTGCCCCTCCTGCACGAACACGATGCCCGCCACCACGGCAAGGACGAGGAAGGGCATCATCACCTTGAAGACCTGGTCTTGACTGGTCCACCACACTTCGATGCCGGCCGGCAGGCGCGAAACGATCGAAGCGAAGATCAACAGCGAGATGCCGTTGCCGATCCCGCGCTGGGTGATCAGCTCACCGATCCACATCAACAGGATGCAGCCGGCGGTC
This sequence comes from Solirubrobacteraceae bacterium, assembly GCA_049581225.1. GTDB lineage: Bacteria > Actinomycetota > Thermoleophilia > Solirubrobacterales > Solirubrobacteraceae > Palsa-744. The sequence goes on from JBAURN010000370.1 coordinate 12,331, forward strand.
AAGCAGATCACGATCAAGAAGATGTGGGGCGCGTCGAACTTGGAGACGACGGCTTCGTTGGCCGAGGCCGAGAGGGAGTGGAACAGGAACACGTAGCCGATCGACTGAGCGAAGGCCAGGCCGACCGTCAGGTAGCGCGTGTACTGGGTGATGCGCGCCTGGCCCACTTCGCCTTCCTTTGAAAGCTTCTCGAGCGATGGGACCACGACCTGCAGGAGCTGCAGGATGATCGACGCGGTGATGTAGGGCATGATCCCCAGAGCGAACAGGGCGATTCTGGAGAGGCTGCCGCCGGAGAACAGGTTGAGATAGCCGAGGATCCCCGAGCCGCCGAACTGCTTCTGCAGATTGTTGACGGCGGTCAGATTCACGCCCGGAACGGGCAGGTGCGAGCCGAGCCTGTAGATGAGCAGCATGGCGCCCGTGAAAATGAGCTTCTTGCGGATGTCCGCAACCTGGAAGGCGCTGAGGATCGTCGAGAGCATTGGTTTAGCCGGTCACGCGCGAATCGTTGGCCCGCAAGTGCCGGGTCGTGCGATTCTAGCTCTCGATGACGGTGCAGGTGCCGCCAGCGCTCTCAATGCGCTCGCGGGCGGTCTTGCTGAAGCCGTGAGCGTGGACGGTGAGCGCCTTGCCCAACTCGCCCTTGGCCAAGATCTTGACGGGAATGCCCTTGCGGGTAGCCAAACCCTTTGCCTGCATCGCCTCGACGGTGACCTCCGCGCCCGCCTCGAAGCGGGCATCCAGGTCGGAGACATTGACCGGCTGAGTGTGGGTGCGGAACATCTCGAAAGGCATCGACTTCTTCATGTGGGGGCCGCGCAGCTTGCGCATCCGCATGTGGATCGGCATTTGCCCACCCTCGAAGCGCGCCATGTCCTTCGAGCCCGAGCGCGAGCCTGCGCCCTTCTGGCCTCTGCCGGAAGTCTTGCCGGTGCCCGATCCTTCGCCACGACCGACACGCTTGCGCGGACGACGGCTGCCGGGGGCAGGTTTGAGCGAGTGCAAACCGATCGGCTGCTCCCGCTCCTCTTCGAGCTTGCTCTTGGAGACAGGGCTCATGAGGCTTGCTCCTGCTTGGTGGCGCTCGCACCGGCCTTGGCCGCGCCGTCGTGCACCTCGACCAGATGGCGCACGGCGTGGACCATGC
>JBAURN010000371.1:0-7730 GCA_049581225.1 Solirubrobacteraceae bacterium
GTGCGAGGGTGGATGTTCATCTGGGAGAGGTCGCCTTTGTAGTGCTCGAGCAGACGACGGTCCATGATGTGCCGCCACAGGGGAGGGATCGCCGCGGCGACGATCATTCCGGCATAGCCGGTCGGAAGTTGCGGCGCCTCGTCGAAATGACGCAGTGACTGGTAGCGACGCAGAGGGTTGGCGTGGTGGTCGGAGTGGCGTTGCAGGTGGTAGAGCAGGACGTTGGAGGCCACGTTGTTGGAGTTCCACGAGTGCTCGGGGCGAGTGCGCTCATAGCGGCCGTCGTCGCGCGTCTGGCGCAGCAGGCCGTAGTGCTCGAGGTAGTTGACGACCTCCAAGAGCGAGAAGCCGATCACGGCTTGGATCAGCAGATACGGGAGCACCACCGGGCCGAAGGCGACGACCAGGCCACCGAACAGGACGATGGTCATCAGCCAAGCGTTGAAGATGTCGTTGCGCAGGCTCCAGAACCGGTGGCCGTCGCGCTCCAGGTGCTCACGTTCGATCTCCAGCGCCGAGCGCAGGCTGCCGAGGACCGTGCGCGGAAGGAACTCGTAGAAGCTCTCGCCCATGCGCGAGCTGGCCGGATCCTCTGGCGTGGCGACGCGTACGTGGTGACCGCGGTTGTGCTCCACGAAGAAGTGTCCGTAGCCGGTTTGGGCGAGGGCGACCTTGGACAGCCAACGCTCTGAGGAGGCGCGCTTGTGGCCGAGCTCGTGGGCGGTGTTGATCGCCACGCCGGCGACCATCGCCACCGTGAGGGCCAGCCCTACCGATTCAAGCGTGGAGAGCCCTCCGTGGGACCACATCCAGCAGGCGAAGATCAGGCCGGCGTACTGGAGCGGCAGGAAGGCGTAGGTGCACCAGCGGTAGTAGCGGTCCTGCTCCAGCCACTTGATGACCGAGTCGGGGGGATTGGAGGCGTCCAGGCCGACGAGCAGGTCGAGCAGGGGGAATACGACAAAGATCAAGACGGGGCCGTAGAACCAGAACGCGCCGATCCCGGTTGCTTCGACCAGACCCCAGGAAATGAAGGGCAAGAGGGGCACGATCAGGCCGAGCAGCCACGCATAGCGCTTGCGGTCGCGCCACCTGATCTTCCGTTGAGCGTCCTCCACGTCGCCCGGCCCGGCGACCACAGGCCGGGGTCCCTCGCCAAGGGATGATTGTGCCTCGACTGAACTCATGTTCGCCACCTCCAGATCAACGCTTCCAAGGTCGGTTTACAAGACTAGCATACGTGTAAACCTTTGCGACTATGATGCCCTATCTGTCGCTGCGGATGACATTCCGGCGCCATACGTCAGCGAATCCTCAGTCGGCGGCCACCTTCAACACGAGCTTCCCGAGGTTCTCACCCGCGAACAGCCGTTTGAGTGCGTCCGGGAACGTGTCGAGGCCCTCGACCACGTCCTCGCGCGCGATCAGCTTGCCCTCGGCGATCCAGCCGGCCATCTCGGCAACAGCCTCGGGCGCGCGGCCCATGTAGTCGATCACGACGAAGCCCTCCATGCGCGCGCGGTTGACCAAGAGCGACATGTAGTTGGAGGGGCCGCGCATCGAGTCGAGGTTGTTGTACTGGGAGATCGCACCGCAGATGACCACGCGCGCGCCGCGGGCCAGGCGCGCCAGAGCCGCGTCGAGGATCTCGCCGCCGACGTTGTCGAAGTACACGTCGATGCCCTCGGGGCAGTGCTTGCGCAAGGCATCGGCGACGTCCTCGCCCTTGTAGTCGATCGCCGCTTCGAAGCCGAGCTCATCGACGATCCAACCGCACTTCTCGGGACCGCCGGCGATGCCCACGACACGACAGCCCTTGATTTTGGCGATCTGCCCGACGATGCTGCCGACCGCGCCGGCGGCTCCCGATACGACCACGGTCTCACCCTCTTTGGGGGCGCCGACGTCGAGCAAGCCGAAGTAGGCGGTCACTCCGGGCATCCCGAGCGCTCCAAGGTATTTGGTCAGCGGAATCTGACTGGTGTCGACCTTGAAGACGGCGTTCTCGTCGCAGACGGCGTACTCCTGCACTCCCAGCCAGCCGGATACGTGGTCGCCGGCGGCTAGCTTTTGGCCCTTGGACTCGACGATCGTGCCCACGGTGCCGGCCCGCATCACTTCGCCGATCTGGACCGGCGGTATGTAGGAGCGGCCCTCGGCCATCCAACCGCGCATCGCGGGATCGAGCGAGATGTAGTCGACCTTGACCAGCACCTGACCGTCCTGCAGCTCGGGCACGGCCTCCTCGACGTAGTCGAAGTGCTCGCGTCCCACCATCCCCTCGGGGCGAGAGGCAAGGCGGAACTGGTGGTTTACGGCATCCATGGAGGCTCTCCTCGGTTGATGGCGGGACACTTGCTTGCGACGGGCCGCCCGGCTCGCGGCGGGACACTTGTTTTCGTGGCGCGACAGTTACTGTACGCTCGCGCCGATGGACTTCGCCCACTCGCCCCGCACACAGGAGCTGTTGGAGCGCCTTATCTCCTTCCAACAGAACGAGGTGGGGCCCCGCGAGGAGCCCTACATGCGCGAGCTTCTCTCCCGCCGGGACCCGTGGGTGGTGCTGCCACAGATCGAGGAGCTCAAGGCGATCGCCAAGCGCGAGGGGCTGTGGAATCTGTTTCTGCCCGACGCCGAGCTTGGGGCGGGCCTGTCGAACGTGGAGTACGCGCCCTTGGCGGAGCGCATGGGCCGCTCCTTGATCACGGCGGAGACGTGCAACTGCAATGCGCCAGACACGGGCAACATGGAGGTTCTCTGGCACTTCGGCTCAGAGGAGCAGAAGCAGCGCTGGCTGGCGCCGCTGCTCGGGGGAGAGATCAGGTCGGCCTTCTGCATGACCGAGCCGGAGGTGGCCTCCTCGGATGCCACCAACATGCAGGCGACCGCGGTGCTCGAGGGCGAGGAGGTCCTCGTCAACGGGCGCAAGTGGTGGAGCACTGGAGTGGGTCATCCAAACTGTGAGGCGATCATCTTCATGGGCCTGACCGACCCCCGGGCCGACCGCTACCACCAGCATTCGATGGTGCTCGTGCCGATGGACACGCCGGGGGTGAAGGTCGAGCGGATGCTTGAGGCGATGGGATTTCTTGACGCTCCCGGCGGACACGGCGAAGTTTCGTTCACCGACGTGCGCCTTCCCAAGGAGGCGATCGTCGGCGGAGCCGGCCAGGCCTTTGCCATTGCCCAGGCGAGACTCGGGCCGGGACGCATCCACCACTGCATGCGCTTGATCGGGCTGGCCGAGCTGGCGCTCGAGCTGGCGTGCACGCGGGCCACCGAGCGTGTGGCCTTTGGAAAGCCGCTGGCCAATCTGGGCGGCAATCGCGAAAGGATCGCCGACGCGCGCATCGCGATCGATCAGGCGCGCCTGCACGTCCTGCACGCCGCCTGGCTGCTCGACGAGAAAGCACCGGAGGCTCTGGGCGCGGTCTCCCAGATCAAGGTCGCCACTCCGAACATGGCGCAGAAAGTCGTGGACATGGCGATCCAATTGCACGGCGGCGGCGGCCTCTCAAACGACTTCCCGCTCGCCGGGGCTTGGACCGCGGCGCGCGCACTGCGACTTGCCGACGGCCCCGATGAGGTGCATCGCGGCGTCGTGGCACGCTTGGAGCTGGGACGCTACGGCAAGGGGAAGTGGTCGGGCTAGAGGTCGGACCCAGCCGCGTGAGCCGCTTCGGCGCTCGCGGTTTCGGCAGAAGCGCGGGATCAAAGAACTGCTTGGTTCACCTCGTCAGATGACGCTTCGACTGGAAAACATCGTACGCTGAGACGCCATGGAGGAGCAACGAGCGCCCGCAACAGGTCCCGCCCATCCGCAGGTGGTGCTCGCCGCGCTGATCGCGGTAGCGGCGGTCGCCAACCTCAACCTGTCAGTGGCCAACGTGGCTTTGCCGGACATCGGCAAGGCGTTCAACGCTTCGCAGACCGGCCTCGATCTAGTCGCCGTCGGGTTCTCGCTCGGTTTGGCGGCCTCGGTGCTCTACCTGGGCGCACTCGGCGACCGTTACGGGCGCAAGCTGATGCTCTTGCTCGGCACCTCGCTCGCGATCCCGGCGGCCCTTCTGGCCGCTCTGGCGCCGTCGATGACCGTCCTGTTCATTGCCCGTCTCACCGGCGGTCTGGCTGCCGGCATGGCCTACCCGACCACGCTTGCTTTGATCACGGCGTTGTGGTCGGGCAGCGAGCGCACCCGCGCTATAGCGTTGTGGTCGGGTTTGGGTGGCGCCATCTCGGCGCTCGGCCCGCTCCTCGCGGGCGCGCTGCTGACACATTTCCACTGGGGCTCGGTCTTCTTCGTCACCCTGCCTTTGGCGATCGTGGCTCTGTGGATGGCGTGGCGCTACGTGCCCGCCCACGTCAACGAGACGACGGGGCTTGTCGACAACCTGGGCGGGGTTCTGTCGGTGATCGCCATCGCCTCGTTGATCCTGGCGATCAACTTCGCACCGGTGCCCAAAGAGGACACGATCGTGATCGTGGGCGCGATCCTGACCGTATCGGCGGGTGTCGCCTTCATAGCGCGCCAGCGCCGCGCGGCGGCCCCTCTGTATGACCTGAAGGTGGCCGGCAGACGCATCTTCTGGGTCGCGGCCTTGGCTGGCATCGTCGTGTTCGGATCGCTGATGGGAGCCATGTTCGTGGGACAGCAGTTCCTGCAGAACGTGCTCGGCTACTCGACGCTCGACTCGGGTCTGTCGATCCTCCCGGCGGCCGTGTTCATGGTCTTGATCGCGCCGCGCTCGGCCAAGCTCGTTGACGCAAAGGGGGCGCGCTTCACGCTGCTGGTGGGCTACGCCTGCTGCATGCTCGGCTTCCTGACGATGCTGCTGCTTTGGAAACAGGGCATCGCCTATTGGAAGGTGGGACTCGCCTACGCCTTCGTCGGCGCCGGTGTGGGCTTTGCCGGCACGCCGGCGTCTCATTCCCTGACGGGCTCGGTGCCCGTCTCACGGGCGGGCATGGCATCCGGTACCGCGGATCTGCAGCGCGACCTGGGCGGGGCGATCATGCAGTCGATATTCGGTGCCCTGCTCACTGCGGGCTACGCCGCGGCTGTGGCGAGCGCGATCTCGGGCTCGCCCGACCGGGCACGGATTACAAGCAGCGTGGAAGCCGAACTTGAGAAGTCGTTCTCCAGCGCAGCCGACACCGCCTCGCGCTACCCGGCCTACGCCAAAGCGATCACCGTGGGCGCCCGGGAATCGTTTGTCAAAGGCGACCAGTGGGCCTACACCGCCGGTATCGTCGCGATCGGCCTCGGCGCCGTGCTCGTGTTCTTCGCGTTCCCGCACAAGCAACGCGAGGAAGAGCTGCTGGCCGAGTACCACGAGCTTGACTCGGTCACCCTTCGGGGAGCGGACAGCCTCGGGGGCACACCAGCCATATCGGGAGCGTGACCGGTCGGCGCAGAAACCGCCGATGGCAAGCTGACTCACAGTCACCGACACTGCGGAAGAAAGGCGGTCCAACATGCGCTCCGACATAGCACCCGGCGGCACCTTCCCGGATTACGAGCTGCCCGATCACACGAACGTCAACCGCAAGCTAAGCGAACTGCAGGGCGAGGATCCTCTGATCCTCACACTGGCCCGGGGGCACTATTGCCCGAAGGAGCACCAGCAGCACCGTGAACTCGCGGAGTTCTATCCAAAGGTCGCCGTGGCCTACACCCAGATAGTCACGATCTCGACCGACGCCCATCACGAGTCCCAGGAGCTCCGTGCGGCGGTCGGTGCGCAGTGGCCCTTCCTATCCGATCCAGGCCGCACAGTCCAAAAGGATCTGGACATCCAGGAGTACACGGATCCCGAGCACGATCCGATGATCCCGTACACACTCGTTCTGAAGCCTGGCCTGGTCATTCACAGCATCTACAACGGCTACTGGTTCTGGGGACGGCCCTCGATCGACGACCTGCGCCACGATCTGCGGGCCGTTACGCGTGAGATCCGCCCCGACTGGGACCTCGGCGCCCCAGGATTGCGCGAAGCATGGGACGCGGGGGACCTCTCGCCCTTCCATGGCTGGGAGTGAGCGCGTCACAACAAGCCTGGGCGCCACTCACCACCTATTCAAGCTCGCCTGGGGCGACCTGCGTTGCGGCTATTTGGTTGCGCGCGTCACCGAGATAGAAGCGGTTTCGTTGCAGGGCGGCAATGCGTTGTGGGGAAAATCGAAGTGAACGCTGATCGTGCCGCCCGCGTGCGTGGGCGAACTGAAGGTGCCCCTGATCGAATATTGGGGGTTGATGCCCCCGCCATAGGTCACCGAGGTCGATCCGTGAAAGCTTCCTTTGACCACCGCCAGCGTCGGGAAGTGAACAAGCGGAGGGTTTTCTGCGGGCGGCCCACAATTGACGGTCGCCTCGAAATGAGTGCTCAGATCGGTGATCTTCATACCTTTCGCGGTCACCTTGAAGCCAATATCCGACGCTCCGGCGAAGCCGGCATAGTTGCCGGTCTTCGGCGTCACCGACCCTTTCCCGGCCGCCGGCGCGTAAGCGGCGTCGCCAAGAGCGGCGGCGAGAATGCAGAGAACGACTGCCCACCAGATCTTCATGGCGGCGAACGCTATCAAGAGCCGAAGCGGGGTAACTAAGGATCATCTCGGGAGCGATAGCTAAGCGGACGATCTTGGTAACCGGAGCCACAGGCTTCATCGGCAGCCGCTTGGCCCGTGCCTCAGTCCAATCGGGCACCGGCGTGCGCTGCCTCGTGCGCAACGCTTCGCGCGCCGGAGACCTGCGAGCCGCCGGCTGCGATGTGGTCGTAGGCGACGTCACTCGTGCCGAGAGCCTGGAGGGGGCGGGCGACGGCATCGAGGTCGCCTACTACTTGATCCACGCTATGGCCGGAGGGCAAGGCTTTCAAGAGCGCGAGCACAGCGGAGCGCTCAACTTCGCACAGATGGCCTCGCGCGAAGGCATAGAGCGCGTCGTCTATCTCGGCGGGCTGGGAGAGCAGAGCGTCTCCCAGCATTTGCTCAGCCGCCACGAGACGGCTCTGACACTGGCGCGCCATGGACCGCCGCTCACCTACTTTCGCGCGGCGATGGTGGTGGGAGCCGAGAGCGAGTCCTACCGCACACTGCGCTATCTCGTGGAGCGACTGCCTGTGATGATCGCGCCCGCTTGGCTGCGCACGAAGACCCAACCGATCGGGATCGACGATGTGATCGAGTACTTGCGTCGGGCTCCGGAGGTGGCGGAGTCATGTGGCCGCGAGGTGCAGATCGGCGGTCCCGACATCCTCTCCTACGGCGACATGCTCGACCGGATGGCCGTGGCGATGGGAAAGCGACCGCGCTTGATGGTCCCGGTGCCGCTCATCACCCCGTGGCTGTCATCGTTGTGGATCGGGCTCGTGACCCCGGTCGACGCGAACGTGGCGCGCCCGCTGGTGGAGGGCCTGAAGACCGCCACCGTCGTTACGGATCCAGGCGGAGCGGAGCCGTTTGGTGTTGCGCCCGCGCCCTTTGACGAGACCCTGCGGAAGGCTTTGGCCTCAGACGATCCTACGCGCTGAGCGCGGTGTCCCGGTCGTCCGCGGATCCTGTTGAAAGCAGGCGTGCGTCGGCCCTCGTCCAAACGACCACAGCCACGACCGCGGCCACAAGCAAGACAGATGGCCAGGCGCCGATCACCAATCCGAGTACGTGAGAGATCACGAACGCGCCGAAACCGACGCAACCGAGGATCGCCGCGGTGCGCGCGCCGTGGCGGGGCC
>JBAURN010000372.1:0-5399 GCA_049581225.1 Solirubrobacteraceae bacterium
CCGTCAAGCTGCGCTCGGGCCGGCGGCCCGGCGACACCAGCGGCTTCGAGTTGGCCCATCGCCTGGTCGAGGAGGCCGGCGTGGCCGCCATCGGCTTCCACCCCCGCTCGGCCGCCGTCCACCACAAAGGCGTTCCCGACTATGCCTTGGCCGCCCGCCTGGTCGAAAGCCTCCCGGCCCCGGTCATCCTCACGGGAGGCCTGCACGATGCGCAGAGCACCATCGCCGCCTACGAGCAGACCGGCGCCGCCGCGGTCATGCTCGCGCGCGGCTCCCTTGGCAACCCGTGGCTGTTCGAGCAGCTTCTTGGCCGGCGCGACGACGCTCCCACCCGTAGCGAGGTCCTGGCCGAGCTGGACTGGACGATCGACCGCGCCGTCGAGCATCTGGGGGAGGATCGGGCCGCCCGCTACCTGCGCAAGTTCTACCCTTGGTATGTCGCCCGCTTGGGCCTCGAGAAGCCCGACGCCAAAGCCTTGGCCGAGTCCTTGCAACTCCTCGCCAGCCTCGATGACGCTCGCTATACTGCTGCGCTCGCCGCGCACCACTCGGCGTTCGTCCCCGCCTGAAACGGCGGGGATTTTCGTCGTCTCAGCCAACTTTCGCGGAGATCCCACTCACACCATGCCCAAGGACGTCATCCTCACTCCCGAAGGGCTCTCCAAGCTCCAGGACGAGCTGGACATGCTCTCCACGGCCAAGCGCCGTGAGGTCGCCGAACGCATCAAGGAGGCCCGCGAATTCGGCGACATCGCCGAGAACGCCGAGTACGACGACGCCAAGAACGAGCAGGCCATGCTCGAGAGCCGCATCGCCACCTTGCAAGAGAAGCTGCGCATGGCCTCCGTGATCGACTCCAAGGAGATCTCCACCGACGTGGTGGGGGTCGGGTCGGTCGTGCACGTCAAGGACGAGAAGACCGGCAAGTCGGTCAAGTACACGATCGTCGGCTCCGCCGAGGCCAACCCCGAACAGGCCAAGCTCTCCAACGAGTCGCCCGTCGGGCGTGCCCTGATCGGGCACAAGCGCAATGACGTCGTGGCCGTCCAGGTCCCGCGCGGCCCCGCCCGCAAGCTCAAGATCACGAAGATCGACGTCGGGCTCACGTAGGCTCTTCGCTCGTGAGCGAGAGCGAGGAGGAGGAGGGTGTCGGAGATCCCGCTGAGGGTGACTCGCGTGCGCGCGGGGGGGATGTTGGTGGACCGGATGTTGGTGGACCGTCTGGGGAGGGTGACTCGCGCGCGCGGGGGGGTAATCGCCACGAAGAGCAACGCGCGGCCCACGGCCTGCCCGAGCTGATCGCCGAGCGGCGGGCCAAGGCCGCCCGCTTGCGGGAGGAGGGCGCCGAGATCCCGCCCTACGCCTATCCCGGGGTCGAGCCGATCGCGGAGCTGCGCTCAGCCTACGAGCACCTGGAGGTGGGGCAGGAGACCGAGGATCCCCACCGCGTGGCCGGGCGTATCGCGGCGCGACGCGGCGCCGGCAAGGCCGCCTTCCTGGATCTGGTCGACCGGGGCGCAAAGATCCAGCTCCACGCCCGCGCCGACGTGCTCGGCCCGGACGCCTTCAAGCGTCTGCTCTCGCTCGACCTCGGTGATCTGCTGGGCGTGGATGGGGCGCCCTTGCGCTCGCGCCACGGCGAGCTCACTCTGCGCGTGGACGCTTACCAGATCTTGGGAAAGGCTCTGCGGCCTCCCCCGGACAAGCACGCCGGCCTGACCGACATGGAGACGCGCCAGCGCCGCCGCGAGCTGGACCTGATCGCAAGCGAAGAGACTCGCAAGCTGTTCGCCGACCGCGCTCGCATCGTCTCTGCCGTCCGTGCCTACCTCGACGGCGCAGGGTTCGTGGAGGTCGAGACGCCCGTCCTTCAGCCGCTCTACGGGGGCGCCATGGCAAGGCCGTTCACGACCCACCACAACGCCTTGGATCGCGAGCTCTACCTGCGCATCGCCACCGAGCTGTATCTCAAGCGCCTGATCGTGGGTGGCCTGGAGCGCGTGTACGAGCTGGGCAAGAACTTCCGCAACGAGGGACTCTCGACCAAGCACAACCCCGAGTTCACGGTGGTCGAGTGGTACGAGGCCTATGCCGACTACGCCGACGAGGCGGTTCGCATGGAGCAGATGGTCGCAAGCGCGGCCGCCGCCGTGTCCTACGACGGCGAGCTCGACTTCTCCCCACCCTGGCCCCGCGTCAGCTTCGTGGGTGCGGTGCGCAAGGCCACCGGCATTGACCTGGAGACGCTGCGCGACGCACCCTCGCTTGCCCTGGCGATCAAAGAACGGGAGCTCGCAATGGCCACCGAGGGCTTGACCTGGCCCCAGCTGGCCGACGATCTGCTCTCGAAGTTCGTCGAGCCCAACCTGGTGGCGCCCACGTTCGTGATCGACTACCCGATCGAGCTGTCCCCGTTCGCGCGCGCACACCGCGGCGAGCCCGGCCTGGCCGAGCGCTGGGAGGCCTTTGCGGGCGGCATGGAGATCGCCAACGCCTTCTCCGAGTTGACCGACCCCGACGAGCAGCGCGCTCGCTTCGAGGCCCAGGTTCGCCTGGCGCTCGAGGGCGACGAGGAGACCCAGCCCCACGACGAGCTGTTCCTCGAGGCATTGGAGCAGGGTATGCCGCCCACGGGGGGCGTGGGCGTGGGGATCGACCGGCTCGTGATGCTCTTGACCGGACGCTCTTCGATCCGCGAGGTGGTCCTGTTCCCCGCGATGCGCGACTGATTCGCGCCGGCGGCTTGCGTGCGAGACGGCCGGTGAGGGTAAGCGCCCACACGCCGGGGTAGAGGGAGCCGGGAGGCCGCATGGCCGATTGGTAGACTGCCTAAAAGGCGCCGACAGGGACCGCCAGGCGTGCGGCACCCGCGGAGAGGCTCCGCCCTCACAGGAAGGAAGCACCCATGTTCGAGCGATTTACAGAACGGGCCCGGCAGGTGGTCGTTCTCGCGCAGGAGGAGGCGCGCACGCTCAAGCACAACTACATCGGCACGGAGCACATCCTGCTCGGCCTGCTGCGCGAGGAGGAGGGCCTTGCCGCGCGCGTGCTCGAGTCTCTGGACATCACCGTGGAGCGCGTCCGCGCCCAGGTCGTGCGAATAGTCGGCTCCGGCGAGGAGGTCACCTCCGGGCAGATCCCGTTCACGCCGCGCGCCAAGAAGGTCTTGGAGCTGGCCCTGCGCGAGGCTCTGAGCCTCGGTCACAACTACATCGGCACCGAGCACATCCTCCTCGGCTTGGTGCGCGAGAACGAGGGCGTGGCCGCCCGCATCCTGCTGGACTTCGACGCCGACTCGGAGAAGATCCGCAACGAGGTGATCCGCATGCTCTCCGGTCCCGGCGGTCGTCGCCAGGGCGCGGGCGCCGGAGCGGGCTCGGGCTCGGGTCCGGGCGAGGGAGGCAAGAAGTCCTCCAAGCTGCTCGACCAGTTCGGCCGCAACCTCACAAAGCTGGCCGCCGACGGCAAGCTCGACCCCGTTGTGGGGCGCGAGACGGAGATCGAGCGGATCATGCAGATCCTCTCGCGGCGCACCAAGAACAACCCTGTGCTGATCGGCGAGCCCGGCGTGGGCAAGACCGCCGTGGTCGAGGGCCTGGCTCAGCGGATCATCAACTCCGACGTGCCCGAGCTGCTCAAGAACAAGCAGATCTACACGCTCGACCTGGCTGCCCTGGTGGCCGGCTCGAAGTACAGGGGCGAGTTCGAGGAGCGCTTGAAGAAGGTGATGAAGGAGATCACCCAGCGCGGGGACATCATCCTGTTCATCGACGAGCTCCACAATCTGGTCGGCGCCGGCGCCGCCGAGGGCGCGATCGACGCCGCCTCGATCCTCAAGCCCGCCTTGGCGCGCGGCGAGCTGCAGACGATCGGCGCGACCACTTTGGACGAGTACCGCAAGTACTTGGAGCGCGATTCGGCCCTGGAGCGCCGCTTCCAGCAGATCCGTGTGGAGGAGCCCACGATCGAGCAGACCGTGGAGATCCTGCGTGGCCTGCGCGACCGCTACGAGCAGCACCACAAGGTGCAGATCACCGACGAGGCCCTGCAGGCCGCCGCCGACCTGGCCTATCGCTACATCTCAGACCGCTTCCTGCCCGACAAGGCGATCGACCTGATCGACGAGGGCGCCTCCAGGATGCGCATGAAGTCGCTCACCTCCCCGCCCGCCAACCGCGAGTTCGAAGAGGAGATCGAATCTACGCGGCGCGAAAAGGAGCAGGCGATCGAGAACCAAGAATTCGAGAAGGCCGCCGCCCTGCGTGACCAGGAGCGCAAGCTCGCGGGCAAGAAGCGTGAGCTCGAGGAAGAGTGGGAGGCCGGCGACGCGATCGAGCGTCCGTCGATCGGCGAGGAGGAGATCGCCGACATCGTCTCGATGTGGACCGGCATCCCCGTCTTCAAGCTGACCGAGGCCGAGACCCAGAAGCTGATGCGCATGGAGGAGGAACTGCACAAGCGCGTGATCGGCCAGCACCCCGCGATCGAGGTCATCTCCAAGGCGATACGGCGCTCGCGCGCCGGTCTGAAGGATCCCAAGCGTCCTACCGGATCGTTCATCTTCTTGGGCCCGAGCGGCGTGGGCAAGACCGAGCTGGCGCGCACCCTGGCCGAGTTCCTGTTCGGCGACGACGAAGCGATGATCAGGATCGACATGAGCGAGTACATGGAGAAGCACGCCGTCTCGCGCCTGGTCGGCTCGCCCCCCGGCTACATCGGCTACGACGAGGGCGGTCAGCTGACCGAGGCCGTGCGGCGCAAGCCCTACTCCGTGCTGCTGCTCGACGAGATCGAGAAGGCCCACCCGGACGTGTTCAACATCCTGCTGCAGATCCTTGAGGACGGCCGTCTCACCGACGCCCAGGGCCGCACCGTGGACTTCCGCCACGCGATCGTGATCATGACTTCGAACATCGGGGCGGCTGAGATCGCGCGCAACACGCCGCTCGGCTTCGCCGTCTCCGACGACGAGACCGGCATCACCTACGACGACATGAAGAACCGCATCATGGGCGAGCTCAAGAAGGTGTTCCGCCCGGAGTTCCTCAACAGGATCGACGATGTGATCGTCTTCCACAAGCTGCAGAAGGAGGAGATCCGCCAGATCGTCGAGCTGCTTCTGGTGCGCATCCGCGAGTCGATGGCCGAACGCGAGCTGCAATTGGAGCTGACCGATCCCGCCAAGGATCTGCTGGTCGACAAGGGCTGGGACCCCGCGATGGGCGCGAGGCCGCTTCGCCGCGCGATCCAGCGCTACATCGAGGATCCGTTGGCCGACTTCGTCTTGCGCGAGCAGCTGATGCCCGGCGCCACCGTGGTGGTCGATCCCGCCCCGGAGGGGCAGGAGGGCGAGGTCAGCCTGAGAATCGTCAAGCCCAAGAAGCAGAAGACCCCCGTCG
>JBAURN010000373.1:0-4369 GCA_049581225.1 Solirubrobacteraceae bacterium
CGGCCCGGCTCGATCCCGCGCGTGCGCCGGCGGGCAGCACGTCAAGCTCGGCAAGCGCGTCGGCCAGGGCCACGCTGTCGGCGACCGGGGCCTGGGAGTGGTCGGCCATCACAATCACCGCGTGCTCCTCAAGGAACCGGTCGAGACCCCCGCCCGCGTCCATCACGCGCTTCAGCTGGGCGTCGGCGAGCCCGATCGAGCGCACCTGACCGTCGGGGCCCGAACGATGGGAGTGCCAGTCGTTGTCGGGCAACGACAGGAGCATAAAGTCGAACAGGTCGTGCTCCGCCATGTAGGCGCCCACACAACCCGAATGGCGGTCGCGCACCCCCGGCATCCCCAGGTTCGAGCGGCAGCCCGTCTGGCGAGAAGCGAAGATGTCGGCGTAGAACAGCTCCTTGGGCCCCATCACCGCGTGGCGCAACAGCCTGGAGGCGATCCGTGTGAGCGTGGTGTCGCGCTGAGGCTCGTGACGGTAGCGGCCCCGATACATCAGGTAGGTGGTGCCCGCCGTGCGCACCCCTGCGTCGTCGAGCGCCTCGAACACCGTCTCGGTGTCCTTGGAGAGGTGGGCACCGTTCATGTTGTAGACCGTGTCGGTCAACTGGCGACCCAAGCCCACCTTCTGAGAGGCCTTGAAGCTGGAGCCGTACTCCACGTAGCGCTGCTCCTCGCGGTGGTACCAGCTCATGCCCGGAATCCCGTGGCGCTCCTGCCACTCTCCCGTCACGATCGAGGCGGCGCAAACCGGCGTCACAGACGGAAACGCGGCCACGCACTCCGGCACGTACAGACCCCTGTCCATCAAGGCGCTCAGCACCGGCGCCTCGCCCGCGGCGACGGCCCGCTCGAGCATCGCGGGCGCCATCGCGTCAATCACGCACAGGACAAGCTTCTTCACTAGCGGCGCAAGATTCTCAGGCCTTCGTACTTCTCCTGGGAGCGGGCCCTCATGCGCCACCATAGCCAAGCGAACAGCGCCACAGCCACATACCCAAGCGGATGCACCAGGGCGACCAGGGCCGCCACCACGAGCGAGACGGCGTCCAGGTACAGCGTGACCGCTTCGCGCGAGCCGCGGTCGGGCAAACGGGAGCGAGTGCGCATCGCCAATGGACGTGCCACGGCCTGCGCAAGCAGCGCCGCGGCGGCTCCCCCGACCAAGCCCGGCCATGCAGCGTCGTTGTGAGCGGCCAGCGTTCCCGCGAACAGCAGGGCTCCCACGCCGATCCCGATGCCCGCCAACGCCTGCGCCGCCGACCCCGCCTCGAAGCGCTCGGAGCCCAGGCGCCACTGCGCCAGGTAGGCGAGCACCAGGCCCGCCGCGACCGCCAGCAACCACCAATCCGAGTACAGGAAGGTGTAGTCGCCGACGCCGAAGCTGACCCCGAGCACTTTGCTGGAGGCCAGGCCGCCCGCCAGCAGAGCCGGCAGGAAGGGACGCACCCCGGCCGCCAGAGCCAGACCGAGACCGAGACCGATGTAGAAGACGAGACCGTTCATGGGGACAGTGGTGATCGTTGCAGGGATTTGCGTCGTGCGAAGCGTGCGCTACCTTGGAGCGGCCATGTTGGGAGCGCCATGACGATAGACGACCCCCCAGGCGGGCGGCCTTCGCGTCCAACCGCCCACGAACTGCAGCGCTATGAAGCCGTGTTCGCCGAGCGCACGCGCGGAATGCGCTCCTCGGCGATGCGCGACATGATGTCGCTCACCGAACGCCCCGAGGTGATCTCGCTGGCCGGAGGCCTGCCCGAGACCAGGACCTTCCCGCCTGAGCTGTACGCCAAGCTGATGTCCCAAGTCGCGGCCGAGTCGACCGCGCGGGCGCTCCAGTACGGCCCGACCGAGGGCATGGCCTGCACGGTGCAGTGCATCCTCCAGGTAATGGCCGCCGAAGGAACCGCGGTGGACCCCGACGAGGTGATCGTCACGACCGGGGGCCAGCAGGTGATCGACCTGATGTGCAAGGCCTTCATCGATCCCGACGACACGATCGTGGCTGAGGCCCCCACCTATCCCGGAGCCGTGCCCACCTTCGACGCCTACCAAGCCCGCGTAGTGCAGATCGAGATGGACTCCGAGGGTATGCCGATCGACGAGCTCGAGGCCACCCTCGATCGGCTCGAAAGCGAAGGTCGCCGACCCAAGTTCATCTACACGATCCCCAACTTCCAAAACCCCGGCGGCGTCACGATGTCCTTGCCACGCCGGCGGCGCCTCGTCGAGGTGGCGCGCGAGCGCGAACTGCTGGTCTTGGAGGACAATCCCTACGGCCTGCTCCGCTACGAGGGCGAGCCCCTTCCCACTTTGCACTCCCTCGATGCCGCGGCGGCGGCGCGCGGCGGCGCCTCGGACTTCGTCGTCTACCTGGGCACCTTCTCGAAGATCCTCTCTCCCGGAGTCCGGCTCGGCTGGGCGGTCGCGCCAAGGCCCATCATGGAAAAGCTCAACCTGTGCAAGCAGGGCGCCGACCTGTGCTCCTCGCCGGTCACCCAGCTGTTCGTGTCCGCCTATTTCGACGAGACCGCCCCCTCGGGCCCCGTGCGCGGCCGCTCCGGCGCGGCGCTGGCTAGGACTCGCAGCGAAGAGGTGCCGTTCTGGCTGGCACATCTGGAGTCTTTGAAGGAGCTCTACAAGATCCGCCGCGACGCGATGCTCGGCGCCTTGGAGGAGCACTTCGGTGCCACCGCCTCTTGGACCAAGCCCCAGGGCGGCCTGTTCATCTGGGCCACGCTGCCCGACTACATCGACACCACCGACCTGCTCGCTCGCGCTTTGGAGAGCGAGGCCGTCGCATTCGTGCCGGGGCGCGCCGCCTACCTGGACGGGCGCGGAGCCTCCTCGATGCGGCTCAACTTCGCGGGCGTCCCCGAGGAGGACATACGCGAGGGCATCCGCCGCATCGGCAAGGTCGTACGCGAGCAGGTGGGCCTGTTCGGCACTCTTACGAGTGCCCACCCACCCGCCGAGCCGGCAGGTCCCGCATTGCAAGCCCGCTCGGATGACACGGGCATGGCCGAGGTGGTCGAGCTGCCGCGTCGTGAGCCGCGCTCTGGCGAGCGCCGCAGCCGCTGAGTACGGGGGACAGGTGTGTGTTGCGCAAAAGGGCACCCCGCGCGCGTGGGGCCTGTCGAGAGCCTTAGGAGTCGCCCGCCGCGAAGTCCTCGGGCGTAACCTCGTCGAGGAACTCCTTGAAGCGCTCGACCACGTCCTCGGACTCCTCCATGTTGTGCTCGAACTCGATCGCCGACTCGGCGATCACCTCCTCGGCGGCGAAGATCGGCGCGCCCGAGCGGACCGCCAACGCGATCGCGTCGGAGGGACGCGAGTCGATTTCCATCTCACGACCGTTCACACTGAGCGTGATCGAGGCGAAGAACGTGTTCTCGCGCAGCTCTGTTACCGCCACCTGCGTGCACTTGACCTCCAGCTCTCCGAGCATCTCGCAGAGCAGATCGTGGGTCATCGGACGCGGAGTCGAGGCTCCCTGCAGCTTCATCAAGATCGAGGCCGCCTCGGGATGACCAATCCAGATCGGCAGGAACTTGTTGCCGTCGACAGTCTTCAACAACACGATCGGCTGCTTGCCGACCATGTCGAAGCTCACGCCGTAAATGACCATCTCCTGCACGACAAATCCTCCAAGAGGGGAGACCCCAGAGTATAGGTGGCTACCGAGAGTGGCTAGGGAGGGTGGGCCCTTGGCACAAGGCCCCTCAGAGCAGCCTCAGCGCCCTACCCGAAAGCTCCAAAGCTTGTTGCCGAGGAAGTTGAAAGGCGTCGCCGCCGCCACCGCCAGCGCTTGGGCAGGCACCTTCGCGAAGCCGGCATCCTCGACCAACAGCGTCAAAAGCACGAGGTTCACAAGGAGAAAGGCCGCGAGGCTGACGACAAAGAATCGGATTGCCTGAAAGTGGATCCGCCCGGCGGACGCGTCGAAGGTCCAGTGGCGATTTATCACGAAGTTGTTGAGCACCGCGACCAGCCACGCCACGACCGCCGCGATCTGGTACGGAGTGCTCAGCACGTGCACGAACAGCGCGTAGACGGCCAGGTTGACGACGAATCCAAGACCGCCAACCATCCCGAATCGGATCAGCTGCAGCCAGTTTGCGGGCTTGCGCATACCGTGCAGCAAGCGCATGTGGGGGCGCAGTTCGACGTGCTTGGCGCCGCCCCCCGGGCGGATATCCATGGCGGTAGCCTCCTCAGACATCCGAGAAGGGTAGCTGAGGCGGTCCTGGAGATGGTGCGCCTGGGAGCGATCGTGCGACTGGGGCGGCCCGACTCGTGCCGGCGCTAGCCTGTCTACTGGTGAGCGTCGGGTCGGACAGGACTGTTTTGGAGGCCGAGCCCGGACGGGCCC
>JBAURN010000374.1:0-27668 GCA_049581225.1 Solirubrobacteraceae bacterium
CTCGTGCGCGCGGGGCGCGCTCGTCAGAACGCTCGTCGCCTCGGTCGCGGGCGCCCCTCTGCGCGCGGGCTCCCGATGCTCGACCGGTGAGATTCCGAGCGCGCCATCGTTGATCGCGCGTCCCATCTCGCGGGCGCTCTCGTAGCGCTCGCGCGGGTCCAGTGCCAGCGCTATGGCGACTGCCTCGGCCAGCTCAGGCGTGACGGCGGCCACGAGCGAGTCGAGCATCGCGGGCTCTTCCTGCTGCTGTTTGAGCGCCAGCTCGGTCAGCGAGGCCGCTTCATAGGGCAGCCGACCGGAGATCAGCTGATAGGTGACCACTCCGAGCGCATACAGGTCCGCGCGGGGGCCGGCCTCCTCGCCACGTGCCTGCTCGGGCGCCAGGTAGGCGGCTGTGCCGAGCACCGAGCCGACCTGCGTGATGCTCGACTGCTCGGTCGCCTTGGCGATGCCGAAGTCGGCGAGCTTGACCTCCCCGTCGCGTGAGCGCAACAGGTTGCCGGGCTTGACGTCGCGGTGGACGACTCCGTGACGGTGCGCGTAGTGCAGGCCCTCGCACGCCTGCTCGATGATCGCGACCGCTTCGTCGACCTCGACCCAACCGTCGTCGCGCAGAATCTCAGCGCAGGACTGCCCCTCGATGTACTCCATCACGATGAAGTACTGGCCTGTGCGCTCGTCCTGGCCCGAATCGAACACCTGCACGATGTTGGGGTGGATCAGCCGCGCGGCGGCCTGGGCCTCGCGCTGAAAGCGCGATACGAAGGTGGGGTCCTCGGCAAGGTGCTCGGCCAGCAGCTTGACCGCCACCCCGCGCTCCAACCGCTGGTCGAAGGCGAGGTGCACCTGAGACATGCCGCCGAAGCCGAGGCGGTCCTCGAGCCTGTAGCGCCCGGCGATCTCAATCGCGCTCATTGGCCGACTCCCGGGCTTGCCCCGCCAACGCCTGCGCCGGCGTTGTTTTCGCTTTCGACTTTCCCGTTGCCTTCGCCTTCGCCTTTGCCGAGACCTTTGCCTTTGGAGAGGCTTTCTTCTTCGGAGGCTTCGGTGCCGCCGCTTTCGCTTGGCGGAGTGGACGTGGTCGGCGTGCTCGTGGTGCCGGTCGTCGTGGTCGGGGTGCTCTGCGTCGGAGGTGTCGTTTCGGTGTTGGTCGACGTCGTGGTGGATGTCGTAGAGGTCTGCGTGCCCGTGGTCTTGGCTTCCGCCGACTGCTCGCAGGTCGCCAAGGCCTGTTTGCGCAGGTTTTCGATGCCCAGTTGCAGGCGTGCGTGCAGACCCCTGTCAACGGTCGCCGGGAGCTGCAGGAAATCCTGCTCGGTCTTGCCCAGCGCCGATTCGGTTTCCGCGCAGCTGCCTTCGCCCGTTTCGGCCGCGTGGGATACCGCTTCGAAATCGCTTTGCAGTGGTCCCGCGTTGGCGGAGGGGATCAGGCCCTTTCCCGAGCTGCCGCAAGAGACCAGGGCGGCCGCCGCCACGCCAAGCAGGGCCGCCGCAAGCAGACGGATGAGGTTTCGCGTGTTCACTGGCTTCACTGACCGTACTCCAAGCGCTCGGCCAGGGAGTCTGGCAGGCGCGCCGCACGGATCGCCGCGGCCGCGCCCACGACATCGTAGGAAGTGCGCTTGTAGGAGGCCACCTGAGCGTCCAGGTCCAGCAGCATCCAGGCGGCGCGTGGATCGCCGTCGCGCGGTTGCCCGACGCTGCCCGGGTTCAACAGCCACTCTCCTCTGGACACATCCAGCTCGGTCCCCTCCCGGCGGGGCTCGCCGGTCGCCGCCTCACCCGGGTGGCGAACGAACGAGGAGGCCACATGAGAGTGTCCGATCAGGCACACCCGCCTGGCCTGGACGTCGAGGCACAGCTCGGCCAGCAGCGCCGAGAGCACGTACTCCCAGATCGGGTCGCGGGGACTGGCGTGAAAGAGGCCCATTCCGCTCTCCTCTGCCTGCGGGCTCAATGCGGCCAGAAACGCGAGGTTGGCCGGCTCGATCGTTTCCCGAGTCCACTGGGCGGCGAGGCTGGCCCCGCGCGTGAACTCGTCCAAGGGCAGCTCGCCCGCGACGGCGATGTCGTGGTTGCCCGCCAGGCACACCGCCACATGACGACGCACCAACTCGACGCAGGCGTCGGGGTCCGCGCCGTAGCCGACGATGTCGCCAAGGCACCACAGCTCCTCAGCGTCGCCGGCGGCCACGTCCTCGAGCACGGCTTCGAAAGCCTGCACGTTGGAGTGGATGTCCGAGACAAGCGCGACCTTCATTCCGCAGAGCCTCCGCCGGTCCTGCGCCCGCGCCTAGCGCGGAGCGCGAATGCGCAGGGGAGCGGGAGCGCGCTCCTCACGGGCGCAACCTCGCGCCACTACTCGTCGGATTCCCCGGCCTCGGCGCCGCCGTACTCGGGCAGGTTCTTGATGCCCTCGCGGGTGCGCCACTTCGAGTAGTTGTCCTCCATCGCGTCGATCAGCTCACGCATGAAGCGCGGCGAGAGGTTCACGCGCGAGACGACCACGCCAGGGACCTCCTCGGACTCGACCTCGTGGTCGACTCTCGCGAAGGTGACCGTGAACTCGTAGTCGGAGTGGCTCACGTTCGCGAAGTTTGCGTATACGCCCCCCATGATCTCGGGGGAGAGATGAATGTTTATGTGGCGCTCGGCGCCTGGGTTCTCGTCGTTCACAAGCCTAGTATCGCAACCCGGGCGGGGGACAGTGCGCGGACGGTGCATAAGATCCTCGCCAGTGAGCCCGATAACCACCGAGATAGGACTGCGCGAGACCGTCCTGGCGATCGCCGCGGAAGTCGTCGAGGGGCACGCCGGACGCCAGGCGATCACGCTCGAGCGCCCACCGCGTGCGGACTTCGGAGACTATTCGACCAACGCCGCGCTCCTGCTCGCGCCCGCGGCCGGCATCCCGCCGCGTGAGCTGGCCCAGCGACTCGGGGAGACCCTGGCCAAGCGCCTCGGCGAGCAGCTGGAGCGCTTCGAGGTCGCCGGGCCCGGCTTTCTCAACCTGTTCCTCGCCGACGCTTGGCACCGGGCCGCTCTCGCTGCCGTGCTCGACGCGGGCGAGAGCTTCGGTCGTGCGGGAGCGCTCACACCCGAGCGGATCATCGTGGAGTTCGTGTCGGCCAACCCGACCGGCCCGATGCACGTAGGGCACGCCCGCAACGCCGCCTACGGCGATGCTTTGGCTCGGGTGCTCGCTTTTCACGGGCATCAGGTCGAGCGCGAGTTCTACGTCAACGACGCCGGCTCGCAGGTCTTCAAGCTCGGCGAATCGATCCGTGCGCTGGCGCGTGGGGAGGAGGTTCCCGAGGACGGCTACCGCGGCGAGTATGTGAGGCCGCTCGTGGCTGAAGTCGAGGGCGAGCTGGGAGCGGCCCCAGAGGCAGCCGAGCTTGACCCGGGCGCGCTGGGAGCCGCGGCCGTGCGGGTGATGGTCGGGCGGATGCAATCCTCGTTGGAGGCTTTTCGCGTTCAGAGCTTTGACCGTTGGGCATATGAGAGCGCTTTGCACGCGCCCGAGCCGGGCCTCGACGGCGGGGAGAGCAAGCCGGTAAGCCCGGTCGAGCACGCGCTGGTGCTGCTGGAGCAGAGCGGCCACACCTATCGCAGCGAGGGCGCCCTGTGGCTGAGAACCACCGACTACGACGACGACAAGGATCGCGTCCTGGTTCGCTCCAGCGGCGAGCACACCTACTTCGCCTCAGACATCGCCTACCACCAGGACAAGCGCGAGCGCGGCTTCGACCGCCAGATCGACGTGTGGGGCGCCGACCATCACGGATATGTGGCGCGCATGAAGGCCGCCTATGAGGCGTTGGGCGGCGATCCAGGGCACCTGGAGATGCTGATCATGCAACTGGTGCACCTGGTGCGTCGTGGCGAGCGTGCCCAAATGTCAAAGCGAGCGGGCGAGTTCGTCACCTTGGAGGATCTGCTGGGAGAGATCGGGGTGGACGCCGCGCGCTGGTTCTTGCTCTCGCGCTCGCACGACACCACGATCGACCTCGACCTCGACCTGGCCCGCGAGCAGTCCAACGAGAACCCCGTCTACTACGTGCAGTACGCACACGCGCGGATCGCCTCGATGCTGACCAAGGCCGGCTTGGAGCGCGTCGAGGCGTCGCTGCGTACCGTGGGCGAAAACGGGGAGCCCTTGGAGGCGCCCGAGCGGGCCCTGATCAAGAAGCTGCTCGCCTTCCCGGGCGAGGTGCGCGAGTCGGCCACACGCAGGGCGCCTCACCGGATCGCGGCCTACGCGTTGGAGCTGGCTCAGCAGTTCACCGCCTTCTACCGGGACTGCCGAGTGCTCGGAGCCGAGCCTGCGACGCTCGAAGCCCAGCGGCTTGGCCTGTGCGTGGCGTCCCTGAACACGATCGCCTGCGCCCTGGAGTTGCTGGGAGTCCAGGCGCCGACCGAGATGTAGGACCTATCCCGATCGGGGCACGACCCTGCCGACGCGGTCCCGAGTCAGTCGAAGCGCCGCAGGTCGGCGTCCAGGCGTGCCGCATCGCCCTCGCTCAGCTTCGGTGCGCTGGAGGCGGAGGCGGCGCTCGCGCGGGCGTGACGGCGCCAGCTCGGCAGCAACAGCGCCAGCAAGGCCAACAGCGCCAACACCACGGCGACCGGCACCAGATAGGCGGCCAGGTCGAAGCCTTTGGAGGCGGGCAGGCCGAGTACGGCGGGGCCATACTGGCCGACCAGCGCGTTCTTGACCTGGGCTTCGCTGTCGCCTGCGGCGATCAGGCGTCGAATCAAGGCCCGCTCGCGGTCCGCCTGTGGCGATTCGGCGACGTTCAAGGGTATCTTGCAGGTGACGCACATGACCTGGCGTTCGATCACGGGCAGGCTCGTGGCCGGCGTGTTGGCTCCCGCGCTGGCGGGCAGCGCGCTCGCCGCGAGCGTCAGCGCGATCGTCACGGTCAGGGCGAGCTTGCTCACGTGCTCTCCGCGAGTTTCAGGGCGCGATTCAGCCACGCTTCGCTGACTTCCTCGCGCGAGATCGCCACCACATGACCGTAGCGGTCGATCACGAACGTCTCCGGGATCTCGCTGGTGCCATAGGACCGAGCGAATTCGCCGCTGGGGTCGCGCAGCATCGGGAACGTCAGCTTGTGCTGCTTGACGAATTCCAACGAGTCTGAGGAGTCGTCCCTGAACGTCACGCCGAGCACGGTCCCGTTTTGGGCCGCAAGCGAATGCTGGGCACGCTCGAGGATCGGCGCCTCTTCCTGGCATGGCGTGCACCAGGAGGCCCAGAAGTTCAAGACGACGACCTTGCCCCGGTAGGAGGTGAGCGTGCGCTCGCCCTCGCCCGCGAGCAGCGGCAGATGCGTAGCGGCCGAAGGCGCGGCCGGGCGCACACCGTGCTCGATCGCGTCGTCGAGCGTGCGGGTCGGCGATTGCGTGGAGATCCCATAAACGAGCAGGCCGATCAGGGCGGCTCCCAGCAGGCCGATCGCCAAGGGCATCAGAGGGCGTTTGGACATCGACGGCCAAGCGTAGTGCGCGCGCGCTCCGACGGCGTAATATCTGCCGCGGCGCGGTGGTAGCTCAGTTGGTAGAGCGCAAGCTTCCCAAGCTTGAGGTCGCGGGTTCGAGGCCCGTCCGCCGCTTCGCGACCACCTGCGATGCCCGCCTTCTTATTGAGCCAAGCAATCGGGAACCGCTGAAACCGGTATGTCGAAGCTGGTGGTGCTCCTCCCAGGCACTGTGGCGGGTTGATCGAGGCGTCTGCTCTTCGTCCGAAGTGACAGTCGCGCGGAGCGCGTCTGGTGTCTAGCTCTGATGGGAGCGCCGCGTCGTGCCGTAAGGCAGACGTTCTCAGTGTTTGCCTGGCAGCCTCAGCGTCAGCGAGCGCGACTGCGTGACGCTCCCCATGCCGGGGGCCGCAACGGAGACCGTGATCGAGACGGGCAGATGGTGATCCTTGCGAAGCAGGGCAAGGCCCGAGCGCGAGAGTGCGATCGTGACCGCAGACGACGCCCCGGCAGCCAGCTTGAAGCTAGTGGACCCGATCGTCACCTTGCGCCGCTTGGCATTCGCGCCCGAGGCCTTCTCCGCGCCCGGGGCGCTCGGCGGGCTCGCCACGAGCACGCCCGCGACCTCGCAGTCGGTCGTCGTGGTGGGGCATGTGACGCGCAGTCCTGTTTTTAGCTTGGTCGGCCCCCCGTGGTTACCGCCTCCGCCCAGGTGGAGGATCGGCGCACCGATTTCTCGGACGATTTTGGGGACTTTCGGTTTCGTTTCTGTAGGAGTACCCGGGGGCGATACAGGGGGCTCTGTCGGCGGGTTGGTTTCCTCTTTTTCGACCGGTTTGGTGGGCGGATGCGGGATCGGTTCAGATACGACCTGCACGGCGCCGTTGATCTTGTAGTTCCCGGTGCCCCCCACGAGCGGGCCTTCCGCGCTCACATCCTGAAAGTAGAGCGGGTGGGTGAGGACGTTTACTTGGACGACGGGTTCGAAAGCGGCCTCGAAATGGGGGTCGTCGACCGGCGCCCCTGGAGTCATGATGACGTCCCTATTGCATTCATAGGCCCCCGGGGCGGGGGTTTCCACCTGGAGGTAGTTCGATCCGTAACCCATGAACGCGTGGACCTCGAGTTCGCCCGGCGGGCCGGTGCGAAACACCGGGAAGCGACCTCCCGTGACCGGCTCCCGGGGGGTGTAGTCACAATATTCCGGTTCGAAGTATCCGCCCCCGGACTTCGCGACTTCGATCTTCATGGTGCCAGTTGTCACCGGTATCGCTTCGAGATTGCTCAGGCTTTGGAGCGTTCCGTTCGACAGCCACTGGAAGGCATACGGGGAGAGCAGCTGGAAATTGACAGCGAGGTCGTAGCGATCGCCCAGGTTGTCGACGTAGTGTTCTTCGTAGAGGCCTGCGTAGGTCACATTCACGATGGCTTCGTATTCGACCGATGGTTCTTCCGCGGAGGCCGGCGCTGCACCAAGCGCGAGCGCAGCGAGAAGCACGATCCCGAGCAGGCAAGATCGAATCCACCTTCCCATGATAAGAACGATACTCGCGCCGGCAACGTCGTGCGTTCGTGCCCGCGGGGTAACTGCCCGCTCTTCACCGCGCCCACGTCCTTCATCATCTCAAACTGCGGGCACTCGTCCCAGGCGAGGCCCTCACGCCTCCTTTGGACGAACAGCGAGCGTGAGCACCTCCGCTCAGGCTCCGCGACCTGGGCCATGAACCACTCGCTTCGGCCAGTCGCGCCAGCTGCGCGATGTGCGGCTTGAGTACCGGGACAGCCCGCGCGTAGGCTGGGCAACCGGTCTCGAGCAGCATCTCATCGCGACGAGCATGAACCACGGCGGTGCCTGCTCCGGACGCGGTGCCTGCAATATGCCTATTTGCAGGCAAGAAAGGCTTGTCCACCTCAAGCTTCCCGAGCTTGAGGTCGCGGGTTCGAGGACCGTCCGCCACTTGGCGCCCATGGCACCTGATCGCGGGCCGGTGCACTGACGCGCATGGCGCCGGCGCTGCCCGTCAGACTGCTCGGTAGATGGGGCCCGCATACGCTCAGCCCAACGTGCGCGCTCGCGGAATCGCGGCGAGCTACAGCGCCCGTTTGGATGCTGACTGCAGTCATCGGCGTGGCGGCGGGCGTGGGCGGCGCTGCCTTGATCGCACTGCTCCGCGTCGTTCAACATTTTGCATGGTCATATGAGACGGCCATTTCCTGGAAGGCGTGCAGCGCAGGTCGGACGCCCGCAGGGTGCTGGTGCTCGCCTGTGGCGGCCTGATCGTCGGCGTCTGGCGATCGGCCTTGCCCGTTTTGGCAATGCCGAGGTCTCGGAGGGGATCTGGATGCGCGCTGGGCGGATGCCGCTCGTGGGCAGCCTCGCCCGCGCGGTCGAGTCGATCGTGATCGTCGGGCTGATCGCGGGACTCGTCTCGGTTCTCTACATCCGCCTGATCGTGAGCGCCCACGCGCTGCGCCCGGCAGGTTGGCTCAGGCTCGGCGCGCCGATCGCGGTGTTCACAGCGCTTGGAGTGGTCGCGATCGCCTATCCCCAGGTGCTCGGCAACGGCAAGGGCGTGGTGCAACTCGCGATGGTGGGCGGCCTCGCGGTCGGGGTGATGGCCGTTTTGATCGTCCTGAAGCCGCTCGCCACGGCAGCGTGTCTGGGCGGCGGCGCGCCCGGGGGGATGTTCACGCCGACGCTGACCCGGCTCGGTCGACCTTCACCAGGCCGACTATGGCGACTTCGATCCGGCTGTCACAGCCGAAGGTCGCGCGGCGTTTGGTGGCGATACCTCTCCAGGGTGACCGCGCGCGAACCATGAGATGCCCATCGCATCCGGTGCTTTCAACAGTCGTGTTCTCCGGGCCAATGCGCGTGCGATAGCGTATTTCCGCGATGGCGGCCCAGCCCAAGAGCTATTTGCCGGCGGTTGTGCCGTGTACATGAACGAGGCCCCCTCCTCGCCCGCGGGTCCCGCCGACCCGACAGAGGCGATCCGCGATCCGCCGGCGATCTCGCTTGGCCGCACAGCGCAGATCCTGCGCTTCAGCCAGCGCCAGATCGAGTTCGTGTTTCGGGCTCGGCGCGAACATGGCGAGGTGTTCCACATGCAGGCGGGAATCGCGGGCGGGGTGGTTGTGAGTTGCCACCCCGATCACGCTCGCTCGCTGTTCACCGCCAAGCCCGAGCATGTGCCCTCGCTGACGGCGGAGTCACCCTTGCGTCCGATCGTGGGCCCGAACTCGGTGTTGACGGCGAACGGTCCGCGTCATCTGCGCCAGCGCAAGCTGCTCTTGCCTCCGTTTCACGGCGATGCGATCGCCCGCTACCGACAGATGATCGGAGCGGCAACCGATCGTGAGCTCGAGCGCTGGCCGGTCGGTCGAGCGTTTGCGCTCGCGCCACGGATGCAGGCAATCACGCTCGACGTGATCATGTCCGGCATCTTCGGGATCGAGGAGCGTCCGGCGCGCGGAAGCGCCGAGCATCGTCTGCGCTCCACGATCAAGCAGTTGACCGCGCTCTCCACCTCCCCACTGGCCAAGGTGGGCGAGCTGACCAACATGGGCCGCGAGGAGCCCGTCGGGCTGATGCGTCGCGGCATAGCCCTGCTTGACCGCGCCACATATCCGATCATCAAGGCTCGTCGGTGCGCCGAGGATCTTGCCGAGCGTCGAGACATACTTTCGCTGCTGCTTGCGGCCAGGACTGAGGACGGGGAGCTTCTCTCCGATCGGGAGCTGCGCGACCAGCTGCTCACGCTCGTCCTCGCGGGCTTCGAGACGACCGCGAATTCGCTTGCCTGGACCTGGGAGCGGCTGGTGCGCACACCCGTGGCCTATGAACGACTGCGGACCGCGGTGCGCTCAGAGGAGCAAGGAGCCGAGCACGTCGAAGCGACGATTATCGAGGGTATGCGCTGCCGTCCGGTGATCCCGATCGTCGGTCGTCGTGTGGCGGTGCCTTGGAGGCTTGGCGACTACGTGTTGCCGGCGGGATCGGCGATCAGCATCAGCATCTTGCTGGTCCACCACCGTGAGGACGTCTATCCCGAGCCTTTCGCGTTCTCTCCCGCGCGCTGGCTCGACCGCAAGCCGGGAACATACGAGTGGTTGCCCTTCGGCGGTGGCACGCGTCGCTGTCTCGGCGCGGCGCTGGCGATGGCCGAGCAGCAGATCGTGCTCACGGCGATCGCTCGACGATTGGAACTCGAAGCCGACCGGCCCGAGCCCGAGCACGCCCAGCATCGCAACGTCACAATGATTCCGGGGCGCGGAGCGCGTGTAATCGTACGTGGACAGGTGTAAAGGCCATTCTGTAGCCGACCCGTCGGTTGCGGCCGGTCGCCTGTGCGAGACTTTGGCGAGTAGTCTGACTGAGCGATTCGCCTACCGTAGTGTGACTCGAGGAGGATGACTGTGCCGCCCAAGGACCAGATAGTCGATCGGCACAGCGATGAGGGCCCGCCCGACCTGCGGGGCAGGCGCATCGCAAAGCTGGAGAGCGAGTACGGCAATCGCTATCGCTTGGAGCCGGCCCCCGACAACAAGTTGCCCAAGAGCGGGATGCCGGCCGAGGACGCGCTCGGATTGGTCGGCGAAGAGATCTTGTTGGACGGCCAGCCGATGCGCAACCTGGCGACTTTCGTGACGACCTGGATGGAGCCCGAGGCCGAGCAGCTGATCGCCAGCTCCCTGCATACCAACTTCATCGATCACGCCGAGTATCCCCAGACGGCCGAGATCGAGCAGCGTTGCATCAGAATGCTCGCCGACCTTTTCCACGCACCCGGCGAGACGACCGGCGCGCGCACGCAGGGGTCCTCGGAGGCGATCATGCTGGGAGCGCTGTCGCTGAAGTGGAAGTGGCGCGACCGCCGCCAAGCCGAATCCAAGTCGGTCGACCGACCCAACCTCGTGTTCGGCGGTGACGTGCACGTCGTGTGGGAGAAGTTCTGTCGCTATTTCGACGTGGAACCTCGCATCGTGCCCCTGCAGCCAGACAAGTACACGATCGGCCCAGAGGACGTCGAGCCCCACCTGGATGAAAACACGATCGGAGTGGCGGCCGTGCTCGGCACAACCTTCACCGGTCACGCCGACGACATCCGTGGGATCAACGACTATCTGGTGAGCGTCAAGGAGGAGAAGGGATTGGACGTGCCTCTCCATGTTGACGCGGCCAGCGGTGGCTTCGTGTGGCCGTTCCTCTATCCCCACACCGAGTGGGACTTCCGCCTGGAGCAGGTCCGTTCGATCAACGTCTCTGGCCACAAGTTCGGGCTCGTATATCCGGGTATCGGCTGGCTCGTGTTCAGGGAGTCCGGCGACCTGCCCGAAGACCTTGTCTTCTATGAGAACTATTTGGGCAAGCGTGACGCCACCTTCACGCTGAACTTCTCCACAGGCTCGGCGATGGTCCTGGCCCAGTACTACAACTTCGTGCGCTACGGCCACGACGGTTATCGCTACATCATGGAGACGATGCAATACAACGCGCGGTTGCTTGCCCACGAGATAGTCGATTGCGGCCAGTTCAAGTTGATCGGCACAGAGGAGGAGGAGCAGCTGCCGCTTGTCGCTTTTCAGCTGGAAGGCGAGCACAGTTACGACGAGTTCGACGTCGCATCGCAGCTGGCTGCCGAGCGAGGCTGGATGGTCCCCGCTTACACCCTGCCGCCAAACGCCGAGCACGTCAAGATCATGCGAGCCTTGGTCAAGCAGACGCTGGGGCACTCACTGGTGGCGACCCTCGGGGAAGACATCGTGGAAGCGTGTGGCACCTTGGAGAAGAAGGGTCGCCTGCACGAGTCCGACCGCAAGCGCATCAAGACGAACACCAGCTATTGAGCTCCAGCGCCGCGGCCGCGAGCTCCGCGGTGACGGGGCTGTCGTCGGTGCGGGCGAAGAACAAGCTTTGATCGCCGACGTGGCGCAACAGGATTTCGGCCGCCCTCCTCGAACATGTGACAGGTGTCACAAGGCACCCTAACGGAAGGGAGTGCATATGCGAGGAGTCGGTAGTGCGTTGTTCGCGGGCATCCTGTTGCTGGTCGCGGGCACGCTCAACATCATCTACGGCATCGCCGCGGTCGGTAACGCGAGCTTCTTCGTCAACGACAACCGTTACGTGTTTGCGAGCCTCCACACATGGGGGTGGATCACGATCATTCTGGGCGTCATCCAGTTGACCGCCGGTCTTTCCCTGTTCGGCGGGGGCGCCTACGGCCGTGTCGTGGGGATCATTGCCGCCACAATCGGAGCGGTCGGGGCTTTGCTGTCGATTGGCGGGGCCTACCCCTTCTGGTCGCTGGGTATCTTCGCCATCTGCCTGATCGTCATCCACGGGCTGGTGGTGCTCGGCGAGCCGGAGACCGCGTAGCCACGGCGACAGAGTTCGTGGGTCCTCGGCCCAACACGGACCGGCCGGCGCGCCACGCGGCGCGCCGGCGTCAGGTCCACTCCGGTCGCGATCCCCGCCGGCGCGATTAAGCAGACCGGACTCTTGCTCTCGCTTGAACCAATGTGAGTCGCGATGAGTTCTCAGGCGTGGCACAGTCCTATGGGTAAGACCACAAACCCAGGAGGACACGATGAGCGAGACTTCGACCAAGACCCACATCGCCCAGGTCGGGACGGTGATGGTTCCAGTCAGCGATCAGGACCTGGCGCTCGACTTCTATGTCGGCAAGCTCGGTCTTGAGAAGACTGCGGACACCCCCTTCGGCAGGGGCGATCGTTGGGTGGAAGTGACCCCCCGTGGCGCGCAGACCTCGCTCGCGCTTGTGCTCCCCCAGGAGGGAGAACAGGTCGGGGTCTCCACCCGTGTGGCTTTCGCCAGCGAGGATGTCGACGCCGATCATGCCGATCTGCGCGCACGCGGCGTCGACGTCGACGAGGAGGTTATGCGGATGGGAGACCCAGTGCCGCCGATGTTCTTCTTCCGCGACCAGGACGGTAACCGTCTGCTGATCGTCCAGCGCGGCTGATCGCCCAGCCATAGCGCCGCCCGCGCTGGCTCGCGGGCAGAGCGGGGCAGTGTAGAGCGCCGCAACCGCCGCCCGCGGGCACCTTTGCCAGAACAAAACGACGAGAGGATCGTGATGGGAAGAATCGTGGTAAGTGAGTTCGTCTCGCTGGATGGCGTCATGGAGGACCCCGGCGGAGCCGAGGGCTTCAAGCATGGGGGTTGGACGTTCAAGTTCGCACGTGGCGAGGAGGGCGACAGGTTCAAGGTCGACGAGCTCACCCGCGCGGGCGCCCAACTGCTCGGGCGGGCCACCTACGAAGGCTTCGCCGCGGCGTGGCCCTCGATGGAGGGGCCGTTTGCCGACAAGTTCAATTCGATGCCCAAGTATGTGGTTTCCAAGACGCTCCAAAATCCCGAGTGGAACAACTCGATGGTGCTCGCGGGCGACATGCCAGCGGAAGTTGCTCAGCTAAGGGACCGTGTCGACGGCGACATCCTGCTCGCGGGCAGCGCGCAGCTTGCGCAGGGCCTGCTCGAGCACGACCTCATCGACGAACTGCGCCTTATGGTATTCCCCGTGGTGCTGGGCGAAGGTAAGCGGCTGTTCGGCGCTGCGAGCGAGCTCAAGCGCCTGCAACTGATCGACTCGACGGTCCTGGGGGACGGCATCGCCGCGCTCGTCTACACGCCCGCGTCATAGAGGTTGGCTGCTGGCGAACCTGGCCTTCCGCATCGGCGCCCCGCTGGAGCGCTCGGCTTTGCCGGCGCTCTGCGCGCGCCTGGGCGCGTTGCTGGGCGAGGGGGGCGTGGACCTCGTCATTTTCGAGGTCGGCCGGGTCGACGTCGACGCCGTTACGCTCGACGCGCTTGCCCGCCTGCGACTGGTGGCTCGCCGCCAGGACTGCTCGGTAGTGCTGAGGTGCGCCTCCTCAGAGCTACTGGATCTGATCGCCCTGGCGGGGCTCGCCGGCCTGTTCCCCGGCGAGCCGAGGCGGCAAGCCGAACAACGGGAATAGCCGCTCGGTGCTCAGAAAAAAAGTCAACTCGCCGATTCCGTCCTTGGTCGGCTCGATCACCTGTAGCGCCCACGGCTCGTAGCCAGAACCATCGGGCGCGGGCTTGTATTGGCCAAAGGCCGGCGAGCCGCACGCGGTGATGGTGGGCACGAGCTTCGACCCTTCACATTCGATACCCGGGCCAAACCACCAACTCAAGATGTCTTCGCGGCCGCTCAACCACATGTCATAAGGCGGCATCGACTGGCGAGCGTCCTCCCGGATCAGGGTTGTCAGCGAATCGAGGTCGTAGGCCTCGAACGCCTCCACATAGCGCGCCAAAAGCGCCTCCTGTGCGGCGTCCATACCCTCGCTTGAAGCCTGCTCTGATTCCGTATCCCCGGCCTGCAGTGTTGCGCGCGCGCGCTGCAAAGCGCTGTTGACAGCCGCCACGCTCGTGTCGAGCAGCTCGGCGACCTCCTTGGCTTGCCAGTGCATCACCTCGCACAGCAGCAGGGCCGCGCGCTGGCGGGGCGCCAAGCGCTGCAGCGCGGCGACGAAGGCCAAGCGCACAGTGTCGCGCTCGATCGCGCTCTGCTCTGGATCGTCCTGAGTGGCCAACAGAGTCGTGGGGATCGGCTCGATCCAAGTCACCTCGGCCGGCGTGTTCAGGTTCGCCGCCTCGGGCGTCTGGGCGCTGCCGAGGTCCATTGGCCTTGCTCGCCGTGCGCGACCCGCGGTCATGTCGAAGCACACGTTGGTCGCGATTCTGTACAGCCAGGAGCGCAAAGCGGAGCGCCCCTCGAAGCGCTCATAAGCTCGCCACGCACGCAGCATCGTCTCCTGCACAGCGTCCTCTGCTTCAAAGGGGGAGCCGAGCATGCGATAGCAATAGCCGGTCAACTCGCGCCGATGCAGCTCGAACCGGTGCTCCAAGTCAGTCGGTATCGCCGTAGACGCGGACTCAACCATGTGGCCCATGGTAGGCGACGACGCTTCGCGCCTCCGTTTAGGACAGAATCCCCCGCAATGCACGTCACCGCCAAGGCCGACTACGCCGTTCGCGCCGTCGTGGAGCTGGCCGGCTCGAGCCAGGAGGCTCCACGCAAGGTCGACCAGCTCGCCCAAGCGCAGCAGATCCCGCTCTCGTTCCTGGAGAACATCCTCACTCAGTTGCGCTCCTCCGGCTTGGTCCGCTCCCAGCGTGGGCCCGAGGGCGGCTACTGGCTGGCTCAGCCGGCGGAGGAGATCAACCTCGCTCAGGTGATCCGAGCCGTCGACGGACCTCTCGTCGGCGTGCGTGGACAGCGCCCGGAGGAGGTCGAATACGTCGGCTCGGCCGAGTGCCTGCAACAGGTATGGCTCGCCCTGCGCGCCAACCTGCGCAAGGTCTTGGAGCACGTCACAGTCGCCGATGTCGCCTCCGGCAAGCTGCCGAAGGAGATCGTCGCCCTGACAAAGCAAGAGGAAGCCTGGGAAACCCGCTAGCGGGTCGCTGGGCGGCGCGAGGCTGTGTCCTCGGTCGCTCATGTGCGGAGCACATTTCGCTCCCTGCGTCCTTGCCTCGCTTGCCCAGCGGCCCGCTAGCGAGCTGAGTCGCGAGAGTCTGTGTTTAGACGAAGACCCGCGGGGCGGGTAGGCGGGCGGCCAGGATCTGGCCCTCGCTCAGCTCCAGCTCGGCGGCGGTCTCTCGCGTGACCTGGGCCCACACGTCGCGACCGTCGGGCAGCGTCAGCTCGACACGCACCTCGAAGCCGAGGTGGACGACCCGTCGCACGAGCGCCTCCACGGCGCCTCCGTCGGAGTAGAGATCCTGACCTCCCCCCAATATCTGGATGTCGTGGGGCCGCAGAAGTGCGTTGCCCAAGCGGTTCACCGGACCGATGAACGACATCACGAACTCGTTGTTCGGATGCTCATACAGCTCGTGTGGAGTGCCCGCCTGCTCGACGCGTCCACCGTTCATCACCACGATCTGGCCCGCCACGTCCATCGCCTCCTCTTGGTCGTGGGTCACGAAGATGGTGGTCACGTGGATCTCCTCGTGCAAGCGCCGCAGCCACTCTCGCAACTCTCCACGCACCTGCACGTCAAGCGCGCCGAAGGGCTCGTCCAGCAGCAGCACTTCCGGTCGCGGCGCCAAAGCGCGCGCCAAAGCCATGCGCTGAAGCTGTCCGCCGGAGAGCTGGGAGGGATAGCGCTTGGCCAAGCCGTCCAGGCGCACCAGCCCGAGCAGCTCATCCACGCGCTCCTTCACTTCGCCCTTGGGAGCACGACGCACGCTCAGCCCGAATGCCACGTTGTCATAAACGGTCATGTGCTTGAACGGGGCGTAGTGCTGGAAGACGAAGCCGACGCCTCGCGTGCGCGCGGGCGCCTGTGTGACGTCCTCTCCTGCGATCGACACGCTGCCTGCGTCGGGCGTCTCGAGGCCCGCGATGATGCGCAGCAAGGTCGACTTGCCCCCGCCGCTCGGGCCCAGCAGCGCCATCAGCGCACCGTCGGGCACCGTTACGCTGACATTGTCGAGCGCCAAGAACTCGCCGAAGCGCTTGGTCACGTTGTGGACTTCGATCGCCATCACACCACCTCGTCTCGACGTGTTCGTTTTGCAAGCAGGTTCATCCCGAGAAGGGTCGCGAACGCGAGCAGTGCCAAGACGACCGCTGCCGCGTAGGCACCGGTCGTGTCGAAGTTCTCGAAGCGATCCTGCACGTACAGGGGCAGCGTCTGGGTCTGTCCCTCCAAGCGTCCGCTCACGATGCTCACCGCCCCGAACTCGCCAAGCGCTCGGGCGGTTGTGAGCACGACCCCATAGACGACGCCCCACCTGATCGCCGGCAAGGTCACCTTGCGAAAGGTCTGCCACGCGTTCGCGCCAAGTGTCGCGGCGGCCTGCTCGGCGTCCGTTCCCAGCTCGTGCAGGACCGGCACCGTCTCGCGCGCCACGAACGGCAGCGACACGAACGCGGTGGCGAGCACCATCCCCGGGATCGAGAAGATCACCTGTATGCCGTGGGCGCTCAGCCAGTTCCCAAACCAGCCGGTGCGCCCGTACACGAGCACGAGCGAGAGTCCCACGACCACGGGAGAGATCGCAAAGGGGAGATCCAAGATCAGACCGAGCAGCCATTTGCCGCGGAAGCGTCCCCGCTCGATCAAGAGCGCGATTCCGATCCCGAAGACCGTGTTCAGCGGCACCACGATCGCCACCAGCTCCACCGACAGCCAGAAGGCGTGCATGGCGTTGGGCTGGGTCACCGCGTCCCAGACGGGCGCCAAGCCGTGTTCGAAGGTCCTGTAGAAGATCATCGCGACGGGCGCGCCAAGCAGCGCCAACAGATAACCGAGCGCCACGAAGCGCAGGCCCAATCGTCTGGCCGTCCTGGCCGCGTCGCTGTCGCGGCCTCGTGCGCGCCCTGGATCGGTTGAGTGGGCTCGCGGTGCGACCGTAGGACCCATGACCGCTGCCTCACCTGTGGACATCGTTCGCCTCCGATCGTGGCGTATGGGCTCTAGAGCACACGCCGCGAGCCTCTGCGCGAAAGCCAAGTCATCCCGCCAAGCACGATCAGCGCAAATACGAGCAGTACGACCGACACCGACGCCGCGGCCGACACGTTGTCGTTCTCGACCTGATTGAAGATGTACACCGCACCCACTTCGGTCTTGAAGGGAAGGTTGCCCGAGATCAAGACCACCGATCCAAACTCCCCGAGCGCTCGCGCGAAGGAGAGGGCTGCTCCTGAGAGGATCGCCGGAGTCAGATTGGGCAGGACGATACGTCTGAACACAGTCAGCCCCCCGGCTCCCAAGGAGCTGGCCGCTTCCTCCATCGAGCCGTCCAGCTCCAGCAGGACCGGCTGCACCGAGCGCACGACGAACGGCAACGTCACGAACAGCAGCGCCAGCCCAACAGCGGCCCTCGTGAAGGTGATGTCGATGCCGGTCGGCCCCCCCTTGCCATAGAGGGCAAGCAGGACCACGCCGGCCACGACCGTCGGCAGCGCGAACGGCAGGTCGATCAGTGCGTTGACCACCCCCTTGCCCGGAAACTCGTCGCGGACGAGCACCCATGCGATCAGCGTCCCGAACAGAGCATTGATCGCGACCACAATCGCCGAGACGATTAGGGTCAGCTTCAGTGCGGCGACGGCCTCCGGGCTCGACACCGCGTGCCAGAAGGCGGTTGTTCCGCCCTTGGTGGCGCTGTCGAGCAGGGCGGCAATGGGCAGCAGGACGAGCACCGACAGATACACCCCGAGCAGTCCCGCGCCGAGCGCTGTACCCGCGCGTCCGCGCAGAAGACGTCCGCCTCCGGCCCGGTCGGGGCCACCTTGACCGGATCGATTCCGCGCCAGCCGGCCGAAGGAGCGCCCGCGCGGGCCCCGTCCGCCAACGGCGGGTGGGGCAAGCGCTTGCGATGCCGGCTCAGGGCTCATTTGCTGGTGGACACCCCCAGCGATTCCTCGATCTTGGTGACGATCCCGGTGGTGCCTTCGGTTTCGAAGAATTCCTTGTCCACCTTGCTCCAGCCGCCGAGGTCGTCGATCGTGAACAGCCCGGCCGGCGTTGGGAACTCACCGGGCTTGGCCACGCCTTCGATCACCGGCCGGTAGCCGTTTTCCGCCCAGATCTTCTGGCCGGCGGGGGAGAGCAGGTAGTTGACGAACCTCTGGGCGCCGGCCGTATTCCCGCTGCCCACGATCGCGATCGGGTTCTGAATCAGAATCGTGTGCTTGGGAATCACGTATTCGATCGGCGAGCCCTTCTTCTGATCGGCGATCGCCTCGTCCTCGTAGTCGATCAAAGCGTCGCCGCGCCCCGCCAGGAACGTCTGTAGGGCATTGCGCGCGGAGCTGTCCTGGCTGACCACGTTGTGGAACAGCTGCTTGAGGTAGGCCTGCGCTTCGGCGGGTGTCTTGCCTTCCTTGATCTGGGCCCCGTAGGCGGCCATGATGTTCCAGCGTGCGCTGCCGGAGGTGAACGGGTTGGGTGTCACGACTCCTACGCCTGGCTTGACGAGGTCGCTCCAGCCGGTGATGTGCTTGGGGTTGCCCTTGCGCACGATGATGACCGCGACCGAGTTGGTCACGAAGCCGTGCGTAGCATTCTGGTTCCAGTCCGAAGCGACGAGGCCCGCCTTCACCAAGCGCGTCACGTCCGGTTCCAGGGAGAAGTTCACGACGTCCGCTTTGAGGCCGGCGGCGACCGCTCTGCTCTGGTCTCCGGAGGGGCCGTAGGACTGGTTGAATTTGACCCCTTTGCCTTCGCTCGTGGCCGTGAACGCCGGGATTAGCTGTGCGTACGCGCCCTGCGGCGTGGAGTAAGCGACCAGCGTGAGTTCTTTGCTGTCGGTCGAAGAACCACATGCGAGCAGACCGAACGTCGCCGCTCCCAACGCGATCAGCGAGAGGGTGGAGCGACCAGTTCGGCGGACAAACAGGGACGGACGGGTGCGTTTGCGCATAGCAACTTTCTGCATCGGAGACATGAAGAAGAGCCACGCAGTCTAACACCACAAACTGGATCGGGATTAGCGGTTTAGTTGCGGAGGTTCGCGGGGCAAGCCCGCGGGTCTATTCGGCGATTGCGCCGCGACGTGCGCCGACCGAGGCCAGCACGGCGTCGATGCATCCCCGTTGCACACGCCGCGGGTCGATCGTGAACGGCTCGGGAATCCCGCCATCGGTCGTACGCACGCCCACGCCGATGCGCGCCAGCTGCATCGTGCCGAGCGTCTGCGCGTACAGCTGGTTGGCCGTGAAATCGGGATCCTCGACCTCGAACACGCTCTCGGCAGCGCCCTCGGCGAGGATCTTCGACAGCTTGCCCAGGCAGGCGGCCATGTTCTGGCCGAGGCGGATCCAGATTGCGTCGGAGATCGTCTCGCGCAGCTCGTCGCCCGAACGGCGCATCAAGGACAGTCCGCAATCCAAGAACGCGGGGTGCTCCAGACAGAAGTCTGTGTAACGCACCAAGCCCTCCTCCAGGCGCGCCACCGGATCGAGCTCCGCGGGCACCTCGTCCAAGAGCTCGGTCAAGTCCGCAAGGTAGCTCGAGAGGGTCAGCACATACAGCTCCTCCTTAGAGGAGAAGTAGCGGTAGATCAGTGCCTTGTTGATCCCAACGGCGCGCGCGATGCTCTCGATCGGTGCGTCCTGCAGGCCACGTTCGTCGAACAGCAGCCGAGTGGCCGCAATGATCTCGCGCTCGCGCTCGCGACGACGGGAGGCACGGCTCGGACGCGACTCTTGGTAGCTGGGGGCGCTGGCCATCGTCGGTCACTATACCGCTAATGTAAACGGCGTTCAATCTCGCATTTGACAACCGTTTACCGTTTGCTAGCATGAAGCCGTCGAGCGTGGGCCCGTCCGTTGTCGCTCGACCCCGGTCTGGCGTTTCGTGTTCGCGACGCCGTCGGGAGGCGATTCCGGCTGGGATTCGTAGTGCCAGTCGATCGTCGATATTTCAGCCCCACCAAGTCACCGAGCCAGCAAAGGAGCTTTCGTCCCATGTCAGCAACCGACGTAACCGCCAGCGAGGCGACCGAGGCCGCCGAGGCAGCCGTCGAGGCGATCACGAGCGCGGCCGGCAAAGACGTCGCCTTCTCGATGGCCCTCAGCCAGGATCAGAAGGACATCCGCGATTGGGTCCACGGCTTCGCCGCGGACGTGATGCGCCCCGCGGCGCACGAGTGGGACGAGAAGGAGAAGACTCCTTGGCCGATCATCGAAGAGGCCGCCAAGATCGGCCTGTACGGCTTTGAGGGCTTGGCCCAATTTTTTGCCGATCCGACTGGCCTGACCCTGCCGATCGTCAACGAGGAGCTGTTTTGGGGCGATGCCGGCATGGGCATGGCGATCATGGGCACCTCGCTCGCGGTGGCCGCGATCTTCGGGCAGGGCACCGGCGAGCAGATCGGCGAGTGGATCCCCCGCTGCTTCGGCACGCCCGAGGACATCAAGGTGGCCGCGTTCTGCTCGTCCGAGCCCAACGCCGGCTCGGACGTGAGCGCGCTGCGTACCACCGCCAAGTTCGACGAGGCCACCAAAGAGTGGGTGCTCAACGGCCAGAAGGCGTGGGCCACCAACGGTGGCATCTCAGACGTCCACGTCGTGATCGCCACCGTCGATCGCGAGCTGAACTCCCGCGGCCACGCCGCTTTCGTGGTGCCAATGAGCGAAGCCAAGGGCATCTCCGAAGGCGCCAAGGTCTCAAAGCACGGCCTGCGCGCCTCCCACACCGCCGACGTGTACCTGGACGACTGCCGCGTCCCAGAGAACTATGTGCTCGGCGGCAAGGAGAAGCTCGACGAACGCCTCGCCCGCGCCAGGGAGGGCAAGAAGAACAAGTCCAACGCCTCCATGGCCACGTTCGAGGCCTCACGCCCCACGGTCGGCTCGCAGGCGCTGGGCATCGCCCGCGCCGCCTACGAGTATTCGCTCGACTACGCCAAGGAGCGCGAACAGTTCGGCAAGAAGATCATCGAGAATCAGTCCATCGCCTTCACGCTCGCTCGCATGAAGATGGAGATCGACGCCGCCCGCCTGCTCGTGTGGCGCGCCTCCTGGATGGGCCGCAATCAGGTCCCCTTCGAAAACGCCGAGGGCTCGATGTCAAAGCTCAAGTCCGGTGAGGTCGCCGTATGGGTGACCGAGCGCGCCATCCAGATCCTGGGCGGCAACGGCTACACCCGCGAGTTCCCCGTCGAGCGTTTCCACCGCGACGCCAAGATCTACGACATCTTCGAGGGCACCGCCGAGATCCAGCAACTGGTGATCTCACGGGCGATCTCCGGGATGCACATCAAGTAGCGCCGCCGGGCCCCGCGTTTTAGACGCGCGGGGCCTTTCAGGACGGCGTATGAGCAATCACCAGGGCCCTGCTCGGCGCTCGGACCGTCTCATAGAGATGGGGCACGTCCGCAGGGAACGAGGCGTAGTCGCCCGCGTTCAGCTCGCTGATGCGCTCGACTGGTCCGAGGATCATCTGGCCCTTCAGCACCAGGACCTGCGAGCGCGACCCGGGGAGGCGTGCGTCGCTCTCGTGCGTGTAGCCGGCCGGCAAGCTCAGCTCGAACAGCTCGGCACGTCCGTCTGAGACGGTCGCCTCGAGCATTCGCACGCCGGCTCGGCCACTCGCGTGGGGCGCGTCGAGGGCGCGCACCACGCGCATCTCCTCAGCTGCCGCCTGTTCGAGCAGTTCGCCAATCGAGACGCCCAATGCGGCCGCGAGGGCCGTCAGGGTGTCGATCGTGGGGTTGGCGCTGCCACGCTCGATGCCCGACAAGGTGGCCTTGCTCATCGAGGTCGCGCGTGCCAGTTCGGACAGCGACAGGCGGCGCGCCACCCGTAGCCGGCGCAGGTTGCCCGCGAGATGTGTCCGCACTTCGATGCTTGACTTTGCGGGTATCATAATGAACGTTTCGTTCATTATATTGCATACGCAGGGGGAAGCTACGATGGCGCAAGCGACGTTCTATTTCGATCTGGGCTCACCGTTCGCTTACCTGGCGGCCGAGCGCATCGACCAGGTAATGCCCGGCCCGGCCGTTTGGCAGCCCGTGTCGTTGGGGGCTTTGTTCAAGTTCACCGGCCGCTCCTCGTGGGCGCTCGGGGAGCATGAGGCCCGGCAGGCCGGAATGTCCGAGGTGGAGCGACGCGCGCGGCTCTACGGGCTGCCCCCGACGCGTTGGCCGGACCCCTGGCCGAGCAACTACCTGATGGCCATGCGCGTCGCCACGTTCGCCTTCTGCGCCGGGCGCGG
This sequence comes from Solirubrobacteraceae bacterium, assembly GCA_049581225.1. Classification (GTDB taxonomy): domain Bacteria; phylum Actinomycetota; class Thermoleophilia; order Solirubrobacterales; family Solirubrobacteraceae; genus Palsa-744. The sequence continues at coordinate 22,218 of JBAURN010000374.1, forward strand.
TCGCGAGTTCACCCTCTCGGCCTTTCGCCGCGCCTTTCAGCAGGGTGCCGATCTCAGCGTCCCCGCCAATGTCCTCCAAGCGGGCGCCGACGCCGGCCTCGACCTCGGAGAGGTCGAGGCCGCTACCCAGGATCCCGCGATCAAGCTCGCCTTGCGCGAAGCCACAGATGCCGCGCACGCCTACGGCGTGTTCGGAGTGCCAACGCTCGCCGTCGACGGCGAGCTGTTCTGGGGAGACGACCGGCTCGACGAGGCCGCGCGCCGCTTGGGCCAGGCCACCGACTGACCTTGGAGGTTGGGCGGCCTACCAGGCCTGCGTCGTGCCGCAGTGCGGGCAGCGTACGCTAGTCGAGACCGGAGCGATGAAGAAGAAGCCGCACGAGCACGGGTAGCAGGCTTCGTCGACCGGTCCGCCGGCGTCTCGGTTGCGCCGAACCGCGATGTCGGGCGCGGCCGCGGGGGAGGACGCCTGCTCGTGTTGACGCCAGGCTGTCAGTGGATGTAGAAGGGCTGCTCTCATAGATCTCTATCTCTTATGACGCTCCCGGTGCCCAAAGGTTTCGGTGTGGCGTCGAAATTTCCTGGCCAAGCGACCAAAGGGGTCGCTTGGTGGGCGAGCCGACCAAACGCGGTCCACCGGATGGGTCGCTGCTGGGACTGGTGACCGGGCGCTTCTGTGATAATCAGGGCCGATGAACCCCGCCCGCAAGCGAACGGTGCGGTTGGTGGTGGCCCTGAGCGCGGCCGTGATCCTGGCGAGTGCCCTGATCTACACCAGCTTCAGCGCCGCCAGCCCGACCGTTACGCCGAGCCAGCTCGTGCACGAAGCGCTACCGGGACATGCCTACCAGCTCACCGGCAAGGTCAAGCCCGGCTCCGTGCGCCACGAAGAGCAGACGCTCTACTTCAGCATCCAGGACCGCACCGGTGAAGCGTCGGTCCCGCTCAGCTACACCGGCGAGGTGCCCGGTCCCTTCCGCGAAGGACGCGAGGTGATCGTGACCGTCGAAAAGCGGGGGACACGTTACGTGGGCCAGCAGGACTCCTTGATCACGAAGTGCCCCTCCAAGTACAAGGAAACTCCGAGCAAGACGACGAGTTCCTGATGGCCCTGCTCGGTGGCGCGTGTTTGGTCCTTGCGCTTGGCGTGTGCGTATACGGGATCTGCGCCTCGATCTATGGCGTGCGGGCCCATCGGCCCGAGTTCTCGGAGTCTGGACGGCGCTCCGTATACGCCCTGGCGGCCATTCTCACCGTCGCCTTCCTGGTGCTCGAGCTGGCGTTCCTGCGCAACGACTTCAGCTTCAATACGGTCGCCGACACTTCGAGCACGACGACGCCGACCTTCTACAGGGCGGCGGCCGTGTGGTCCTCTCAGGAAGGCTCTCTACTGCTGTGGGCGTGGCTGCTCTCGCTGTGGTCGAGCCTCGTCCTGTTCCTGACGCGCAAGCGAATGCGCGAGGTGAGCGCTTACGCCACGGCGATCCTGCTTGGCTTCGGCGGTTTCTTCATCTCGCTGATGATCTTCTACGCCACGCCCTTTGCCACCACCAACCCGGCGCCCGCCGACGGCGTGGGACTCGACCCGCTCCTGCGCCATCCGAGCATGATGATCCACCCGCCAATGCTCTACTCGGGCTACACCCTGTGCATCGTTCCGCTTGCTTTTGGCATGGGTGCGCTGCTCGCCCGCAAGGTCGACGCAGAGTGGATCAGGGCCACCCGCCGCTTCGCTTTTGCCGCGTGGCTGTTCCTCGGCGTGGGCATCATGCTCGGCGCACGCTGGTCCTATTCGGAGCTCGGCTGGGGCGGCTATTGGGGTTGGGACGCGGTCGAGAACGCCTCGCTGATGCCTTGGCTGACGGGGACCGCGTTCCTGCACTCGTTGATGATCCAAGAGAAGCGGGGGATGCTGAAGGTGTGGAACGTGTCCTTGGTGCTGGCCACAGGCACGCTTGCGATCATGGGCACGTTCCTGGTGCGCAGCGGCGTCCTCAGCTCGATCCACGCTTTTGGGGGTGCCACGCTCGGAGTCCCTTTCGTCGTCTTGATCGGCGTGCTCATCGTCGGGTCGATCTATCTGGTCAGCTCGCGGCGGGAGATGCTGCGAAGCGAGCACCGCTTGGACTCCCTGCTCTCGCGCGAGTCTGTCTTTCTGGCCAACAACGTGGTCCTTGTGGGTCTGTGCTTCGTGATCTTTTGGGGCACCTACTTCCCGCTCATATCCGAAGCCCTCACCGGCCACGAGTCTTCGGTCGGCCCACCCTGGTTTGACCGCTATACGGTGCCGCTCGCGCTCGTGTTGGTCCTGCTAAGCGGGATCGGACCCGTCATCGCGTGGCGCAGAGCCACCTGGGCCAATGCGCGTCGCAACTTCATCGTCCCGTTTGTGTCTGCCCTGATCGCGCTGACAACGCTTCTACTCGCAGGCGTCAGCGCCGGCAAACCGTTGGCGATCGCGATGTTCTGTTGCGCGGCCTTCGTCCTGGGCAGCGTCGGTCAGGAGTATTGGCGTGGCGTGCGAGTACGCAGGGCGAGCGCGGGCGAGCCGGCGCCGACCGCGCTCGCGGCGCTCGTCAAGCGCAATCGCAAACGCTACGGCGGCTATGTCGTCCATATCGGGATCGCGGTCCTGTTTGTGGGTGTCGCCGCATCCTCCTCGTTTCAGCACGTCACCGAGTTGAGCCTTTCGCCGGGCCAATCAACCAAAGTGGGCGCCTACAACGTCCGCTACGTACGCCCGACTGCCACGATCACGTCTCAGTCCGACACCGCCCACACCGGCGCCACGATGAGCCTTGGCGCCTTGCTCGACGTGAGCAAGGGCGGCAAGCGCGTCGCAACCCTCTCTCCGAGCGAGGGCTTCTATGACTCCGGTGACCCGAGCGAAGGCTCGGTCAGCCACCTGATCGGCGGCCAAGCCGTCAGCCACGTCAGCATGAACTCCGGGGTGACGCGCGACGTGTGGAGCGCGATCGCCCCCGACATCAGCACTCCGCGCCTGCAACGGATCATGACGATTGCCAACCGGACAATTCCCTATATACGCCCAGACGAGGGCATGATCGCCCTCGCCGTGCTCGAGCGCGAATACCTGAAGGCGCCTCCGCCCGCCCAGTTCAAGCTGATCGTCTCGCCCTTGGTCCTATGGATATGGATCGGGGGCGCCATCGTCCTTGGCGGCAGTCTAATCGCGCTGTGGCCCACGCCGAGCGCGGTGCGCCAGCGCGTGCGGGTGCGCGCCGCCAGTCGCGCCTCTCGGGACCTGGCTCGCGCTTGAACGTCGGATGAGTGCCTTGGTCGTCCTCCTGACGCTGGTTCTGCTCGCCGTCGTGATCGCGGTCGTGAGCAGGCCCCTGCTCACGGCACGCGCTCCCCTAGAGTCTGGTGAGCTGGCCGAAGCCACGTTGTCCGCGCGAGCGGAGCTGGAGGCCCAACGAGAGGCGAAGTACCGCGAGATCCGCGACGCCGACCTCGACTACCGTACCGGCAAGCTATCCACCAAGGACTACGAGGCCGTCAACGGAGCCCTGCGCGCCGAGGCGGTCGAGATCCTCGATCGGCTGGAGGGCCTGGACGGCGAGCGTGGGGGACAGGTGGGGCAGGAGCAGAGCATCGATCCCCCGAAGTAGGCCCGGTGAGCCGACCACCAGGATGTCTTGAGCTTCCGCATCCCGGGCACGCCGCCTGCCGGCGTGTGCCTCCTCTACCAGGGTTTCTTGAGCAGGAGGATCGTGTTCAAGGCGAACAGGATCGCGAAGCCGACAGTCCAGCGGTTGAGGTTGCGCTCGACCATAGAGCCGCCGCCGAGCGGCCCTTGGCCGCTGCCAACCCCGAATGCGCCCGAAAGACCAGAATCCTTACCGGAGTGCATCAGGACGAGGAAGATGAGGCCGACAGCGATGAAAACCTGGATAACCGAGAAGATCGCTTCCACCGGCCAAGGGTAGCTTCTTTTGCAAGCGGACGTGCGCCACGCCGGCCAATTCGGCCAGGTTCGGGGCTGACGCCTCGGGCATCTGTACAGTCCGGTCGCTCTTCCGCTGTGGTGCTTTCCATGCCCAAACATCGCGCGATCGTGCCGCTCAATCGCAACTCCGATTACGAATCCTTTACTAACGCGTGCTTCTCTGCCGATATGAATTGCGTCGGGGGGCGCTCGGGGCCTTGGGTGCCCTGCTCCAAACGCGACCATGGGACGAGACCACAATGAGCAGGGGCCAGCAATGTCAGGTGTGAACGACGCTCGCGCGGCCGCGACGGTCCGCCTGCGCCCTTCGGGGTCCGTTCCCAAGAATGCTCCCATGTGGATGCGCCGCGCAATCCTCTCCGCGCTGGCAGGCGGCGGTTTGACCGTGGCCGGCCTCGGCGGGCCGCTTTCCGGAGGCGCACTTGCCGCCGACCCCCCGGCCAGCGCCGGCCCATCGACCGAAACCTCGACCACGCCCACGCCGGAAGCTCCGACTCAATCGACGACCAGCACCACCCCCACGACGACGACTCCGCCTCCAACCGAAACGACGACGGCTTCGACTCCGGTGGCAAGCACCCCGCCGAGTACCCAAAGCACTCCCACGCAGACAACCACGACGACATCTCCGGCCGGCAGCCAGACCACGCCGGCGAGTACGCCGCCGCACCGGGTGAAGACCCCGCGAGTCGTGGTCCAGCGCACCCAGCAGGCAAGCGAAGCCACCCAGACCACGACGACCGCCGCCACAACCACACCAACGCCGGCCACGTCCCCCGCAAACGGCTCGGGCAACATCGCCGTGGCGCCACAGTTGGCGGCGGCTCAACAGAGCGCGCTTGCAGCCGCGATCGCCGGTTCGGCCGCCTCCGTGCGAGCGCTCGACTTCTATCGCATCCCGCTGTTCCTGCTTCCGATCTACCAGGCGGCCGCTGTTCAGTACGGCGTGGCGTGGCCCGTGTTGGCGGCCATCAACGAAGTGGAGACCAATTTCGGCACCGATCTGTCGGTGTCCACGGCCGGGGCTGTCGGCTGGATGCAGTTCATGCCCGAAACCTGGCTGCAATACGGAGTGGACGCCCTGGGCGCAGGCTACGCGGACCCCTACAACCCGGTGGACGCGATCTTCGCGGCCGCACGTTATCTGCACGCGGCCGGCGCCTCCAGCGACTTGCGTTCCGCGATTCTCGCCTACAACCACTCCGAAGCCTACGTCGAATCGGTGCTCTTGCGTGCGCGCCTGTTCGCCAGCTACCCCCCTTCGGTGATCGCCACCCTGACCGGGCTCACCGAGGGCAGCCTGCCGGTCTCGGGTGCGACCTTGAGCCCGACAGCCACGATTCCGCAAGGAGTGCTTGCTCCCTCACCAGCCGGCGCCGCGAGTGACACCGCGGGCGCCACCGTGAGTCAAAGCGGCGCATCCACGCCCTCCACGGCAGCCAGCCAGGCCGCTCACACAGCCGCCCTGCCCGGCTCCACGC
>JBAURN010000375.1:0-7066 GCA_049581225.1 Solirubrobacteraceae bacterium
CGCCACGGCCGCGCTCGCCAGCATCGGCGGCCTGCTCGTTTTGATGCTCTCGCCCGTGCCGATGGTGCGCGGCTTTGGCTTGCTGCTCATTCTGGGGGTCGCGCTTGCCTTCCTATGCGCGCTCACGGCCGGCTCGGCGGTGCTGGTGCTGGCGGGGCGCGCCAAGGACTCGCGAGCGGGGGTTGGACGAGAGGGAGAGGGTGTCCAGTCTGCGAATGGGGGTGCCCCACGCGTGCGCGCAGGGGGGGTCTTTGGCGCCGCTGCACAGCAGGTCTCCGCGGCATGGCAGGGAGCACGCGAGCTGCTCACCGACAATCCAGCGACCCGCTTCGTGTCCAGTGCGGCGCTCGTCTACGCGGTGCGGCGTCCCGGTCGCGTCCTCGCCGTCGGGCTTGTCCTCGCCGCGCTCGGTTGGGGCTTGGACACCCAGACGCAGGTCCAAACCGACATCGCCAAGCTGGCTCCCCAGAGCCTCTCTTCCCTGCACAACCTGAGCACGCTCGAACGAGCGACCGGGGTGGGCGGCGAGATCGATTTGATGGTTGACTCCAGCGCCCTGACAAAGGCCGCCACGGTCGAATGGATGAGCAAATATGAGAGCGCCGTGCTCCAGCGCTTCGGCTACAGCCAGAGCAATGGCTGTGGGCACGCCCAACTGTGCCCCGCCTTCTCGTTGCCAGACCTCTTCCCGGCCGAAGAAGGCACGTCTTCCAAGCTGAGCGAAAAGCGGGTTCACGGCGTTCTCGCTGTAATCCCCCCGTACTTCTCCCAAGATGTGATCAGCGCCGACCGCCGCTCGGCAACGCTCGCCTTCGGCATCCGCTCGATGCCTCTCCAGCAGCAGCAACAGGTGATCGAAGGGATGCGCTCCGACTTGCATCCGCCCGCGGGTGTCAGCGCCCACCTCGTCGGTCTGTCTGTCCTGGCCGCCCAAGCCGGAGCCCAGATCGCGTCGCCGTGGCGGCGGGTGCTCACCCTGCTGGTCGCTCTGGTGGCCGTGGCGATCATCCTCCTGATCGCCTTCAGGGGCGACCGGAGACGGGCCTTGGTGCCCTTCGTACCGATCGTGCTGGCCACCGGTTGGTCTGCTTTGGTGTTGTTCGCCTTGCACATTGCGCTCAATCCGATGTCAGTCACACTGGGTGCCTTGGTGATCGCCATCTCCACTGAGTTCAGCGTGCTGCTCTCCGAGCGCCAGCTCCAAGAGCGGGCCTCGGGTCACGACACGGTGCAAGCTTTGCGGCGTGCCTACAGTCATACGGGTGCCGCGATCGCCGCTTCGGGGGTGACCGCAATCGCCGGCTTTGGGGTTCTCACGCTGTCGGATATCGCGATGCTGCGCAACTTCGGCTTCGTCACGCTCGTGGACCTGTCTGTGTCCCTGATCGGGGTGCTCGTCGCTTTGCCCGCGGCGGTGGTGATCGCGGAGGGTCAACAATCTGCCGGCGAGCGCATTCGCGGCGGCGCGCGCTCGCTCAGGCAAATTGTGCCGGCCTGGCGCGCCAGGCGACGAGGGCTCACGGCACCATGAGCCGCTCCGGCTCGCCGGAGTCCTCGACCGACGGCAGCTCGCGACGCGCTCGGTCTCGACGCTCTTTCCAGCCGAGTTCGTCGATAGGAGGACCGCCGGGAGTGTCGGGGGCTCGCTATGGCGTCTACGTGGTGATCCTCGCGGCGATCCTTCTGATCGCCTTCACCTTGCACGTGGCGCTGAGCTCTCACAAAGGCAACACCGCCATTCGCCCTGGCACTCGCGTACCCCCGTTCGCCGCTCCGTACGCGATCGGCGGCCCGGTGGGGGAAGTGGACATCGCGACCCACGCCAACGACGGGCTTGCGGGCAAGGTGGCCGCCTGTCGGGAGCGAGGCCCGGGAATCCTCAACATCTGCCAGCTCTACGAACGCGGCCCCGTGGTGCTCGCGCTGTTCTTCAAAGCCGGATCTTGCCCCACAGTTCTCACCCAGATGCAGCAACTGGCCGCGGAGTTTCCACGGGTCAGCTTCGCGGCGGTGGCCGTCAAAGACGACTCCTCATCCACGGCGAGTCTGGTGCGCGCCAAGCGCTTGACCTTCCCCGTCGGCGTCGACGCCGAAGGCCGCTTGGGTCAGCTGTATGCGATGGTGAGCTGTCCCCAGATCACGTTCGTATATCCCGGCGGCCTCGTGCAGGGTTCCTCGCTCCTGAACACCCCTGCGCTTGCCACCCTGCGCGCGCGTGTGCAGGAGTTGGTCGCGGCCTCGCGCGCCCGCGGCTGGAATCCGGATCGCACATGAGCGAGGAGCCCCTACGCGGCTGGTGCGAGCGCGAGGTCCAGCAGGAGCTGCCCGGTCTCGGCCTGATGTCGGTCACCGTCGAAATCCCCGATGCCGGCTGGCTGACCCGCGGCTCGCCACCGCCCGTGCGAGCGCGCTTGCGCGAACTTTCCAATCGCTGGCGCGGGGCACGAGCGGTCAATGTCCGCCAGGAGCCCATACCGGCTGCCTATAGGGTCTTCTTCCGCCAGATTGGCCTCGATCCGGACATCACCAGGACACCGATCGAGGCGGCCGTGTTGGAACGGATGCTCGACGGGGGATTCCTCTCGGAAGGCTTGCTCGCGGACGTCCTCACCATCGCGCTGATCGATACCGCCGTGCCGGTGTGGGCGCTCGACGCAGACAATGTCAACGGTCCCCTCGGAATCCGTGTGAGCAGCTCCAAGGAGCGCCTCGGTCGAAGCTCCGAGGGGCCAAGCCTCGGAGCCGGCCGGCTGGTGGTCGCCGACGCCGACTGTCCGCTTGCGATCCTCTTCGGCCAGCTGGGTCCCGGTCATGAGCCGTCGGCGAGCACGCGCAGTTTGACGCTGTTCGCCGTACAGGTGGCGGGCGTGCCTGCCTTGCATGCCGAAGAGACCCTGTGGGCGTGCCGCTTGGCGCTCGCCGGCGAAAGCTGAAGGCTTTACCGCGGCGCCGTGGCCAGCTAAGATCGGTTGGTCAAGCGGGAGGAGCAGAGGATGGTCCAAACCGAGCAGCTCGCCGTAGATCGCAGCAGCCACCGTCGTGAGCCCGACTCCGGCCACGGCTTGGGCTCCAGCTTGGGCGATGGAGGGCTCGATGCCGGCCTCGGTGAGGAGCGGCCGATCGGAGACCGACTGGCGCGCGATGCGCTCAAGGGCCAGATCGCCAAGCTCGAGCGCGAGCTCTCAGGGCTCGTGGCTCACACCTTCCCGCACATTTCCCCTCAAGACGAACAGCGCGAGCTTTTCAGCGGACCGCGCCTGCTCTCGCTGGGCGACTTGGAGCGCGTGCGTGACCGGCTGGCGCTGCGTGTCGGCGAGGTCCACACCGAAGTCGCCGAGCGAGTCGCCCTGGAGCGCCGCTCGCGAGAGCTGTTGCGACGGATGAAGCTCGAACCGGGCCGCTACAAGTTCGTGCGCCTGCCGGTCGCCGACCTGGGCGACGGGCACTGCGGAGTGTGGGAGGTGCGACCGCGCCTCGGCCTGATTGGGATGCTCGCCGGTTGGTGGCAGGTCAAGCTGTCATCCGGCTGCCCGTAGCTGCGCCAGGGCGTATACGGCGTGCCGTTACCCACGGACTCGGCATCGTCTCGGGACCCGTGGCGCTCAACATTGCGGCCAGGGTGCGTCGCTGGCGCTCGGTCATCGAGCCGACCGTCTTCTGTTCGGACATGGGGATCTGGGCGAGGAACTTGCGGCAGCGCGTCTGGCCCCAGCGGCGCTGGCTCATCAGCAGGTCGGCGACCGCCATGCTGTCGGCCTCCCAAGGGCAATCCATGATCACCTCGGCAACCCCGATCTCGCCGCCGGCGATTCGTCGCTTCAGTTCGGCGCGGGCAAGGCGCACTTGGTTGGCGCGTTCGAGGGCGCGCATGTGCTGAGGGCCGGCAGGGGCAATAGTCGCTGTCGCGTTCATGTGTGCTCACTCCCCGTCGCCGCCGCGGGTCTTCCCGGGGCGCGCAACAAGCTTGGCTGGTTGACGAGTAGCGCGTCGGCTCGACCGTCTTGGACTTTCCCTCGCGCGCTGTCGCGAAAGCCTTCGGCACCCCTCTACCGGCGGCCTGCAGGTGAGCTTCGGACGGTCGTGCTCTGCGTCCTGAGAAGCTAGCCAGCCAAGGCCATTCGGTCAACAGTGTTCCGCGCAAACGTTCGCTAGAAGCGGGCTTTTTTGTGGCCGCTTTGACTTGTGAAGATGTGTACAAGCCGTTAAGGGTCTTTACACCGTTCCGGTGATTAGAAGCGCTCGCCGGAACGTGGCAGGTCCTCAGGACTCGTTGGCTGACGAGAGCGGTTCCGCGCCGTCTCGCCGACCGTGCTCGACCGCGGACAGCGGACCGTGCTCGGCCTCGAACTCGCGCTTGACCCGCGCGAACACCTCCAACGCGCGATCGAGCGTGGGCCGGTCGTGGGTCGCCATCACGCTCGTACGCAGCAGCGCTCCTCCCGGAGGCACCGCGGGGTGCAGCGCACAGTTGGTGAACACGCCGGCGTCGTACAGCGCGCGCCACAGCAGGGCCGCCTTCCAATCGTCGCCCACCAACACCGGCACGATCGGCGTGGTCACCGTGGCGGTTTCGCTGTCTGGCGTGGCGCCCAGGCGCACCGGCTCGCCGCTCAGCGTTTGAAAGCCGAGCGCGCGCAACCCCTCGGCGAGATAGCGGGCGTTGGCCAGCACGGCCTCGAGCAGAGGGGGCCCCTCCGCGGAGCGCACGATCCTCAGCGCCGCGAGCGCCGCTCCCAGCGCGGCCGGCACCGCCGAGGCGGTGAACAGAAATGCGCGGCTCGAGATGCGCAGATAGTCGATCACCTCGGCCGGTCCCACCACGAAACCGCCGCAGGCGGCAAGCGACTTGGAGAAGGTGCCCATCCTCAGGTCGACCCGGTCCTCCACCCCGAGCAGCTCCGATGTGCCCGCGCCGCGCGCGCCCAGCACGCCGGCCCCGTGCGCCTCGTCGACCATCAGGCGCGCTCCGTAGCGCTTGCAAAGCTCCACGATGTCCACGAGAGGAGCGACGTCCCCCTCCATCGAGAAGACTCCGTCGACGACCACGAGCACGCCGCCGCCGTCACCCTCCGCGCGCTGCAGGGCGCGCTCGAGCTTGTCCATGCGGTTGTGCCTGAAGGGCCTCATCTTTGCTTTGGAGAGCAGCACCCCGTCGAGGATCGAAGCGTGATCGGCGGAGTCCACGATTACGGTGTCCCGGGCCTCAAGGAGCGTGCCCAGCGTGCCCACATTGGCCTGATGGCCGGTCGTGAACACGATTGCGTCCTCGGCACCCATCCATTCGGCCAGCTCGCGCTCCAACTCCAGGTGAAGCGGGGTGGTGCCGTTGAGCAGGCGCGACCCGGTGAGACCGGTTCCATAGCGCGTGAGTGCGTCGCGGGCCCCCTGCATGACTCTCTCATCGCCGGTCAGGCCAAGGTAGTTGTTCGAGGCGAGCATGATCCTTGGAGCCCCCTCCATCTCCACGACCGGCATCGCCGGTGACTCGACCGTGCGGAAATAGGGCATCAGGTCGGCTTCGCGCGCCTCGCGCAGAAGCTGCTCGCGCTCGTGACCGCGAACCTTGGCAAAGACGTCTGTTGAGGTGGGCATCCGCTCTCTTCCTATAGGGTGCGCCCCGATGGCTGTAGAGACTTCGGGGAAGACGATGAAGGTCGAGGTGCGTCCGGTCGTTGGTCGGAGCGACTTGAACACCTTCATCAAGCTGCCGTGGCGGCTCTATCGTAACGAGCGCAACTGGGTCGCGCCCTTGCTGATGGACGTCAAGAAAAGGCTCGACCAAAAGAAGAACCCGTTTTTCAAGCACACCGAGGCCCAGTACTTCCTGGCCTACCGGGGCTCAGAGCCAGTGGGCCGTATCAGCGCCCACATCGACCGCAACCTCAACGAGTTCCAGGACAACCGTTGGGGCCTGTTTGGCTGGTTCGAGTGCGAGGACGACCCCGAGGCCGCACGCGCGCTGCTGAGCACCGCCGAGCGGTGGTTGCGCGAGCGTGGATGCGATCGCATGGTCGGCCCCATGGACTTCACCACCAACGACGAGTGTGGCCTGCTCATCGAGGGCCACGAGCGCCCACCGATCATTCTGTGTCCCTGGCACCACCCCTATTACCAGCGCCTGTTCGAGCAGGACATCGGCATTGCCAAGGCGATGGACCTGTATATGTGGAGCCTGCACGTCACCGGACGCGAGAACGTGCACCCGGCGATCTGGGAGACGGCCGACAAGCTCGAGTCAGAACACGGCATCGTGTGTCGCAATTTCCGCAAGAAAGACCTGCAAGAGGAGGTCAGCCGCTTCCTGGAGGTCTACAACGCCGCGTGGGAGCGCAACTGGGGCTTCGTGCCATTGACCGAAGAGGAGGTCCGCCACTACGCCAAGGATCTCGGCCCCGTTCTCGACGAGAACTGGGCGATGGTGGCCGAAAAGAAGGACACCGGCGAGGTCGTCGGCGCGGCCTTGACCTTGCCCGACTTCAACCAGGTGCTGGCCAAGATGAACGGGCGCCTTCTGCCCTTCGGTTGGATCACGGCGTTGCGAGAGCGCAAGAAGATCGACTCGGTGCGCGTGTTCGCACTCGGGGTCAAGCCCGAGTATCAACACACGGGGGTCGCGGCGCGCTTCTACCAGATGCACTTCGATGCGGCCGAAAGCACGCCTCAGAAGGGCGGCGAGATGGGTTGGATACTGGAGACCAACAAGCCGATGAACCGCGCGATGGAAGGCATGGGCGGCAAGATCGTGCGCCGCTACCGCGTCTACGAGCGCGAGCTCTAGCATCCTGCGCGATCCCGGGCGCCTTACGCAACGAGCGGCCGGTCGGCGCCAGATGGCGGAGGCTATGTGCGGCGAGCGGTCCGCCCCCCCGATTACACTGCTTGGCGTGAGCGAGCCGCTTGACGAGGAGGTCTTCGACGGGGTGCCCGTGCTGGCCGAGTCGATGCCTTCCACGAGCATGTTTGACGCCCCGGAGTCTCGCTCCCTGGCGGTCGCGCAAAGCACGCCAGTGCAGACCGCGGCCGTCGCCGCCGGCAGTTTTTTGGCCGGCGCCGCATTCCTCGGCCT
>JBAURN010000376.1:0-7498 GCA_049581225.1 Solirubrobacteraceae bacterium
GGCGAAGACAGCGCCCTCGCCGCCGACCTGGCCGCCTCCTATCAAGTCGCGATCGTCGATCATCTCGTCTCGCGCGCCGAAGAAGCTCTGGAGCAGACCGGCCTCGATCGTCTCGCCGTGGGCGGCGGTGTCGCGGCCAACGGCGAGCTGCGACGCCGCCTGTCCGGCCTCGGGGCGACCGTGCACGTTCCCGCCAAGGCGCTCTGCACAGACAACGCCGCCATGATCGGCGCGGCAGCTCTCTTCGCGTCGCCCGTCTCCTACCCCGACTACCTCACAGTCGACGCGTACGCGACCGGCGAGCGCCCCTTGTGAGCGTCCTCACCCTCTATTCCAAGCCCGACTGTCACCTCTGCGTCGAGGCCCGCGACGCGCTCTTGGGCCTGCGCCCCGAGCTGGGCTTCGAGCTGCTCGAGGTTGACATAACCACCGACGACGCCTTGCACCGTAAGTATTTCGAGCGCATTCCCGTGGTCGCCCTCGGCGATCAAGAGCTGTTCGAATATTTCGTAGACGAGACTCTGCTGCGCAATCGCCTGGCTTCCATCCTCTAGAGTCACACGAGATGGCCTACCGCGAGCTCGCAACTCCGATCAGCGCGATCCACGACGACGAATCGATCGCCGCGGACAGGCTTTCCCTGGGTGTAGCCGCCCGTCTCTCGCGCTATCTCCAAGTGCTCACCCAGGCCCGCAAGATGGGCAAGGAGACGATCTCCTCCCAAGAACTCTCCGACTACACCCACGTCAACTCCACCCAGATCCGGCGCGACCTGTCCGGCTTCGGCAAGTTCGGCAAGCGCGGTGTCGGCTACAACGTGGAGTCGCTCGTCTCCCAGATCCGCAAGATCCTCAGGACCGCCGGTCAGCACAACATCGCCCTGCTCGGCGCCGGCCATCTCGGCAAGGCGATCGCCTCCTCGGACATCTTCGCCGACCACGGCTTCAGGGTTGTGGCGATCTTCGACGTGGACGAGGACAAGGTTGGCACCGAAGTCGGCGCCCAGGTGGTGCGTCACACCGGCGACCTGGCCCAGGTCGTCGAGGAGGAGGACATCGTCGTCGGGGTCCTCGCGGTGCCAACCCGCGCCGCTCAAGGCCTGGCCGACGAGCTCGTCAAGGCCGGCGTCAAGATCATCTTCAACTACTCCGAGTCCCTCCTGGCGGTGCCGCCCGAGGTCACGGTCCACACCTCCAGCCCCGCGGTCGACCTGCTCTACGCGCTCTACTTCTATCTGACCTGAGTCCTATCCCGTCCCGGCACGCACGCCCGGAGATCGTAAGCTGGGACTCAACCCCGAGCGAGTCGCCCCAAATCGCACGCCTCAAATTCCTCCCAAAATGACCAGCTTGGACTTCGACAAGGCACTTGACACCTTCGCGCAAGCGACCGATTTCACGGTTGGGATCGAGGAGGAGTTCGCCCTGCTCGACCCCGTCACGCTCGACCTCGTGCCCCGCTTCGAGGAGCTCCGCGAACGTGCTCGCGACCGAGATCCGCTGCTTGCCCAGGCCATCACCGGCGAGCTGATCTCCTCGGAGATCGAGATCGTCTCTGGGCGCGGGGAGAACCTCGCCGACGCCTTCTCGCGTCAGCGCGAGCACCGCCGGCGCCTGTTCGCCCTCGCCGCGAGCCAGGGCGCCGCCCTGGGCGCCACCGGCACTCACCCCTGGGCCGACTACCGCCAGCAGCCGATCATCGACACCGAGCACTACCGCCGCGTCGAGCAGGGCCTCAAGTACGTCGCCTGGCGCAACAACACCTTCAGCCTCCACGTCCACGTGGGCGTGCGCGACATCGACCGCGCCGTGCAGGTCTGCGACCGCCTGCGTCCGGTCCTGCCCCTCCTGCTGGCTGTCTCGGCCAACTCGCCCTACCTCGACGGCCGCGACTCCGGCCTGCACACCGCCCGCACCCAGAGCTTCACGCGCAACTTCCCCCGCTGCGGCGTTCCCGACGCCTTTGGTGGATGGTCCGCCTACCGCGACTACATCGAGTTCCTCCTGCGCACACGCTCGATCGTCGAGTTCACCCAGGTGTGGTGGTCGGTGCGCCCCCACTTCGAGTTCGGCACGGTCGAGGTCCGCATCTGCGACGCCCAGGCCACCGTCCCCGAGTCAGAGGCCCTTGCGGCGCTGATGGTGGCTTGTGTGGCCCAGGCCGCGCGCGACATCGACGAAGGAGCCCCTTTCTCCGATCCGGCGCCCCGACTGGTCGAGGAGAACATGTGGCGGGCGATACGCCACGGCCTCGACGGTCACATGATCGATCTGGAGCGCGCCCAAGAGTACCCGGCCACCGCGATCGTCGACCGCTTGGCCTCATGGACCGAGCCCGTGCGCGCCGAGCTCGGCATCGACTTCAGCTTCCCCGAGCGCAACGGCGCCCAGCGTCAGCGCCGCCTGATCGAGACCGGCGCCTCCCGCGAGGAGGTGTTCGCCGCCTCGGTGCGCGAGACCTTGCAAACATACTCTGAGGAGGTGACCGTCTGATGGACGAGCCCAGCGGCGGAGCCGCAACCGGATCACAGCCCGCCACCGGCGCCGAGCAGCCGGGCGAGCAAGAGCTGCGCGCCGCCTACGAAGCCGAGCTGAACCGCATCGCCAGCGCCGACTTGATCTTGCAGACCACGGTCTCCCTGATCAACATAGGAGGTCGTCGCCTCGGGCTCACCGCGCCCGGCGCGGCCCCCGCCGAGTCCGAGCGCGACCTCGATCAGGTGCGCGACGCGATCGACGGTGCCCGTGCCCTGATGCCGATCCTGGAGCGGCACATGGCCGCCGAGCTCGGCCCGATGCGAGACGCGATCGCCCAGCTGCAGATGGCCTACGCGCGCGAGGTCCAGACCGCGCCCGCCGCCGCCCCCTCGCAAGCTCCGTCAACGCCTCGAGCTCCATCGCCCGAGGCTCCATCGACACAAGCTCCGTCCCCGCCTCCCAAGGATGGGCCCGCGACGCCCGAAGGCGACGCCGAGAAGGGTCCCGGGCCCGCGCAAGCGAGCGGCCGGCTCTGGGTTCCCGGGCAATGAGGGCGGGTGTTGTGTTGTGCGCGGAGGGGTGCCCCGCGCGCGCGGGGGGTGTTGTTGGGGTGGCGTTGTGCGGGACGTCGGGGGTCCCCTCGTGTGCGCGCGGGGGGTTGTTGGGGCCGGTTGAAGGCCACTTGACTGCCTTCCGCCTGCGCAAACGATAGACTGCGCCCGCCTTTACGCCGGGTGGTGCGCTCGTAGGGAGCGGCCCGTGCGAGAACTGTGCCCGCGAACTCCTTCGCGCAGCACGACAACCAGACCGCGGAGGATTTCTGTTGAGTAGCTTTCTGACGAACCATGGGGTCGTCGTTGCCCTTGTGTGCGCCACCTGTGCTGTGGTGTACGGCCTCGTGACCACCCGCGCCCTGCTCGCCCTCTCACCGGGCAACGAGCGGATGCAGAGCATTTCGCGGGCCGTCCAAGAAGGCGCCCGCGCCTACCTGAACCGCCAGTACTTGACGATCGCGGTCGTCGGCGTCGTGATGTTTGTGGCGTTGATCTTCATTCAGAACATCGCCGTGGCCTGTGGCTTCGCGATCGGCGGGATCCTGTCGGGCTCGGCCGGCTATATCGGCATGAACGTCTCAGTGCGCGCCAATTCCCGCGTTGCCGAGGCCGCCCGCGGCGGCATCTCGCCCGCGCTCAGGGTCGCCTTCCAGGGCGGCGCCATCACAGGCATGCTCGTAGCGGGGCTCGCCCTGCTGGGCCTCGCCGGCTACTACGGCCTGCTCACCGCCGTCTTCAATGACTCCCAGAAGACGGCCGTGGACGCGCTCATCGGCCTCGGCTTCGGCGGTTCCCTGATCTCCGTGTTCGCAAGGCTAGGCGGCGGCATCTTCACCAAGGGCGCCGACGTCGGCGCCGACATCGTCGGCAAGATCGAGGCCGGCATCCCCGAGGACGATCCCCGCAACCCGGCCGTGATCGCGGACAACGTGGGCGACAACGTCGGCGACTGCGCCGGCATGGCCGCCGACCTGTTCGAGACCTACGCCGTCACCGCCGTCGCCGTGATGCTGCTCGGTGTGCTCACCTTCCACGAGGCCACCAAAGTCGTCATGTACCCGCTCGTCCTCGGCGGCGTAGCGATCATCGCCTCGATCATCGGCACCTTCGCCGTGCGCTCCAAGAGCGGCAATGTCGAGCGCGCCCTCTACCAGGGCTTGGTCGTCTCGGGCATCATCGCCGCCGCGGCGTTCGCGCCGATCACATACTGGCTGATGAAAGACCTCACCTTCAGCCAGGTCGGCAACGTCGTCAACCCGCCCTCGTGGGGCAAGTTCTACCTGTGCGCGCTGATCGGCATTGCCGTGACCGCGCTGCTGTTCGTGATCACCGAATATTACACTTCGACGCGCTTCTCGCCGGTCAAGAAGACGGCCAAGGCGTCGGTCACCGGCCACGCCACGAACATCATCCAGGGCTTCGGATCGGGTCTTCAGGCAACCGCTCTGCCGGCAATCGTGCTCGTGCTCGGCATCTTTGGTGCTTGGAAGCTCGCGGGTGGTGGCACCACCGGCATTTACGGCATCGGCGTGGCCGTCATGGGTCAGCTCTCCTTGACCGGCCTGATCGTCGCGCTCGACGCTTTCGGTCCGATCACCGACAACGCCGGCGGCATCGCCGAGATGGCCGAGTTGCCCGAGGAGGTGCGCGCGGTCACCGATCCGCTGGACGCGGTCGGCAATACGACCAAGGCCGTCACCAAGGGCTACGCGATCGGCTCTGCCGTGATGGCGGCCGTGGTGCTGTTTGCCGGCTTCCGCCAGGAACTGGCCGACCACACCCACAAATCGATCGAAACGCTCGTGTTCTCCATCAACGAACCGCCTGTCTTGATCGGTCTGCTGCTTGGCGGCCTGATGGTGTGCCTGTTCGCCTCGCTCTCGATGGAGGCCGTCGGCCGCGCCGGCGGCGCCGTCGTCGAGGAGGTGCGCCGCCAGTTCCGCGAGCACCCCGGCATCATGGAGGGCACCGAAGACCCTGACTACGCGACCTGCGTGGACATCGTCACCAGGACCGCCCAGCGCGAGATGATCCTGCCGGCGTTGCTGCCGATTGCCCTGCCGATAATCGTCGGCCTGATCGATACCAAGGCGCTTGGTGGCCTCCTGATCGGCGTGATCGTCGTCGGCTTCTTCTTCGCCGTCTTGATGACCGCCGGCGGTGGCGCTTGGGACAACGCCAAGAAGCTGATCGAGGACGGCGCCTTCGGCGGCAAGGGCTCCGAGGCCCACGCCGCTTCGATCACGGGCGACACGGTCGGCGATCCCTTCAAGGACACGGCGGGCCCGGCGATCAACCCGATGATCAAGGTCGCCAACATCGTCGCCATCCTCATCATCCCGCTTATCACCTGAGTCTCTGCCCTAAGCTCATTGAAGAATGAGATGAGCGGCAGGCAGGTTCACCGGGCGGGTACCACTGTGCTGTCGTCGGCGATGGTGGCGATCGGCATCGCGCTCGTGGTCGAGGCGGTCGTCAGCGAAGGCACGCTGTCGGCTCGTCTGCTGCTGGGTGTCCTGTTCGTAGTCGGCGGCTCGGGGCGCCTCTACATACAAGCCAGGAAGGGCCGGGGCGCATGAGCACAGGAGAGAAGCCGGCACACCCACGCGCGATCGATCTGAGCGAGCGGGGACGCACGACTCTGCGCCACAGCCTCGGCTCGCCGATCCTGTTCGCGGTCGTCTACACCTCCCTGGCATCGGCCATGTTCTTCTCGCTCGGGGTCGTCGCCGACCATGCGCTGGGTCTGACCCCGGTTGTGTTTCTGATCGCGGCCGTCATGTTCGGCGTGACCGCGATGACCTACATGGAGGGCGCCTCTCTTCACCCCGAGCCGGGCGGATCGACGGTGTTCGCCCGCTACGCGTTCAACGAGCTCGTGAGCTTCGTCGCCGGCTGGGCGATGCTGCTCGACTACGTCATCCTGATCGCCGTCACCGCCTTCGCCGCGACCCAGTACCTGAGCGTGTTCTGGGCGCCGCTCGGCAAATCCGGCGAGGCCTTGCTGCTGTCGTTCGGGATCATCGCCCTGGTCGTGTTCGCCAACGTGCGCGGCTTCAACTGGCGGCGCGAATTCCGCATCGGCCTGGTCGTCGTCGGTGCGCTCGTGCTCGAGCTCGTCGCGATCGCGATCGGGCTGATCCAGTTCTTCGACGCCCACAAGCTTGTCTCCCAGGTGCATCTCGGCAGCGCTCCCACGTGGTCAGGGTTGATTTTCGCGCTGACGGTCACCACGATCGCCTTCACCAGCGTCGAGTCGGCCTCCGGCTTGGCCGGTGAGGTCAAGGCGGGCCGCGGCGCGCTGCGCAGACTGGTGGCCAGCGGGACCGCGACCGTCGTGCTCGCCTATGTGGGCATCGCGATCGTTGCGGTGACCGCGCTTCCACTGCCCAACGGGAGCGTCCCCGGGCACGATTTCACAGACGCTCCGGTGATCGACGTGCTGCGAGCGTTTCACCCTCACTGGCTCTCCCAAGCGCTCGTCTATTCGATCGGCCTGATCGCCGCCGGCACCTTGATCGCCGCCGCCGACTCGGCGATGCTGGGGCTCTCGCGGCTGGCTTACTCGCTGTCCACCAATCGTCAGATCCCAAGCGGTCTGGGGCGTCTGCATCCCCAGCGCTCCACCCCCTACGTCCTGATCCTCCTCTCCGGTCTGATCGCGTGTGCGCTCGTGATCCCGGAGAGCCTGGATTTTCTCGTCGGTATCTACGCGTTCGGGGCGATGCTCGCTTTCACGATCGCCCACGTGTCGGTCGTGAAGATGCGCTATTCCGAGCCGACCAGCAATCGTCCCTACCGGACCCCTTTTTCGGTCAAGCTGCACGGCGGCGAATTGCCTCTGCTTGCGGTGTTCGGCGCGATCGTGTGCTCGGCCGGCTGGATCGCCACGATGGTGGTGCACGAACCCGCTCGCTATGTCGGGCTCGGCTGGATGCTGGGCGGGATTGTGCTCTACGTGGTCTATCGTCGCGCCGACCAAGCCTCCTTGTGGCGGCGCGTAACGGTGCCGGCCGAGGCCCTGCGTGTGGAACATCTGCCCGAACGCGAGTACGGGTCGATCCTGGTGCCTTTGTGCGGCACGCGCCTGGACGAGGACATAGTGCAGACGGCGGCCCTGCTGGCGGCGGGCAAGCCGACCGACGAAGACGAGATCGACACCTCCACGATCGAGGCGGTCTGGATCTTTGAGATGCCGATGTCCCTACCGCTCGACGCGCGCTTGCCCGACGCCCAGATCAAGCACGCTCGCACCGCCTTGGCGCGTGCCAAGGCGGTGGGGGAGGAGTACACCGGAGTACAGGTGGCCACCGCCACGATCAGGGCCAGGCGCGCCGGCCAGGCGATCCTCGAGGAGGCGCGCCGACGTGGGGTGGAGGCGATCGTGCTGGGCGCCGAGGAGCCTTCGCGCATCCGCGGCGGCTCGCGTCTGGGCAGCCTGGGGGGACCACTCGAGAACTTCGTGGG
>JBAURN010000377.1:0-1621 GCA_049581225.1 Solirubrobacteraceae bacterium
CCGCCCAGCTGTCCGCGGTGGCGCTCCCCGCCGACGGTTCGCTCGGCGGTGCCACTCTTGCCTGCGGGCTAGTGCTCCTGCTCGGCCTGATGGCCTGGCCGGCTTTGACGCGGCGCTTCGCCCTCCCCGTCCGCCCCTCGGCCGACGCGGCCGGCTTGGCGATCACTCTGATAGTGCTGAGCATCGCCCTGCTCGCCTGGCTGTTCAACCCCTACGCCTGCCTCCTGCTGGTGCCGGCGACCCACTTGTGGCCGCTGGCAGTGGAAGTGCGCCGGCGCCTCCCCGTCCAACCGCGCAGCGTGGCCATGCTGAGCGTTCTCCTGGGGGTCCTGCCCGTGGTTCTGCTGGTGGTCCTCTACGCCCGCGAGCTTGGCCTGAGCCCAGTCGGGCTCCTCCAGAGCGCGGTCCTCGCGCTAGCGGGGGGTCTTGTCGGGCCGGTGGCCATCCTCCTGTGGAGCGTCGCCTGCGGCTGCCTGTTTGCCACCGTCCTATTCGTCTCGGCTCCGCTGCGCTCGGCCGAGCAGGACTCCGTGGAGTGGACCGAAGTGCTCACCCGCGGCCCGACCTCCTACGCCGGTCCCGGGTCGCTCGGCGGCACCGAGTCGGCGTTGCGACGCTAGCCAACGATGTCCACCCCACCCAGTTCAGCTGAGGAGCCCACGGCCGAGGATCGTTCGCTTGCGCGGCCATCTGCGCCTGAAGTTGCATCGGAGTCTGGTGGGACACCACCGCTCACGACTCGCCCTCTGCCGTCCTCGGTGGCTCTCGGCACCGGCACGGTCGCCCACACACGTCGCCGCCTGCCCAAGGTGCTCGGCGCGATCCTGATCGTGGCGGGCCTGCTGTTGCTCGCCGACGCGGGCGTCACCCTCGTCTGGCAGGAGCCGATCTCGGCTCTATACGCCCATTTCAAACAGGAAAGCCTCGGTCAAGACCTACAGTCGCTTGACCGCGCCGCGCCCAGTCACGCTGCCGAACAGGCGCTCGCCCGCCTGCACGAGGAGCGCCGTCGGGTGGCCTATCTGGCCACGGCGCTCCAGCGTCACGCCAAAGCGGGCTCCGCGGTCGGGCGCATTAGCATCCCCGCGATCGGGGCCAGCTTTGTGATGGTCAAGGGAACGGGCACCTCCGAACTGGAGAGCGGTCCCGGGATCTACCCCGAAACCAGCTTTCCGGGGGTGCCGGGGACGACCGCGATCGCGGGCCACCGCACCACCTGGCTGGCACCTTTCCGCCATATCGACGCGCTCCACAGAGGCGAGTCGATCGTCTTGGAGATGCCCTACGCGCGACTGCTCTACAGGGTCATCGGCTCGCGCGTCGTGCTCCCCACCGACGTGTCCGTGCTCGACCCGGTTGGCTATTCGCGCGTGATCCTGTCGGCCTGTACGCCACTGTTCAGCGCTTCGCACCGCTTGATCGTGTTCGCGCGATTGGCGTCGACGACGCCGCTGGGCGCAGCCGTCGTGCACGCCGAGGGTACGCGCGGAGAACGAGCATTCGGCGAAGAACCCACGCACCTACCACCGGTGCTCAAAACCCGTCAGCGTCTGCTTGCTCCCCTCGTGTCGTAGCACCACGCCCGGCCAGCCCTCGCTGACGTGGCCGATCCAGGTGATCT
>JBAURN010000378.1:0-5924 GCA_049581225.1 Solirubrobacteraceae bacterium
GGCAGAGCATGAGCGCGCCAGTCTACGGCACGAGGCGCCACCCAGCGCCCGGTCGGCGTGTCCTCACCGCCGCGCAACGCCGTCGCCCACCCGTGCCCTTCGCACGTCGTAGGCTTGCGGGTGCCGGTGTTCCCGCTCGCCACATCCACGACCTTGGAGGCCTTCCTTCAGCTGGGGCCGCTTGCTCTATTCGGCCTGGCCTACGCCAAGCGCGTGCAAACCCTGGGACGCCAGAAACGCCCCGTCCCCGGCTGGCGCCAGGCCTGCTTCTACGGCGGCTTCATCACGATCGGGGCGGCGCTCACCTCGCTCGGCGGCGACAGCCAGCAGCTCTTGAGCGCGCACATGGTCGAGCACCTCCTGCTCGGCGACATTGCTGCGCTTCTGATCGTGCTCGGCCTGACCGGACCCTTGATCGCTCCGATCCTCAGGGTCAAGCTGTTCGACCGCCTGCGCATCCTCGCCCATCCCCTGATCGCCTTCCCGCTATGGGCGATCGACCTCTACGTGTGGCACCTGCCCGTGTTCTACGAAGCCGCCTTGGAGCACTCCGCTGTGCACGCGCTCGAGCACGCGATGTTCCTTAGCTTCGGCATCAACATGTGGATGTGCCTGTTCGGGCCCTTGCCGATGCCTTCGTGGTTCGGCAACGGCGCCAAGCTCGGCTACATCGTCGCCGTCCGCTTGTGCGCCACGGTGCTCGGCAACGTGTTCCTGTGGTCTGGCACGGTCTTCTACCCCTACTACGTACACGGCGACACGATCTGGAAAATCTCGCCCCTGGCCGACCAGAACCTGGCCGGCGCGATCATGATGATCGAGGAGAGCATCCTCACCTTGGGCCTGTTCTGCTGGCTGTTCCTGCGCACCGCCCGCGAGAGCGAGGAACGTCAGGATCTGCTCGAGTTCGCCCAGGCTCAGGGCATTCAGTTGAGTGACGAGCGCGCCGCGCGCGCCGTCGGCGCCGGTCGTGGCCCGGAGCTGCGGCGGCGCCTGGAGGGGTCAGCTCGAGGCGAGTAGCGGCGCGTCGTGCACGATTTCGGCTGGCGTGAAGCTGGCCGCGTACAGGGTCGTGACCTTGCCCTGAGCGTCGATCCCGTAGACGAGGCCGGAATGGTTAACCAGCTGCGGCTGTTCGGCGTCCTGTTCGGCGCCTACGCCCCACGCTTTCCAGACGGGGCCCAGTTCGTGAGCTGAGCCGATCAGGTATTGCATGCGTCCCGCCACCCCGTGGCGCTGCAGGAACGCGGCCACAGCCTTGGGGGTGTCGCCGCGAGGGTCGACCGACACCGCGATCACCTGCACTTTGGAGGCCTTGGCGGAACCCATCTCGTTGAGCGCCACGCCCAGATTGGAGGCAATCAGGGGGCACACGTCAGGACATTTCGTGTACAGGAAGGTGACCAGCACGGCCTTGCCCTTGTACTGGGTGATGTTGACGCGTTCGCCCTTGTAGTTGCGCAGGTCCAGGGGCGGCTCGGGTTGGGCCGGCGAGGCAAGCGAGCCGCTGTACTTGGGCGAGGACACGCCGTGCTCGATGCTCGAGGAGGGCCGACTGCCGCCACCACCGCTCGTGAGCAAAGCCACGCCGCCCACGATCACCACGATCACCACCAGCGAAAAGACGATCCGTAGGCTCAAAACACCGCCTGAGGACGGCTGGGAGGGCTCGGTGGGGGGGGACTCGGGCGTGGACACGGCAAGCTCGAAACTAGCACCACAGCCGCGCCTTCAGCCCCATTCCCGCCCGTGCGCGTGCCTTGCCCAGCCGCGCCAGCGCCGCCCTCAAGCCCTTTCCAATCAGAACTCCGAGCGAACCCGCGCGGAGGGGCGAGCAGCGTGGCTAGAGTCAAAGCCTTGCGGCTTTCCCCTCCCCTATCGGTCCGCTCGGGCGCCTCCAACGGCGATCGGGGCGCCTCGCACGGCGACCGCTACAAGTGGATCGCCCTCTCGAACACGACCTTGGCGGTGCTCCTGGCGACGCTCGACGCCTCGATCACTCTGATCGCGATGCCCGACATCTTCAGGGGCATCCAGCTCGATCCGTTGGTGCCGGCCAACAGCTTCTACCTGCTGTGGATGATCCTCGGCTACCTGGTCGTCTCGAGCGTCCTGATCGTGAGCTTGGGCCGCCTCGGCGACATGTTCGGGCGCGTAAAGATCTACAACCTGGGCTTCGTCATCTACACGCTTGCCTCGCTGGTGCTCGCGGTGGACTGGATGAAGGGCCGGGCAGGCGCCGACTACCTGATCGTGTTTCGGATCGTTCAAGGGGTGGGTGGGGCGTGCCTTCTGGCCAACGCGGCCGCCATCATCACCGATGCCTTCCCGGTCACGCAGCGGGGCATGGCGCTGGGGATAAACAACATCGTCGGCGTCAGCGGCATGTTCGTGGGCCTGATCCTGGGCGGCCTGCTCGCCCCAATCGACTGGCGCTTGGTGTTCTTGATCTCGGTACCCGTCGGCCTGTTTGGGACGGTGTGGGGCTACCTCAAGCTGGAGGAGCGCAGCCAGCCAAAAAAGGCCTCGATCGACTGGTGGGGGAACGCCACGTTCGCCGCCGGCCTGATCCTCATGATGGTGGCGGTCACTTACGGCATCCGCCCCTACGGCGGCCACGCGACCGGCTGGACCTCGCCACGCGTGCTGGGCCTCATGGGAGCGGCGGCCGTGTCGTTGACGGCGTTCGTGGCCGTGGAGCGGAGGGTGGCTGCTCCGATGTTCAACCTGGCCCTGTTCCGCATCAGGGCCTTCACGTTCGGAACGCTCTCCACCTTCCTGGCCGCAATCGCGCGGGGAGGCCTGATGTTCATGTTGATCATCTGGCTGCAGGGGATTTGGCTGCCCTTGCACGGCTATTCGTTCACCGAAACACCATTGTGGGCGGGCATTTACATGCTGCCTCTGACCGTGGGCATGCTGATCGCGGGGCCAACCTCGGGCTTTCTCTCGGACCGCTTCGGGGCACGTCCCTTCGCGACCGGGGGGATGCTGGGGGCGGCGCTGAGCTTCGCCTTGATGATGCTGCTGCCGACCGACTTCGACTTTGGGGTGTTCGCTTTCATCCTGTTCCTGATGGGCGTCTCGATGGGCATGTTCGCCTCGCCCAACCGGGCGGCGGTGATGAATAGCCTGCCGCCAGGCGAGCGGGGTGCGGGCGGGGGCATGAACCAGACCTTCCAGAACTCGGCGCAAGTGCTCTCGATCGGGATCTTCTTCACGCTTTTGATCGTCGGTCTCTCGGCCAGCTTGCCGGCTGCCGCCCAGTCCGGACTGGAGGCGCACGGGCTCTCGGCCGAGGTGGCCGGGCGCGTGGCGCACGCGCCGCCGATCTCAATCCTGTTCGCGGCTTTCCTCGGCTACAACCCGATCCAGAGCCTCGTCGGTACGCACGCCCTTCAGGCGGTGGGCCCACACGCCCAAGCGATCCTCACCGGGCCCGCCTTCTTCCCACACCTGATCTCGGCCCCATTCAGAGAAGGCCTGCACGCGGCTTTCGTGTTCGCGATCGCGGCCTGCCTGATCGCCGCGGCCGCCTCCCTGTTGCGGGGCGGACGCTACGAGTACACCCAGGAGACGGCACCCGAGATGACCTTTACCAACGCAGCCGGTCCCCAGACAGCCGTCGAGGGACCCGATCCCGACAGATCCACCCCCGACAAGACCCGAGAACTGGAGGAGCAGCATGCACGTTGAGTGGTTCGGCCAGTCGGCCTTCGCCCTGACCGGCCCGGAGGCCAAGGTGTTCATCGATCCCTTCGGCGATCTCTCCCCCATGGCGAGCCGAGGCATGAAATTCGACTACCCGGCGATCTCCGCCGAGGGCGTGGGCCTGTTGCTGGTCACGCACGAGCACCTCGACCACAACGGCGTGGAGGCGATCTCCGGCGAGCCGGCGACCCTGCGCTCGACCGCGGGTCGTTTGGCGTCCCCGATCGGCGAGGTGGTGGCGATCGCCTCAGAGCACGACGAGGCAGCCGGCACTCAGCGCGGGCCGAACACGATCTTCGTGTTCACACTCAATGGCATACGGGTCGCCCACTTCGGCGATTTCGGCCAGAGCGAGCTGCGCCCCGAGCAAGCCGAGGCGATCGGCGAGGTGGACCTCGCCATCCTGCCGGTGGGCGGTGGCCCCACGATCGGGGCGGCCGGGGCCAAGGCGATCGTGGATCGCCTGCAGCCGAAGTGGGTCGTGCCAATGCACTACCGCACCCCCAAGATCAGCTTCTTGGATGACGCGGAGGAGTTCCTGGGGTTGATCGAGCATGTCGAGCGGCTGGATTCGGCCGGGTTCGAGACCGGGGATCTGGCGGACAAGGATGGGCCGGTTGCGGTGGTGCCGGCGGCTCCGTAAAGAGTCCCGGCGACTGGTGGGCATGTCGGCAATTTGGCCGGCATGGCCCATCTCGATGACGGCGTCGGCCCTAAGCCCGGTAGCGGACGATCGCCTTGTCGTTGCACCCGACCAGCTTCCAAGGCCGGTTCTGGGGTAGGTAGCGCATCACGAAGACCTTTAGGCCGGGCCCATCACAGTCCACGATCCCGTGGCCGTAGACGAGCGCGATGTGGTCAGTGCCCGCTCCCGTCCAGATGTGGTTGTAGCCGTGACTGGCGTAGATCCAATCGTTGCCGGCACCGCCGTGCAGCTCGTCGGTCTGGCTCGTGGGGTTCAGCTCGGCGTGCGAGTCGCCCCAGATCACGTCGCCCTCGTTGCCCGCCCAGATCGTGTCGTTGCCGTCGCCGCCGAGCAGCTCGTTGTGAACGTTCGGCAAGCCGCGCATCGTGCCGCTTTCGTTGTTCGGATGGCCCTCGTGGTGGCCGATCGGGGGCCAGCCCGCGTGGCTGGCCTCGCCGAAGGCAGGGGCTGCCAAGGCCAGGAGGGCCACCAGGAGAAGCCAGGGAGCGGTCCGGATTGCGCGGCGGGTCTCGATCATCGTGCTTGCACGGTAGAAGGTCTCAGTATTTAATCCGTACACACTCGACGTATGTTCGGGCTTGGTCAGGCCGACGGCCTCAGGACCTCGCTTCGACACAAGCGAACAGGCTTGGCCGCCCGACTCCAAGGTGGCCCCCGGCCACCCCCCGACTATCGTCCATCCGATGTCCAAGCCATCGCGCTCGCCGGCACTCGGCGGCGCAGGAACCGCATCGAATGAATCGTTTTCCCCAGTTCTGGTGAGTGGATTTTTTCCCGAAATTGGTATGCTGCCCGCCGCCGGTTAACTCGCCAATACCTCAGTTGAGGAGGAGCATAGATGTCGAAGTTCATCGAAGCTTGGGAGTTCCCGCCGAACATGACCAAGGCCCGGGCCGACCTGGGCGGGCTGTCGCTGAAGAAGCTGGGCGCTCTCACGTTCGAGGAACTGGGCCGGTTTAAGCAAGCGGGCCGCTTCCCCGACGGTTACAGCACGACCGACCTCACCTTCTACGCCCCGCGCGACCCTGGAGTGCACGCGGTCATCGTTTGGGCCCTCTTGCAGGCGACCCACACGGTGGCGGTGAACATGTACGGCTTCGACGATCCCCAGGTCGCGGCGATCATCCAGGGATACACCGAAAACCCGGACATCGTGGTAACGCTCAGCCTCGACAAGAGCCAAGCGGGCGGCTCCTCCGAGAAAGAAATCCTCGAACGCTTCAACCACGGCCTGATCGGCAACAGCATCGCGATCGGACACTCCTCGCGTGGGGCGATCAGCCACGACAAGCTGGTTGTCGTGGACGGTCTGTATCTGATCACGGGGTCCACCAACTGGTCCCAGGGCGGCGAGCAACTGCAGGACAACCAGCTCACGCTCAGTCGCGTGCCCCTGGCCGCCGCCGAGGCGAGGGCGATCATCGACCTCGACCACGACGACATGCTCAAGCAGATGGCCGCCGCGGCAGCCGGTGCGAGCACATCGACGGCGGCGCCACCCGGCGCG
>JBAURN010000379.1:0-6336 GCA_049581225.1 Solirubrobacteraceae bacterium
GTAGGAGCCGAGTGGATCGTTAGCGGTGACGGTGAGCAGCCGCCGCCCAAATGGGGCGGCTGGACGCTCGCTCACGCCACTGCCGCCGGGTCGATGTCGGTTGCGGGGCGACTCACGCCACGCCCGCCCGATCCGGAGCCTCGGGGCTGCGCTCGCCGCGATGCAGCTCCTGCAGAGAGAGGACGTCGGGCTCTCCCAGCTTGATCGCCTGGGCGATCGCCCGCGCCGCGGAGACGCCGGCTGAGAGCGTCGTCAAACAGGGGATGCCGTGGGCGATCGCCGAGCGGCGAATCTCCCAGCCGTCTGAGCGCGCACCCGAGCCGGTGGGTGTATTCACGATCAGATTGACATCGCCCCGCTCGATCCAGTCGACGACGTGCGGGGAGCCCTCGCCGATCTTGTTGATCGTCTGCACTGGCACGCCCATGCGCGCGATCGCCTCCGCGGTACCACGCGTGGCGAGAATGCGAAAGCCGTTGTCGTGCAGGATCTGAGCGACGGCGAACACGCCTGGCTTGTCGGAGTCAGTGACGGTGATGAAGGCTGTGCCCGCGCTCGGCAAAGGCGAGCCGGCGGCGGCCTGGGCCTTGGCGAAAGCGGTGGGAAAGTCGCGCGCGATGCCCATCACCTCGCCCGTGGAGCGCATCTCGGGTCCGAGCAGGGAGTCGGCGCCGTCGAAGCGGTCGAACGGTAGGACGGCCTCCTTGACGGACACGTGCTCGCCACAGGCTACGCCCTGCCGGTCGCTGGGCAAGCCGAGCGCCGATATGGACTCCCCGAGCATGACGCGACAGGCCAGCTTGGCCAAAGGCAATCCGATCGCCTTGGAGACGAACGGGACGGTGCGCGAAGCGCGCGGATTGGCCTCGATCACATACAGACGCCCCTCGTGGACGGCGTACTGAACGTTCATCAAGCCGACCACGCCGATGCCCAGCGCGATGTCGCGCGTGGCGGTGCGGATCTGCTCCAGCATCTCCTCGCCGAGTGAGTGGGGCGGCAACACGCAGGCCGAGTCGCCGGAGTGAACGCCGGCCTCCTCGACATGCTGCATGATGCCCCCGATCCACACCTCATGGCCGTCGCACAAAGCGTCCACATCGACCTCAACCGCGTTCTCAAGGAAGCGATCCAAAAAGATCGTGGGGCGGCTCGTGTCCTGTGGCTCTTGATCTGGGGGGATTGACGTTCGTGCCGGTCTCGTTGCCGGGGCGGGCGTCTCTCTACGGAGGTAGTCGGCGAGCCCGTCGCGGGAATAAACGATCTCCATCGCGCGCCCGCCGAGCACATAGGAGGGGCGCACCAGCAGGGGGTATCCGACGTCCTCGGCCTTGGTCAAGGCCTCCTGGACTGAGCAGGCGGTCGCATACGGTGGCGCGTGGTAGCCGAGCTTTGCCAACAGCTCGCCGAAGCGCGAGCGATCCTCGGCAAGGTCGATCGCGTCGACCGAGGTGCCGAGGATCGGAACGCCCGCCTCGAGCAGGCCGGCCGCGAGCTTGAGAGGGGTTTGTCCGCCGAACTGGACGATCACGCCGAGGAGGTTGCCGGTGGAGCGCTCGACGTCGATCACGCCGAGCACGTCCTCCAAGGTGAGCGGCTCGAAATACAGCCGGTCGGAGGTGTCGTAGTCGGTGGAGACCGTCTCCGGGTTGCAGTTGACGATGACCGCGTCGCGCCCGGACTCGCGCACGGTCATGGCAGCGTGCACGCAGCAGTAGTCGAACTCGATCCCCTGGCCGATGCGGTTGGGGCCACCGCCCAGGATCACAACCGAGGGGCGCTCGCCGAGCACGACCTCGTGTGCCGCTTTGCGCTCCCAGCCGGAGTAGTAATAAGGCGTACGCGCCGGAAACTCGGCGGCGCACGTATCGACCGACTTGAACGAGCGCTCGCCCTCGAACGGAGACTCGGGGTCAGCCGCGATCTGGGCCAGCTCTCTCAGGAACCACGGGTCGATCGAGGTGCGCTCACGGACCGACTCGATCGCCGTCCCGAGCGCTCCGGGCTGCGCGGACTCCGCGGCCGCAGCACGTGCGAACAGCTCCAAAATGGTCTCGTAACGGTCGGCCGTGGGGGTTGTGAGCGCGTCGAGCAGCTCGGCATCTGAGCTCTCGTGTGGGCTTGGGGGCTTGTCCAGCTCGCGCGAGCGCAACGCCTTGGCGAAGGCTTGGGAGAAGGTGCGCCCGAGCGCCATCGCCTCGCCCACCGACTTCATATGCGTGGAGAGCGTGGGCACCGCCCCAGGGAACTTCTCGAAAGCGAAACGGGGCCACTTGACGACCACGTAGTCGATCGTCGGCTCAAAGGAGGCCGGGGTGACGCCGGTGATGTCGTTGGTTATCTCCTCAAGCAGATAGCCCACGGCCAAGCGCGCGGCGATCTTGGCGATCGGAAAGCCGGTCGCCTTGGAGGCCAGGGCCGAGGAGCGCGAGACGCGCGGGTTCATCTCGATCACGAGGATCTCCTCGGTCTCGGGGTTGACCGCGAACTGGACGTTGGAGCCGCCGGTCTCCACGCCGACCGCTCTGATCACGGTGATCGCCTGGTCACGCAACCGTTGATAGAGGGCGTCGGTGAGCGTTTGCTGCGGGGCGACCGTGACCGAGTCGCCGGTGTGGACGCCCATCGGGTCGATGTTCTCGATCGAGCAGACGATCACCACGTTGTCGGCTTTGTCGCGCATCACCTCCAGCTCGAACTCGCCCCAGCCGAGCACAGACTGGTCGAGCAGGACCTGGCCGATCGGCGAGGCCTCGATGCCGCGCCCCGCGATCGTCTCAAACTCCTCTTGGGTGCGCGCGATCCCGCCGCCACGCCCACCAAGCGTGAAAGCGGGACGCACGATGCAGGGCAAGCCCAAGCGCGGCAGCGCCTCCTGGGCCTCGGCCAGGGTCGTGGCGATCGCGCTTTCGGGCATCCGCAAGCCCGCCTCGGCCATCGCCGTCGCGAACAGCTCGCGATCCTCGGCACAGGTGATCGCGTCGTAGTTGGCGCCGATCAGCTCCACGCCCAAGCGCTCCAAAGTGCCGTCCTCGTGCAGAGCCTTGGCCAGGTTCAAGGCGGTCTGTCCGCCCAAGGTCGGCAGCAGAGCGTCGGGGCGCTCGCGCTCGATGATCTTGGTGAGCGGCCCGGGCAAGAGGGGCTCGACATAGGTCGCGTCGGCGAACTCGGGGTCGGTCATGATGGTGGCCGGGTTTGAATTGACCAGCACGACCCTATATCCCTCCTCCCGCAAGACCTTGCAAGCCTGGACGCCCGAGTAGTCGAACTCGGCCGCCTGACCGATGACGATCGGACCGGAGCCGAGGATCAGGATCGTGTGGATGTCCTCGCGACGCGGCATCAGCTTCAGCGGGACGCTCGCTCGGCTTCCTTGCTCGTGTTCTCCTTCGCGATACGCGCGAGGAAACGATCGAACAGGTGCAGGCTGTCGTGCGGTCCCGGCCCCGCCTCGGGGTGATACTGGACGGCGCCGCCGGGCACCTCGAGCAGCTCGAAGCCCTCGACCGTGCGGTCGTACAGGTTCACGTGGGTCAGCTGCGCCTGTCCGAAGTCGGTCTCCCAGCGAACAGGCTCGTCGCTGTCGAGCGTCTTGGCGCCGCCCGGGTGGGTGGGGACCAATACCGCGAAGCCGTGGTTTTGGGAGGTGATCTCGACGTGGCCGGTCTGCAGATCCTTGACCGGGTGGTTGGCTCCCCGGTGGCCGAAGGGCAGCTTGTAGGTCTCAAGACCCAAGGCCCGGCACAGCAGTTGGTGGCCTAGGCAGATGCCCCACACCGGCTTCTTGCCGACCAGCTGGCGAATCGTGTCCACCACATAGTCGAGCGCGGCGGGGTCGCCGGGACCGTTGGCCACGAACACCGCATCGGGATCTTCGGCGAGCAGGTTCTCGGCGGTGCTCGAGCAGGGGTGCAAGGCCACCCGTGCGCCGCGCTGCACCAGGTTGCGCACGATCGAGAGCTTGATGCCGGTGTCGAGAACCGCGATCAAAGGTCCGTCGCCGTCACCGTGGACGCTGACTTCGTTCGGCGTGACGACCGCGGCCAGGTCGAGCCCCTTCATCGACGGCTCGGAGGCGATCAGGGCACGAGCTTCGCCCTCAGCGATCCGTGCGGGGAAGATGCCGCCGCGCATTGCCCCGGCCTCGCGGATGTGGCGCACAAGCGCCCGCGTGTCCACGCCGCTGATCGCGGGCACCTCGCAGTCGCTCAGCCAATCGAGCCACCCCCGCTCCGCCTCGGGCGCGTCTTCGCGGTTGCACGCCTCGCGCATGATCGCCGCTCGGGCCCAGATGCGCTCGGACTCCATCGCGCGCCGGCTGATCCCGTAGTTGCCGATGTGAGGATAGGTGAACGTGATCAACTGTCCGGCAAAGGAGGGGTCGGTGACCGACTCCTGGTAGCCGGACATGCCGGTCGTGAACACGACCTCGCCCACCGCGTGCGCGTCGGCGGCACACGCTTCGCCGTCAAAGCGGGTGCCGTCCTCGAGCAGTACGTATGCCTCGCGCAAGGCCATCAGATGATGAGTCTCTGCACTTGCTTGAACTCGGGCGTGCCGGCCCGCTCCAAGAGCTCGAACAGGATCGACTCGACGGTGCTCACGACTGCGCCGGCGCGCTCCAAACGCTCCAGTCCACGCTCGTAGTCGAGCGGGTGGCGCGAACCGACCGCGTCGGCGGGCACATGCACTTCTATGCCCTGGTCGAGCAGGTCGTGCACGGTCTGGGATACGCAAACGTGCGTCTCGATCCCGCACACAACCGCCTGCGTTCGCCCGGCCAGGTCGAAGCCGTCGGCGCGCGCGGCGGAGAAGACGCTCTTCTCGAGGATCGGCTCGTCTTCGAGCGAGACCTCGGGCGCGGTATGGCCAAGGCCCTTGGGGTACTGCTCGCTGACCACACGCGGCACTCCCAGGATCCGCGCTCCCCGCACCAGCTTGGAGCAGGCCTCCGTCACGGCCTCGAAGGTGGCATAGGAGCGGAATCCCTCCTGCACGTCTACCACGACGAGCGCGGCGGCATCGCGTTTGAGCAGGCTCATGCGGACACCCTGCCTTGGTTCGTGGGCTTGGTGGCGATCACGCGGCCACCACCGAGAAGGCGCGCTCACGGTAGGCGACGCCGCCGGCGGCGATGGTCATCAAGACTCGGCCGGTGAGGCGACGCCCGGCAAAGCAACAGTTCTCAGAGCGGCTCTCCCAGCCGTTCTCGCCCGCGACCCATCGCGCGGCGAGATCCACCAGCGTCAGATTGGCCCGCTCGCCGACGGCAATCGTGGGCGTCGGCAGATCGAACAGGCTGGCGCCCGCGGTCATGCGCTCCACGAGCAGGCCGAGTCCGAGCGTGCCGGCCAGCACCAACTCGGTGTGCAGCGCCGCGAAGGCGGTCTCCAAACCGGTCGTGCCCATCGGCGCCTGCTCGAAGGGAACCTCCTTCTCGTGGCGGGCGTGCGGTGCGTGGTCGGTCGCCACGCAGTCGATAGTGCCACTGCGCAATCCGTCGATCAGGGCGATCCTGTCGGTCTCGCCGGCAAGCGGTGGATTCATCTTGAAGCTCGTGTCCAATCCGCGCACATCCTCCTCTGTGAGGAGCAGGTGATGCGGCGTGGCCTCCGCGCTGACCCGAAAGCCGCGCTCCTTGGCGGCGGCCACCGCGTGCACGGAGGCGGCGCAGCTGAGGTGCTGAAAATGGACACGCCCATCCTCGTAGCCGGCCAGCTCGGCGTCGCGGGCGACCATCGTGGACTCGCTCACGCTTGGGATTCCACCGACGCCGAGCGCCGCGCTGACCGCACCCTCGTGCATCGAGCCGCCCCTCGACAGCGAGGGATCCTCCTCGTGCAGGGTCAATACGCCACCGCACAGCCGCTGGTATTGGAGCGCCTTGCGCAACACCCCGGCGCTCGCCACGGGCCGACCGTCGTCGGTGAAGCCGAATGCCCCCTCCCCCATCAGCTCGGCCATCTCGGTCAGCTCCAGGCCCTCCAGTCCGCGCGTGATCGCGGCCAGAAAGCCGACCGGGATACGTGCCTCGCGGGCCGCTGCCTCGCGCAGGGAGCGCAACAGGGGCGCCGAGTCGAGCACGGGGTCGGTGTTGGGCATCGCGATCACCGCACAAAACCCGCCGGCCGCCGCGGCCCTGGTACCCGTTTCGAGATCCTCCTTGTGCTCCTGGCCGGGGCTGCGCAGATGCACGTGGGGGTCCACGAAGGCCGGTAGCAGGTGCTTGCCTTGGCCTTGTACGACCTCGGCCCCCTGGCCGTCCAACGTGCCGGGCTGCGCCAGCTCAGCGATATGACCGCCGCGCAGGAGCACATCAGCGGGGCCGTCCAGGTC
>JBAURN010000380.1:0-9061 GCA_049581225.1 Solirubrobacteraceae bacterium
GCCGTAAGGCCGCCGCGCCCGCCTCCGCCGCGCGCTCGCGCGCGGTCAGAACGCCGCACTTGGCTTACGCGCACGACTTCGACTTGATCCCGTATATCACGCCGTTATCAACGAGCGAGTGAAGCACTTTTCGTCCGCACCCAAAAGCCGATCAACCCGATGGCAACCAGCAAGGCTCCAAATATCACAAGAGCCCAGGCGCCGATGCGAAGTAGGTCATAGGCGACTGGAGATAGACCTGATGCGGGGTGTGGCGCGGTGTCGATCCCGGCGTTCGTTAGCTGTACTTCTCGTGCCACGTTGCCTTCTGCGAGCCCTGGGGTGGCAGCCACCGGACGATTGCTATGCGCCTCGATAAACCCAGCGATTCCACCCACCACGAGGAAAGCCCCTCCAAAGACACGCCACATACGCCGAAGCCTATAGGGGGCAACGTGATGGCTTGTGCTCGTCGCTCACTCCAAGAGATGGCCGCTCATGCAGTCGCTAGTCTGGGATTGCAATGACTGAGCCAGCCAAGGACTTCCGCTCCGACCGCATGAAGTCCCCAGAGGGGAAGGGCAAGGCTCGTCAGGCTTGGGACGCCTACGCCAAGGCCGTCAATCAGGTTGCCGGCCCGCCCTTGCGGCCTGTCGTGCAACGGATCGCCGCGCCGATGACGGCCGATCTTCTGGGTTTCTGGCTCTGCTGGCAGCTAGAGGGCGGCTTTGAGGGTCTGCGCAGGCTGGGCATGAGCCGGTCCGCGATCTACAGGCGGATACGCCTGTTTCGGGTGGCGTTTGACGCTCACCCAGACGAGTTCGAACTCCCAGGCGTCACCATTAAGTTGGAGGCGTATCACGGGGACCGATCTAGCTCGTAATCCCATAACAAAGACTTCCATCCGATGGGTCTCCTACAGTCTGCATTATGGGACTACGAGACTCATCGGATGGAAGCGGCTCGCTTGCTGGCCTGGACACCAGAGCCGCCAAGCGTGCCCGAGTACTTCGTCTCCCGCTCGCTGAGGATCACGAGCCTTGGGTCACGAAGGCTCAACTGGCAGCGCATCTCCAGGTCCACGAGAAGACAATCGAGCGACTGGTCGCGAAGGGGATGCCGTGCCTGCGACTCAGTAGACGTGCGATCCGCTTCCGCGTTTCCGCGTGTGAGGCGTGGATGGGGGCGATGTCATGACGATCCGCAAGCGCGGTAAGCGGTGGGCCGTCGAGGTGTCCGATCCGACCGCCAAAAGCAAGAAGCGATACGTGGGGACCTTCGACAGTCAGGCCGAAGCTCGTGAGGCCGGTCGTCGCGCGGAGCAAGATGTCGCCCGTCGTCGAGGCAAGCGCGGCGACGAAACGGTTGCTGGGTGGGCGGCTCGATGGCTTGAGCTGCGTCCTCGTCAAAAGGAGTCCACCAACATCGCCTACCGCGAGCAGGTCGCTCCGTTCGAGCGCGCGCACGGTGCCATAAAGCTCCGCGACATCAGCGTCGAGCTGGCGCTCGAATGGCTGGGCGAGCATCGCTGGACCCTTGGGGGAATCCGCGCCATGTTCTCCGATGCGCGCCGAGTCGGACTCGTAGATACCAACCCGTTTGCGGGGCTACGACTCAGAGGATCGCGCGGACGCAAGGACATCGACATACCGGCGCGAGACGAAATCGAGCGACTCGCAGAGTACGCCCTCGAGGTCTGGTCCGGTGAGGTAGCGCTCACGATTCGGGCGCTCATCTTGATGGCTGCATTCGTCGGTATGCGCCCAGCCGAGTTGTACGGACTGCGCTGGTCTGACATCGACATCCGGGCAGACGAGATCCACGTCGAGCGCCAGTACTCCGCCTCGACCCGCAGTTTCGAGTTGCCAAAGAACGGCAAGACGCGCACGAGCGTGCTCACCGCGCCCGCGAAGGCGGGTTTGCTCGCAATGCCTCGGCCCGTGGACAGTGACGCGATGGTCTTCCGAGGCAAGAAGGGCGGTGTCCTCACGGGCCGCACCCAGCACTACTACTGGCATCCAGTTCGCTGTCGCTTCGGCCAGCCCTCGATGGACTTCTATGACCTGCGTCACTTCTGCGGCTCGTGGCTGTTCAATGACCTCGAACTACCCGCCCAGGACGTTGCCCACCAACTCGGCCACGAGGACGGCGGAGGACTCGTGCAACGGCTCTACGGCCACCCGTCCGAGCGTCTGGCGCTCGAACGCATCAAGCGGGCCACCATTGGCAAGCCGTTGGCCGTCATCTCGCTTACAGGCTCGGACGGGAAGCAGCCGTGAGTTCGTCGCCGCGCGGTAGGGAGCTATGCGGCTTGGCTCTCGCCAGGCCAAACGCCGGTCCGTACGCGCTCGTAGAGCGTGTCGGGTGCAAGATCGGCGCCGCCCGGCCAGCAGACCGTGCCACTCTCGGGATCGACCCTGACCTCGGCGAAACCCTCGGGGGTCACAGCGCGCTCGAAGACCGGGCCGTGCATACGGTCGAGAACGTAAACCTCGCCGGTTACGTCGTCGGCGAAAGTGAGCCGCAAGACACCGTGCTGTGGAGCGGCAGCTTTGGTTATGTCTGGAGTAAGCCCGATCATCTCAGTGGCTCGATCTCTTGCAGTGTGGCACCTTCACGCGCTCGACGCCAGTTCTCGTCCAGCTCTGCCGCGTGCATCTCCGCCCACGCGAGCGCAAGCCGAAGCTCACGACGCGGCAGGTCGCTCACGAGCACCTCCAACGTGTCGATGCGGACCTTCGCGCTGTGCCCGGCGGCTCGCACGTGGAAGTGGGGAGGCCCGTGGTCATCGAAGTACATCGTGATCGTGAGTCCGAAGAAGCGGCTTATTGTCGGCATCGACGCGAATACTGCCGTGTCGTTCGGTCGGCAAACTCAACAGGGGAGCGGCCGTCTCAAACGGCGCGAAGATGTCGGAGGCATAGCGGAGGCAACTCGTACGCCAATGCCCCGCAGCGACTGGCCGAACCGCCCCCGTGTAACAAATCGGGCCCATTTTTCTGAAGTCGTCACCAATGCTGGACATGGCGTGTTCGGCCGTCACTCAGTGATGGACGAGACGTGAGGCCGGCTCGAAGTCCCCGTGCAACACGAGGGGATCGAGGTCGGCTCCATTGGGCCACACGACGGTGCCCAACTGGTCGTCTACTCGCACCCGAGCAAAGTAGCCGGGATCGGCCAGCGGCTCGAACACGGGGCCGTGCAACTCCCCGGTGAGATCGACGTCGCGTGTGCTGCCGTCGCTGAATCCAAGCCTGAGCTTGTAGTGACCAAGCACGTCTACAGAGGTGACGCGAACGAACTCCATGCGCCCATCTTACGGCAACGGGTCGATGGGCTCGGGAGAACCCCCGTCCTTTGCCAGCTGCCAGTCCGCTTCCAACTCCTCGCGGTGCAGACTCGCCCACTCAGTCACGAGCTTGAGCGCGCGAGTCGGAAGACTGCCGACAAGCACCTCATTGCTGCCGATCACAATCGCCGCGTGATGCTCGGCGTACTCGGCGTGGAAGTGGGGCGGGTCGTGATCGTAGAAGTACATCGTGACGACGATCCCGTAGAAGAAGCTGATGCGGGGCACGGCGGCCATCATGAGTGCTACTGCGGACGGAGAATGGCCCGGCGCTTCAACCTCAACAGAACGTCTCGGAGGCAATTCCCCTGCAATTTCTCACGCGCTTCCTATAACGTCGCCGGCATGAACTCGCGCATCGACCTTCCGCTTGGCGAAGAGCTTGAGTGGGAGCCAACCGAGTCTCCGGCGCGCGTGTCGCTGCGCGGCTCGCACATCCTCATACGCCCGGTCAACGCGGACAGCGACGCCGTCCCATTGTTTTCTCTCTCCCACCCACCCGACGGCGACCCGAGGATCTGGACCTATCTGCCCGATGGTCCCTATCAGAGTCCTGAGCACTTGCACCAGATGTTGACTTGGGCCGAGAGCTCGGAGGACCCGGTCTTCTTCACCCTGGTAGGTCTCGCCGATGAGCAACCCTTGGGTGTCGCCGCCTATCTGCGGATCACGCCGGCATTCGGTGTCATCGAGATCGGACACATCTGGTTCGGTGCGTCGCTCCAACGAACGACCGCAGCCACAGAAGCGATCTACCTGCTGGTGCACCACGCGTTTGACGCTCTGGGATACCGGCGCGTGGAGTGGAAGTGCAATGCGCTCAACGCTGCCTCACGGCGAGCAGCGGAGCGCTTCGGGTTCACCTTCGAGGGCATCTTCCGAAAGCACCAAGTCGTCAAGGGTCGCAATCGCGACACCGCGTGGTATGCGATCACCGACGACGAGTGGCCGGCGATCCAACAAGGATTTGAGAGGTGGCTCTCACCGGAGAACGTGGACGAGGAGGGCCGTCAGCGGCGGCCACTTGGAGACTTGATCGGCGAGGCGCGTCGCTGATTCACGAAGTCGCGATGAGGCCGCGTACGCGGCTCACACATGCGGATCCACCGGATGTTCTCTGGAGCTTTGGTTCAAAGCCCTTCGGCCACACCAATTCCTGCTAGCTCACATCCAGATCGTCGAGCCGAGCGCTGGACAACACCACCCGCTCGCCGCGAAACGGCACGGCCTCGGCTTCCAGCAACCTCCGCTGAGGAGCACCCTTCGCCAACGACCCGTCGGCCCGCACCACCCGATGCCAGGGCACGTCCTCGGCGCCCGCTCGGCTCAACACTCGCCCCGCCAAACGCGGCGCCCCTGGCGAAACGTCGCCGTACGTGCGCACATACCCAGGCGGAATCGCGCGTACTCGCCGCAGGATCGCCGCCTTTCTGTCATCTGCGGGCGGAGGCATCCGCCTGGGTCTCAGCCTCCTCGGCCATCGCGGCCAGTCCTTTCAGAAACACTTCGGACATGGTCGCGTAGAGCGAGTTGTCCAACTGGGGATCGATGAGCCGGTTGAGCAGAAACCCGTCGGCCATCGCGAAGATCATTGCCGCGACGTCCTCATGGGGGATTGTGGGCTTGACTCCGAGCACCCCGGTCCAATGCGCGAAGATGGCTGCCATGCGCTCGCGCAGACCGCGTTGGCGCTCGGCCAGGACCGCCCTGAACTCTTCGTTGCGGGCGGCATGGGTGGCAAACTCCTGGTAGAGCCTGGGCCATTCGGGATCGTGGTCCACGTAATTGAGGAACTCCTCGGCCGCGAGGCGCGCCTGCGCGGTGGGCTCCCCGGCGCCACTCATTGCGGCTTCCAAGCGTTGCATCTCGGCGGCGAACCTCTCGTCAAGGATCGCCAAGAACATGTCCTCCTTGCTGGCGAAGTTGGCGTAGAAGGCACCCTTGGTGTAGCCGGCCTCCGCGGCGATGAGGTCGATCGAAGCGCCGTCCATGCCGCGCTCGCAGATCGAGCGTGAGGCGGCTCGCAACAACGCGGCACGGGTCGCGGCCTGGCGTTCCAGACGGGTTGGATGCTCGCGGCGCCGAACGTCGGCGGTACTCAAACGAGCACTACCTCGGCCTCCTCGGTGGAGGCGAACGGGGTGGCCGGACAACTCGGAGCCCGGCCCATCACGACCTCGGCGTCGTGGCGCGGGGTCTCGGTGATCGCGCGTCTGTAGACCCGCTCGGAGCCGGCCCGGGCGGGCGCCAGGGTGCGGCGCAGGACCAGCTCGCGCAGGACAGTCTCCATCTCGAACTGGGCGAAGGCGGCGCCCAGGCAGCGGCGCACTCCTCCGCCGAAGGGAATCCACGTATAGGTCCCCGGCGCATTGCCGCCCTCGCTCTCGATGAAGCGCTCTGGCATGAACTCGTCCGGCCGAGGATAGATGTCCGGGCGACGGTGCACCAGGTGGATCGCGGGGACGATCGACACGCCGGCCGGCAGCATCCGGCCGCCGATCTCCATTGGCTCGACCAGTTTGCGCAGCACGATCGAGATCACCGGGCGCAACCGCAGCGTCTCCTGCACGACCGCCTTGCAGTAGACGTCTCCTCCCTCGACGGCCTCGGCGCGTAGGCGCTCCAGCTTCTCGGGGTGGCGACAGAGACGCTCTATTGACCACGACAGCGCGTTGGCGGTTGTCTCGTGCCCGGCGACCAACAGCGTCATCAGCTCGTCGCGCAGCTCCTCGTCGCTCATCGGGCTGCCATCCTCGTGAGTGGCTTGCAGCAGCAGCGACATGATGTCGTCGCGCTCGGCCAGGTCGCCGCAGGAGCGTCGCTCGGCGATCTCTTCGTAGAGGGGGAGGTTGACCGCGCGCATCTCGCGTCGGAACAGCGGGAAGCGTTGGAAACGGTCGGGGCCGAGTGTGCCCAGCACGGCCATGTTGAGGGGCCTGGTAGAGAGGTCCAGGAAGTGGCGAAGGCGCTCGCGAAGCACGGCCATGCGCTGACCGTCGCTGACGCCGAAGACCGCACGCAGGACGATCTCGAGCGTCAACTCCTGCATCCGCGGCCGCAGCGGGTAGGGCTGTCCGAGTGGCCAGCGTTCGATCTCGGCGCGCGCGACTTCGCCCATCAGCTCGCCGTAGCGTTGCATGCGGGCCCCGTGGAACGATGGCAGCATCAGCTTGCGCTGGGACAGGTGTCGCTCGTCGTCGAGCAGTAGCACCGAGTTGGAGCCGAGCACCGGCAAGAGAATGCGGTTGGCCTCGCCGGCGTGCAAGAGCCGGGGATCGCCGGTGAACACCTGCTTGATCGCCGCGGGGTCGGATGTGACCACCCAGGTGCCTTCGTTGGCGATCTTCAGCGTGAAGGAGTCGCCGAAGCGTGCCTGGCAGGTGTCGAGCATCCACTGCGCCCGGCGCATCCAGATGGCGGTCTGCAGCGCCCGTGACATTCGTGGCCCGTCAGGGAGCGACGGGTTTGAAGGAGGGATAGAAGTTCGTGCATCTCGCATACCGGCCGGTATCCTGTCACATACCGAACGGGATGTCAACCCGAAAGATCCGATCGGCCCACTACGCTTCATCCATGGCCTCAGAGCCCGAGCAGAGCGTGGCTGTCATCGACCTTGGCTCCAACTCGTTCAGGATGGTCGTGTTCGAGCAGCGAAGCGACTCCTGGAAGCGCGCCGACGAGCGCTCCGCGGCGGTGCGCATCGGCGAGGGGCTAGCCGCCAGCGGACGCTTGAGCGAGGTTGCGATGGAGCGCGCGATGAGCACGCTTGAAGGGTTCACCTCGCTTTGTCACGAGCGGGGATTGGGCGAGCAGTCGATCGACGCGGTGGCCACGAGCGCGATCCGCGACGCCGAGAACGGCCAGGAGTTCCTGGAACGCGTCCGATCGGGTACGGGCCTTGAGGTAAGAGTGCTCAGTCGCGACCAGGAGGCCCGCTACGGCTACCTCGCGGCGGTCAACTCGACCACACTCGCCGACGGTTGCGTGCTGGACCTCGGCGGCGGCTCTCTGCAGCTGGTCCGGGTAGCCGGTCGCCTGGCGCGCGAGTCGGGCTCTTGGCGGCTCGGCGCGGTGCGCATGACCGAGCGTTTCATGATCGGCGACGGGCCGGCCAAGCGCAGCGAATGCAAGGCGTTGCAAGCTCACGTAGCGCGCAAGCTCGAGCGCGCGCCTTGGCTTACTTGCACCGGGCCCCGCCTGATAGGGCTGGGAGGAACGGTGCGCAACTTGGCGAGCGCGGCCGAGCGGGCCGCCGGTCTGCCCGCCGAGGAGGTGCAGGGGTTTGTAATCGACCGCGGAGCGCTCGACGAGTTGACAGAGCGTCTCGCCTCGCTCGCGCCCGCCGAGCGAGGCCGCGTACCGGGGATCAAACCGGCACGCGCCGACATCGTGCTGGCCGGCGCGCTTGTCATCCAAGGAGTCATGGACGCCGGTGGCTTCGACACGCTCGAGGTGACCGGGGCGGGCCTGCGCGAGGGCATCTTCTTCGAGCGCCAGCTCGCACAACAGCAGCTCGACGCCGTGCTCGCCTCACCCGAAGCGCGCACGCTGCGCCCCAAGGCGCGCGCCGCCTGACAAGGCACGTTCGCGTCCGGCGCAATCGAACAGGACCATCTCATACGGCGAGGGTTTGGGCCCGCGCCAGGCCGCATACGGGACCTGTGGACATGCCCGCAAAACGGCCTTGGTCGCGAGGTTGCCGCCACGCGAGGCGTAGGCCCCACCGAGCACCACATAGCGCGCCTGCCCGCGTGCGACCAAGCGCGCAAGGCCAGGCCCGTCGAGCACGGGGTCGGTGCCGCTGTAGCCCGCGATCGCCCCGGCGTGCAGCCCGAGCAGCATCATCGGCGCCGCCGTCGGCGCGGCGACCGTGAGCACTGCCCAGCTGGAGCCGGGATGGTGCGTGCTGACGTAGCGCATCAGGTTGCGATAGATCTGCATCGACCTCTCGCTCGATCCGTACTCGCCGGTCCCGGTCGCCTGGTGGGGGCCGGCGGCCGGGAAGGTGCCTTGCACGCGCGCGAGCCAGGTCGTACGTGCATACACGGCGGGGGCCGCGAGCAAGAGGCAGACCAGCAGCGTCATCGCCACGCCGGCCAGCCTGGGTACAACCGTTGCGCACACGGCGATCGCGGCGCCCGCGATCAAGAAAGGCGCTAGCCAGTGCATGTAGTCCTGGTATTCGACGATCGCCAGCTGAGCGGCGACGGTGGCGACCACGGCAAGGGGCAACAGGATCAGGCGCCAGTCGCGCTCGCGCGCGAACGTGGCGAAGGCGACTGCCCCCGCGCCCACCATCGCGGCGGCGCCGGGCCCAAGGGCCGAGATGTAATAGGGATGAACGATCCCTTTGGAGAAGCTGAGGATCGCGAGCTCGACCAGAAACCAGCCGCCGAACACGATCAACGTGGCCAGGCGCGGGTCGCGGCGCCCACCGGCCTCGCCGCTCGACCCTTTGCCACTCGACCTGCCGACGCCGTCTTCGCCGTGTGCACCGGGCGGCTCCACTTTGGCGTCGAGGCCGTTTTCGCGTGAGCCGACCTTCTCCGGACTTCGCGCGAGCAGGAGTGCGAAAGCCAATAGGCCGGCCAGCGCGAAGGGCAAGAACCAGGAGCCCTGGTCAGCCAGGCGGTTTTCGAACAGGCGCATCGGACCGGCGGCCCCGCCGAAGGAGATCGGGTCGCGCAGCCTGCCGTTGGGCAACGTGGGCGAGAGTTTCGCCGTGTGCAGCAC
>JBAURN010000381.1:0-7189 GCA_049581225.1 Solirubrobacteraceae bacterium
CCCTCCATGTCCAAACCCACTTTGCGCTCCGCCGCGATTTCCGCCGTCAGCTCGACCGGAAAGCCGTACGTGTCGTGCAACATGAAGGCGTCCTCTCCCGGGATCGACCTGGCGCCGCCCTCGATCAGATCCTCCAACATCCCCAACCCCAAGCTGAGGGTTTCCACGAAGCGATGCTCCTCGCGCTCCAATATGTCGCTCACCATGTCCAGCGAGCGCTCCAGCTCCGGGTATGCGCCCCCCATAGTCTCGGCCACGGCGGCGGCCATCGCGGTCATCATGCCCTCTCCGCCCCCCACCCGCTGGCCGTGTCTGATCGCGCGCCTGATGATCCTGCGCAGCACATAGCCCCGCTCCAGGTTGGAGGGCACCACGCCGTCGGCGAGCATGAACGTGAGGGCGCGCGCGTGGTCGGCCACGATTCGCAGGCTCACGTCGTCCTCCTCTGAGCGTCCGTACGCGCGGCGCGAAAGCTCCTCGGCCGAGCCGATCAGGCGTCGCAGCACATCGGTCTCAAACACCGAGGAGGTGCCCTGCACGATCGGCAGGATCCGCTCCAAGCCCGCACCGGTGTCGATGTTGCGCTTGGGCAACGCTTCCAGCGTGCCGTCTTGCAAGCGGTTGGACTGCATGAACACGAGGTTCCAGATCTCCACGTACCGTTCCTCGCCGCCCTTCGCGGGACCACCCTCGGCGCCGTGCTCGGGGCCCTTGTCGTAAAAGATCTCCGAGGAGGGCCCGCACGGGCCGGTGGCGCCCATCTCCCAGAAGTTGTCCTCGCCCATTCTCTGGATGCGCTCCTCTCCCAGCTCCACCAGCTCCCGCCACAGCTGGGCCGCCTCGTCGTCGCTGGTGTGCACGGTCACCCACATGCGCTCCCCGTCGAGACCGAGCGTCTCGGTCAGAAACTCCCATGCGTATTCGATCGCTCCGGCCTTGAAGTAGTCGCCGAAGCTGAAGTTCCCGAGCATCTCGAAAAACGTCAGATGGCGGGTGCTGCGCCCCACGATCTCGATGTCGTCGTGCTTGCCCCTCACACGCAAGCACTTCTGAGCCGAGGTGGCCCGCGGCGAGACGGCGGGCTCTTCGCCGAAGAACACCGGCAAGAACTGGACCATCCCCGCGTTGGTGAACAACGGCGCCTTCGGGTGTGTGGGCACGAGGCTGGAGGATGCGGTCAGGCGGTGCTCGCGCGCCACGAAGAAGTCGAGAAAGCTCGACCGCAGCTCGTCGGTGCTATGGGGTTGGCTCGTGCTCATCGCTGAGCTAAGCGTAACCTGCTCGGACCCGTCGGGACAGATCCTCAGGGCAGTGTGATCGCGCGGATCGTGTGTTCG
This sequence comes from Solirubrobacteraceae bacterium, assembly GCA_049581225.1. Classification (GTDB taxonomy): domain Bacteria; phylum Actinomycetota; class Thermoleophilia; order Solirubrobacterales; family Solirubrobacteraceae; genus Palsa-744. Next base: position 1,338 of record JBAURN010000381.1, read on the forward strand.
TCGGGGAGCTTGCCCAAGATGCCGCGCAGGACCTCGCGCTCCTCGGCCTGTCCTCGCTGCAGATCGTCGAGCAGCAGCTTCACGGCGGTGTGGGTGATCTTCATCTGCTCGGGGCTCAGCGCAACTGTCAGTTTGCCGCGCTCGTCGGGCTCGCCGTTGAGGCTCTCGATCACCGCGCGGGCGAGCCCCCGGATCTGCGGCTCGTGTGCCTCGCCGGAGACGAGCAGGCGCAGTGCGCTCGCGCAGACCGGGATCTCTTGGCCGTCGAGGAACAGGTGGTAGGCGGGCTCGGGCTCGTTTGCTGTGTCGCTCATTGTGCTCCCGGTTGGCTTTTGGTCGCCCATCGGTTGTCTTGCAGGGGGGATTGCCCCACGCGCGGGTATAAGAGCAGGCGTTTGCGGGAAGCCTAAAGGCAGCCCCGGATCGTCGTTGTCTGGCCACGGCTGAAGCGGCGTCCGACATGTGTAGAACAATCGTCCAATGTGGACATGTGGATGCATCCCTGTGCCACGACTTGCCGTATAGCCAGTAGAAACCTCGTAGTCCCATTAGGACGACAGCGTGTTGTCCGAGCCGGGCAGATGAAGCCAAAGCGCCACCCCATCGAGCAGGTCCAGTCGTCGCCGATCCCATTGACGGAGGCGCCGGCCTGCCCGCCCGAGGATGTCGAGAGCCCTCGTGCGCCGGCCGAGGGCCCCATGAAGTGCGTATGGAGCGGCTACCCCAGCTACGAGCACACCTGCCGCTCGCGCATTCCGGCCAGTGTGGTCGTCAAAGCGTGGCAGCGCGAGCGCCAGCTCAAAGACGCTCAGGAGGGCTTCTTCTATTTCTCATGGCGCAGCGGTGTATGGCTCGCCTTCGGGGCCAAGGACGGGAGCGTACGCGGCGTCTATTGCCCCACCCATTGCTCGGAGCGCGACGCACGCGAAGGACCGGCGGACGGGGCGCTGCAATAGCATTGCCCCTCCCGTGCCCCGCACCCCGATAGCCGAGCTCAAAGAACACATCGACAGCACTGTCGAGCTGCGCGGCTGGGCGCAGGCCATCCGCGACCAGAAGAGTATGCAGTTCTTGGTCTTGCGCGACGAAACCGGCTCGGCGCAGCTGGTGCTCCCCAAGCATGACCCCCCCAGCGAGCTCAACGAGGCGATCTCCGCGCTCACGCCCGAGTCGGCCGTCACGGTCGCTGGTCTGGTGGTCGCCGACGAGCGGGTCAAGCTCGGCGGCCTTGAGATCCAGCTGGCGTCTCTCACCGTCGATTCGCCGGCCGAGCCCGAACTGCCCGTGACACCCGAGTCGGCCCTGGACAAGCGCATCGACTGGCGCTACCTCGACCTGCGCCGTCCCGACAGGCGCCTGATCTTCGAAGTGCAGTCCACGGTGGAGCACGCCATGCGCGAGTACTGGCGCGAGCAGGGCTTCGTCGAGATCCACACGCCCAAGCTGATGGGCTCCGCCTCGGAGTCCGGCGCGGAGCTGTTCAAGGTCGACTACTTCGAGCGGACGGCCTACCTGGCCCAGTCGCCCCAGTTCTACAAGCAGATGGCGATGGCCGGGGGTTTTGGCAAGGTGTTCGAGATCGGCCCCGTGTTCCGGGCCAATCCTTCATTCACGTCCCGGCACGACACCGAGTTCACGAGCGTCGACGTGGAGATTGCCTGGATCGACTCCCACGAGGATGTGATGGCCTTCGAGGAGGCTTGGCTTGCGCGCGTGCTCTCCACGGTGGCCCAACAGCACGGCGAGCAGATCGCTGCCACGTTTGGCGTGGAGCTGGCAGCGCCGACCGTACCTTTCCCCCGCATCACCCTGGCCGAAGCCAAGGCCCTCTTGAAGGACCACGGCCACGACGCGCCGGGGCCCGATCACGATCTGGACCCCCCGAGCGAGCGGGCGCTGTCGGCGATCGTCGCCGAGCAGTCAGGCAGCGAGTTCGTGTTCGTCACGGACTATCCGACATCTGTGCGGCCCTTCTACCACATGCGCCATCAAGACCAGCCAACCCTCACCAAGAGCTTCGACCTGTTGTGGCGGGGTATCGAGCTCACCACCGGAGCCCAGCGCGAGCACCGCTACGAGCAGCTCCTCGCCCAGGCGCGTGAGAAGGGAGTCGAGGTCGAGCCGATCCAGTACTACCTCGACTTCTTCCGCTACGGCGCACCCCCGCACGGCGGCTTCGGGTTCGGCCTGACGCGTCTCTTGATGCAGATGCTCGGTCAAGACAATGTCCGTGAGGTCACATTCCTGTATCGAGGGCCCAACCGCTTGGAGCCATAGATACTCCCACCGCCCCCGAGGGGTGAGGGCGATGGGAGCAGTCCGCGGAGAGAGCCTTCTGGGCAAGCCGCAACTGTCGGTGGTAGTGGGTCACGAGCGCGAGCGTTGCGGCCCACTCGTGGCGCTCGCGGCCTGCCTTGGGACGCTGCGTCCCGATCCTGGACTGGGGGTCCTGAGTCTCCATGGGGCGACGCTGCTCTGTTCGGGGGCTGTGTGGCGCTTTAGGCAGCAATTGCGCTCTCCATGCAGTCCTCGCACTCGCCGATGCCCTGCAGTTCGATTTCCAAGGGAGCGTGATTTGAGGGCCGCCGTCCCTGCCGGTAGGCGTGCTTGACCTCGCAGCGGGTGATGTGTTCGGCCAGCCTGCTGCTGGCCAGGGCCAGGTCGATGCGCAAGCCATAGTCGCGTGCATAGTGACCCTCGCGCTGGTCCCAGCAGGTGTAGCCGCTCTCGTCGGGATGCAGGTGGCGGTACACGTCCAGCAACTCGCCCTCGCGCAGGATGTGGCGCAGATCCTCACGCTCGGCCGCGGCGGTGTGGTAGGAGCCTTCGAGCCATGTGGGCTCGTAAACGTCGCGGTCCGACGGTGCCACGTTGAAGTCGCCGGCGATCAGGAGTGGGTGATAGTGGTCGCGGCAGGCCTGGTTGGCGACTGCCTCCAAGAACGCGAGCTTGCCTGAGTCATCCAGTTCTTGGCGGGTCGGGCCGGCCGGTACGTACACCGAGCCGAGCGTCAGCCCGGCGCATGTCGTCTCCAGCCAGCGCCCTTGGGCCAAGTCGTGGCTGCTGTCCAAAGACAGGCAGCGGTGTGTCACACGATGATCGGAGCGCACCAGGATCGCCACGCCGCCGTTGCGACGGCCGGGGCTGTGCTCGGCGCGGTAGCCGAGTTGCTCCAAGCGCTGGTGGGGGAAGTGGCGAAACGGGCAGCGCGTCTCTTGCAGGCAGACCATGTCGGGGCGCTCCCGCCTCAGCATCTCGGCGATGCGAGGCATCCGCGCCCTGATCCCGTTCACGTTCCAGCTCACGATTTTGAGCCTGTGCTCCTCGGCGCTTGCCCTGCCCCCTGTGATCCTGGTGTGCTTCGCTGTGTGTGTCTCGGTGTTCATGTCTTTCGGATCCTCCTGTCGTGCCCCTCGTAGAAAACAGTCGCTACAGAAGTGTTGAAACTGGTCTCTACACAAACCTTGATACTGAGCCTTACACAATCCACAGAATATGTCAGGCAAGTAGAGACGTCTATAGGTTGAATGGACAAACCTCGGGGCCGTCATTGGACAATAAGGTGCACGAGTGTCCGGGGTTTGGGCGGATACCGTCCGCCCTTCGCTCTACCTTCCGGACATGCTCGTCAACGAGCTTTCAGACGGCACAGAGATCGACCAGGTCCTGCTGGTGCGCGCTATCGAGCGCCGCTCCCGCCGCGACGGCGGCGACTATCTGCGCCTGCAGCTCGGTGACCGCACCGGCATGGTGGTCGCGATGGTGTGGGAGGACCTTGCCGAGACCGAGCGCCTCGCGCCGCCCGGCGCCCCGGTGCGTGTGGGCGGTCGCTACACGGTCCATCCGAGGTTCGGTCCACAGATAAACCTTCGCCTGCTCGCTCCGGCAGAACCGGGAAGCTACGCGCCTGAGGACTTGTTGGATGGGCCCGCGCGCGAGCCCCGGCAGATGGAGGCCGACCTGCGCGAGCTGATCGCCACGGTGCGCGACCCCCACCTGAGCGCTCTACTCGAGCGTGTGTTTGGGGAGGGATCGTCTCTATGGGCACGCTACGAGGTGGCACCCGCCGCCAAGTACTACCACCAGGCCTACCGCCACGGACTGCTCGAGCACTGCCTGGGAGTGGCACAAGGCGTGAGCGCAATTTCGGCCACGTTCCCCGGGATCGACCGCGACGTGGCCGTGACCGGAGCTTTGCTGCACGACATCGGCAAGCTCGACGCCTACGGCGAGGACACTCGCAGCATCGATCTCACAGACCTCGGACGCCTCCACGGGGAGATCGCGCTCGGCTACTACCGTGTCCGTCGCACGATCGAGGACATCGAGGGCTTCCCCGAGGAGCTGGCCTGGGCCGTTGGGCACATCATTCTCTCCCACCACGGCTCGCTCGAGCACGGCAGCCCCGTCCTGCCCGCGACGCGCGAGGCGACCCTGGTGCACATGATCGACAACTTGGGCGGACGCCTCGGCAGCTTCGACCGGATCGAGAAGGAGCTCTCACCGGGGGCGCGCTGGTCGAACTTCGATCGTGCGCTTGGAGCGGGCGCGTGGTTCGCCGAGCGCGAAGCGAGCGCACCCGCCCAGCAGCAGTCCACGCGCGAAGCCGCCTGAGCGAGGCTCGCGGCGTCCGGTCGTCCTCGGCCCGGCGACCCTCCAAATAGCCCCTGTAAAAGCCGCAATTTGCGAGTCGGCGGGCGGGCGGGCGAATACGTCTCGTCATCGGGTTCTATCTTTGGTGGTGAATGGCCAAGGACACAGAGAAGCTGATCCGCCAGCTGTCGCTGATCTCGTACCTGATGGCCGAGCGCAGGCCGGTCACGGCGCTCGAGATCAGGCGCGACGTGGAGGGCTACAGCGGCATGAACGAGGACGCATTCGCGCGGCGTTTCTACGCCGACCGCTCGGAGCTCGAGTCTCTGCGCATCCAGCTGACCGTGGATCGTCCCGCCGACGGGGCCGCCGAGCAGGAGAACTACTCGCTGCGCTCGGAGAACTTCCATCTACCGGCGATCGAGTTCACAGACGAAGAGCACGCGGCCCTGCAGGCCGCCCTGCACCTGCTCGACGGCGAGTTCGCCTACGCCGAGCCGCTGCGGCTGGCCCTGCAACAGATCACGTGGGGGCGCCCCAGCCCGTTGCGTGCGCCGGAGCAGCAGTCGGTCGCCCTGGCGATCACCGCCAAGGCCGACGGGCATGAGCTGTCGGTACGCCTGGCCAAGATCGAGACGGCGATCTTCCGCAACAAGACGATCACCTTCGACTACTACACGATGGCCCGTGACGAGGTGGGCGCGCGCCGCGTGGACCCCTACCACCTGCTCTTCCAAGGAGGCGAGTTCTACCTGCTCGGCCACGCCCACGAGCGCGAGCAGATCAGGGTCTTCAGGCTCTCGCGCATCCGCGGCAAGGTCTCCTACGCGACCAAGGCCGAGCACGACTTCAGACGCCCGGCCGATTTCGACCCGCGCGAGTACGCGGGGCGCGCCGAGTGGCAGCTCGGCGATCGGCAGGGGATCGCCGAAGTGCTCTTGAGCGAGCGGATCGCCTGGCAGATAGAGCGCCACTTCGGTCGCTACGGCGAGATGGTGAGCGCCGGCGAGGACGGCCACGACGACGCGGACAAGATCCTGCGCACGAGCTATTCAAGCGCCCGCATGATCGTCTCCTGGGTGCTCGGTTTGGGCGAAAACGCGCGCCTGCTCGGACCGCCGGAGCTGGTCGAAGACCATGGACGGCGCCTCGCTCTGTTGGAGGAGCTGCACGTGGACACACTCGAGCTGGCTGACAGCGTTCCGGCGATCGAGGAGTCCGAGGCGCCCGCGGGGGCCTCGGCGGCGCGGGCTGGGCGC
>JBAURN010000382.1:0-22062 GCA_049581225.1 Solirubrobacteraceae bacterium
TGATTGGCCGGGGCGAGCCGCGACTGCTGGGAGCCGTCGGCTATTGGCTGTTCGACACGATGGTGCTGTACGTGTGCCTGCTGGCCTACGGACCTTCGCCGGCGTTCTGGGTGGTCGCGATGGCCTACCTGGTGGGCTTGATGGCCAACTCGATCCCGATCCCGGCCGGGCTGGTGGCGGTCGAAGGCGGCTTGATTGGGATGCTCGTGCTGTTCCACGTGCGGCCCGTCGCGGCGGTGGTGGCGGCGGTCGTCACCTACCGGGCGATCTCGCTGTGGCTGCCGGCGCTGATCGGCTCGGCGGCGTTCTTCAGCTTGCGCCGAGAGATCGGCGAGCCGGTGGGCACCTCGTCCGGGCCGCATCAGGGGCCCAAAATCGTGCCCGGGCCTAAAGCCGCGCCGGGGGCCTAGCCTAACCGGCGAGCCGTTCGGTCGCCGCCAGAGCCGCTTGGGCCTTCTGGCAGGGACGGCCGGGGAGCGCGTTCATGGCTGCCCGCACGCGCGCCGGAACCGGCCCGGACAGGCCCGGGCAGTAAGCGGGTGGGGGAAGCTTTTCGGTGGCGCCGCCGGGGACATTGATGGGGCGCAGTTGCACCGTCGCGGCCAAAGCGTCGGCGGGGGTGTCGGAGAACACGTCGATCGCCAGGCGCCCGGAGTAGAGCTCGATCGAGTGTTCTTCGTCGTAGATCGTGGCCGGCACGCCCCTTATCAGGGCGTTGCGCTGGGGGCCCAGCGCGGAGTTGGAGTGCAGACCGTAGATCACGGTGCTCACTTGCAAAGGCAGCAGGCAGCTGCCGCCGCCGCCGAGCAGGCCCTTGCCGTTGACGCAGTCTCCGTAGTACACGCTGTCGCCGATCCCGGCGCTGTAGCTCTTCAAGCCATCCACGGCGGCGAGCGGCTTGCCTAGGAAAGTGGGTCCCGCCCAGTAGAGGCGGTAGTAGGGGAACGTCTGGGCTTCGGCCAGTGCTTTGGCTTCGACCGGAGGGGGATGGGTGGTGCCGCAGCCGCCAACCAACAGGGCCGGCGCCGCCAGGGCGAGCGCGAACAGGCGGCGGGCGCTCGTGGCGGGCGTTCTCATCGGCGCTGATTATCGGGGACCGGAGCGAGTGGTGCGCAGTGCGACTCGGGCGCTGCTCCACGCGTCGCCGCGCAACGCGAGTTGCGGGCTCCCGTTTCTCGCCGGCGCAGCGCGACTTCGGGCGCGCCCACCTGTTCGTAAGAACATAGGCGCGACTCGTCCAATTGAGTTCGACTCGCGCGAGTGCTGAGGCTCGGCGGGGTAGCACGCCGAGCCTCAGCCAACTTATACGCTCGGGTTGTGGAGAGCCAGGCACTCACCGAGCGCGCGCCCACGCTCGGACGGGTACGCGCGCTGCTTGCCGACGGCGATTTCTCGCCGGCGTTGCCCTTCGTGGGCGTGCTGATCGTGGCGTGGCTGGTGGTGGCGCCGCGCTCGCCGGATCTGGCTGCGCAGACCTATCGCGCCTGGCTGTTTGAAAACTCGGGCTTCAGCGTCTGGGACAACAACTGGTACGGCGGCCACCACCTGCCCGGCTACAGCCTCCTGTTCCCTTGGCTGGCATTGGTCTTGGGGATCAAGCTGGTGGGGGCCCTGGCGGTGCTCGTGTCCACGTTTGCCTTCGAGCGGATCGCATTGGAGGTGTACGGGCCTCGCGCGCGCTGGGGGGCGGTCTGCTTCGCGCTGGCGGCCGTGGGCGACTTGTGGATCGGCCGGATCACGTTCGCTCTTGGGGTCACGTTCGCGACGCTCGCGGTGTGGGCCCTCGTGCGCGAGCGGCTTTGGCTTGCCGGCGCTTTGGCGGCTGTGTGCGCGGCCACGAGTCCGGTCGCGGGGCTTTTGCTGGCGCTTGCTGGAGCCACGCACGTGCTTGCCACGCGTAGGGCGCGCACCGGCATTGCCTTGGTCCTGCCCATCCTGTTGGTTGTGGTGCCTTTGGAGCTGCTGTTCCCGGAGGGCGGCTGGGAGCCGTTTGCCGCCAGTTCGGTGACGGCGACGCTGGCGGTCATCTTGGCGTTCCTGTACGTGGTGCCGCGCTCGGAGCGGCTGTTGCGAATCGGGGCCTGGGTCTATCTGGGCGTAACGATCCTGTCGATCGCTCCGACGCCGATGGGTAGCAACATCGATCGTTATGCCGTGCTGTTGGCGGGGCCGTTGGCCCTGTGCGCGCTGGGGCGCGACGGATTTAAACAGCCTCGCCGGCCTTTGGCGGCGGTCGTGGCGGCGGTGGGGCTGATCGTCGTGTGGACGGCCTGGGGGCCGGTGCGCGAGAGCGCGGGGATCGCAGGCGACCCCTCGACGCGGGCGGCCTACTACGTGCCGCTCGAACGGTTCTTGGAGGCGCACGGAGGCTCGCTGGTGAGGGTGGAGGTCCCGTTCACCCATTCCCACTGGGAGGCCGCGCTGCTTGCCCCCAAGTTCTCGCTGGCCCGGGGTTGGGAGCGCCAGCTCGACACCAAGTACGACCCGATCTTCTTCAAAGAAGGCCTCACCGCCGCCGCCTACCACGCATGGCTTGCCAACAACGCGGTGAGCTACGTGGCGCTGCCGGACGTGCGGCTCGACGGTTCGAGCGACGAAGAGGCGACCTTGATTCGCGCGGGCCAGCCTTATCTGCGTGAAGTGCTCTCGAGCGCCCATTGGCGTGTGTTCGCGGTGCTCGGTTCGAAGCCGCTGGCCTCGGCGCCGGGGCAGCTGACAAAGCTCGGCCACGACTCGTTCAGTCTGCGCTTCTCGCGGGCGGGAGAGTCGCTTGTGAGGTTGCACTACACGCGCTACTGGACCGTCGTCGAAGGTCACGCATGCCTGGCGGTGCACGACGGCTGGACCGAGGTGAGCGCTAAGTCCCCCGGTGTGGTGCGCGTCGCGGCGCGCTTTTCGCCCGCGCGCGCTTTGGGGCTGGCCGGCGCTTGTGGATGACCACGACCGTCGCGCCTGCCTTGGCGGCGCTGCTTGTCGTCGATCCGGCACTCGTCCTCGCGTGGCTCTTGGCGGTGTTGCTTGTGTTGGGCGTCTTTTCTCTCTGCGGAGGAGCATCCAAAGGCGCCAGCGCGTACAGGCCGGTGATGCCGGACAGGTATAGGTAGTGGTTGTCGCTGATGACCGGGTCGAAGGAGCCGGTGCTCTTGGTGAACACGACTTTGCCGGTGGAGACGCCGAGGCCGATCGTGTCGTGGGTGCCGAGGTCGGCGAAGTACACGATGTTGCCGACGATCGTGGCGGAGCCTGAGATCTTGCCGCCGGCGTGGTACTTCCACTCGATGTGACCCGAGCGGGCGTTGAGGGCATAGAAGGTGCCGTCGTAGGAGCCCAGGTAGATGGTCGGGCCGAGGCCGGAAGCGTTTGTGACGGCGGGCGAGGCGTATACGTAGGCGCCGGTCTGCACCGCCCAGTCCAGCGCGCCCGAGGAGGCGTCGTAGGCGTAGACGCGCCCGTCGGTGTTGCCTAGGAACACGCGCCCATATACGACCGCGGGCGTCGAGTAGAAGGTGCCGCTGCCGAGCAGGGCTCCGCCGGAGCCGCTGCGCCACAGCAGGTGGCCGTGCTCCTCTCCGACGGCCTGCAGGTCGCCGGAATAGTCGCCGAAATAGAGCACTCCGCCGGAGAGGCTGGGGCTTGCCTTGACCGCGCCGGGGGCGTGGTAGGTCCACAGGACGCTGCCGTTGTGGGCGCTGAGTGCGTAGACGGTGCCGTTCTGGGAGCCGAAGAACAGCTTGCCTTTGTCGAGCAGAGGAGAGGACTCGGCGCGGCTGGGCAGCTCGCGCGTCCAGCGGAAGTGGCCGTTGAGCGTGTTCAGGGCGACCACGCGTCCGGCTTGGGAGCCGGGCGAGCGCGAGAGTATGGTCGCGTACACGGTGTCGCCGGAAACCGCCGGAGTGGAGGCCGAGAGGGCGCCGAGGCGCCGGCTCCAGAGGGTCTGCCCGGTGTACTTGTCGATCGCGTTCAGCGTCGCGTCGTCGGCGAGTTGGAAGATGCGGTTGCCCCACATCACGGGGGGGAACTCGAGCAGCGCGCTACCGCCACGCGCCCAAACGGTCCTGTAGGGCGGCCGCATCGTGGGGGAGGCGGGGAAGAAGCGGGTGTGGTTCTTGGTGTAGCCGTAGAGCGGCCAGGCGAAGTGGTCTTGGCCTTTGACCTTGGGCAACGTGGGCGTCGGTTGGGGCACGAACACGGCGTGGGGGTGGTAGATGTTGCCGGTGCGGTGCTTCTCGTAGAGGTAGCCGGCAAGGGCGACGGCGGCGATGCAGAGCACCACGACGCCGGCCAGAGTCAGGCGGCCTCGGGTGGAGCGGGGCAGCAGGCGACGGGGTCGCTTGCTCATCGTGGAGTCCTCACGCGGTGACCGCGCTCAGGCGGCGAGCTTGCGGGATGAGGACTCTTGGCGCTCCGACGAGGTGGTTGTGATTTGTTGCGAAGCGCCGCGCTCATGCGCGTGTGGGCGCGGCGTGGATCTCCCGAGCAGGAGCCCGCACAGGCGGACCACCGCGAGCACGAGCCCACCGAGGCTGAGCGCGGCGAGCGGCAGCAGTGTGAGACCCGCCACGAGCGAGACAATGTCGTGGCCGCTGGCGATCGACCAGTCCCACAGGGCATAGTCGACGCCCGTCAGCACGAGCAGGGGCACCAGGGCTCGGAGGCGCACGAGGCTAGGTTATAGGGGGGTTGGGACGGTACGATGTGAGGCGACCCGCGGGCGAAGTGTTGTGGTTGCACAAAAGCCTTCCAAGCTTTTAGGGCGGGTTCGATTCCCGTCGCCCGCTTAAGGCAGGTGTCCCGTAAACTCGTCCAAGGAGACAGTGCGATGGCCAAGCCGATACCGGACAACTACCCGCAGGTGATGCCTTATCTGATCGTCGATGGCGCAAGCGAGGCGATCGAGTTCTACAAGGGCGTGTTGGGCGCCACCGAGCGTATGCGCATGGAGGGGCCCGACGGCAAGGTCGGCCACGCAGAGCTTCAAGTCGGCGAGGCCGTGATCATGCTCGCCGACGAGAATCCGGGGATGAGCATCGAAGGCCCCAAGTCGGTGGGAGGCACGCCCGTGACGATCCACGTCTATGTCGAGGACGCGGACGGGACGTTCGAGCGAGCGACCAGCGCGGGAGCCAAGCCGCTGCGGGCGGTCGAGGATCAGTTCTACGGGGATCGCTCGGGGCAGTTCGAGGACCCGTATGGCCACCGCTGGAACGTGGCCACGCATGTCGAGGACATCTCAGAGGACGAGATGATGCGGCGCGCGGCTGAGATGGCCGGGGGATGAGTCGCGTGGTCGAGTCGGCGGACAAGTCAGAGCTCCCGGGGGACCGGCCGGCGGCGGACCAGCCTGCGGTCGAGTCGTCTCCAGCGCTTGTAGTCGAGCGCTTCATGGAGTTCCTACGCCGAGGCGATCTCGATGAGGCGGTGGCGCTCCTGGCGGTCGACGTGGTCTACGAGAACGTGGGTCTGCCCACTGTTCACGGTCGCGAGCGCGTTCGGCGCCTGTTTGGGAAGGCCTACGATGCCGGAGCCGGTTTCGATGTCGTGATCCACACGATCTGCGCGGACGGAGCCTCGGTCCTCACCGAGCGCACCGACTTCCTGACGTTCCGCAAGCTCCACATCCGGCTCTGGGTCTGCGGGCGCTTTGACGTTCGCGACGGGCAGATCGTGTTGTGGCGTGACTACTTCGACTTCGTCGACTTCAACAAGGGGCTGCTGCGGGGGATCCTCGGCGTGCGCATCCCCGGGCTGCGCGCCAAGCTCCCCTCAGCGGCCTGATCCCGACGGGGGAGGTGCCCCGCGGGCATTGTCCGTAGAATCGAGGAGCACCACGGGGAGTGGCGCAGTCTGGTAGCGCACCCGGCTGGGGGCCGGGCGGTCGCAGGTTCAAATCCTGTCTCCCCGATTCGAGAAAAGGCCTGCAAATGGCCATATTTTGCACCGTTGGCCAGGCAGCTAGTTTGGCATCGGGGTCAAATTTGGGGACCAAATGCTGGGATATATGCTTGTGTCTGGCGAGGGCCGGGCGGTCGCAGGTTCTAAATTCGGCATATTGGTATCGGAGGCGCTCGGGTTCTGGGCACTGCTCAGATGTGCCACAAGGCCCAGCGTGCTTGCTTGACGCAGAAGGTGGATTTCAACAAATGGGAGACGCCTATAGACACGGCCTGTGCCGAATGGTTGAGTCCCACGCATGACCAAGTCGTCGACTGCATTTTCAGAATCCGAGCCACCTAGCGGAACAGTGGATACAGGCCATCGCTCGGTACCGGCACCTCTCGCCGGTTTGGATAACTAGGAATTATCGCTGGTGCCGCAGATCAGCGCGGTCGTACCGATCTTCAACGGCACCGCGTTCCTGCCGGCTTTTTTTGAGTCGTTGAACGCAGCTTTGCCCGCCGGCGCCGAGGTCATCCTCATCGACGACGGGTCCACCGAGCCGGTCTGGGACGTCATCCCCGCCTTCCCGTCCTCGTGCAACGTCATCCGTCTTCGGAACGAGATGAATCTCGGCTATTCGGTCGCCGTCAACCGTGGGTTCGCCGCCGCAACGGGTGAGATCCTCGTACAGCTAAACACGGATCTCGTTCTTGACGTGGCGTGCATCACGGCGATGGTCGAGCTGATCGCACACCAGGAACGCGTGGGCGTGGTGGGCTCAAAGCTCGTCTACCCCACCACTGGGCTCGTCCAGCACGTCGGCATGGCATTTGGTGATCACACCAAGATCCACATCTACAAGGATCTGCCGGCAGCGCATCCCCTGTGTAAGCCCACCCGGGAGCTTCAGATCGTGACCGGTGCGACCGTCGCGACCACTCGGAGGGTTCTTGAGCAGCTTGGCCCACTCGATGAGGGCTATTTCAACCACAATGAGGATCTTGAGCACTGCTTGCTGGCTGTCAAGCACGGGCTTCGCAACTTTATGTGCGCTGACTCAATAGCTCACCACTGGGAGAGCCACTCTGGGCCCTCCCGGTTCGCACAAACGAAAACATCGGATGCGATCTTCTGGTCGCGCTGGGGAGCGAGTATTGCGACCGACCTTGGACGCTATATCGATGAGGCAATAGACAGCCTGCTGTCACAAAGACCCGACGTCGAGGACCTGGCGTTCGATCTAATCGACCTCTCGCGCGGTATCGATCGAGCCATTCTGATCCAGCGTCTTGACGCGCGGTGGCCGGCATTGGAGGCGCGTGTAAGGCACTATCGCCAGCTGAACAACCCGATCGCGCCACTGTCGCTTCCCCTGCTGCTCCCTCACTGGGTGGTGGCGGAGCCGGTGCCGTTTATTTACCTCGTCGACAGCTACCGAGAACTCGAAGAAAACACGCTGTGGTTCCGTAACCGCGCCAGCGTTGTAGAGGACGATCTGATCGCCGACCTCACCGGCGTCGTGATCCACGTCTCGGAACTTTACTCCGGATGATTAATCTGTTCCAACCCTCTGCGGGCGAGGCGGAGGCGGCAGCGATAAGCGAAGTACTCCGATCCAACTGGATCGGGACCGGCGAAAGCGTCAAGCGCTTCGAGAGCGACTTCGCATCTTACATAGGCTGCACGAGCAGCGATATGGCCGCGATCGGGAGCTGCACTGAGGGGCTGTTCCAAAGTATCACGGCTCTCGGACTCGGTGCTGGCGACGAGGTTGTGATGCCGACTGTGAGCTTCCTCGGAGCCGCCCACGCGGTTAGTAGTGCCGGCGCGCGAGTAACGCTGTGCGATGTGGACCCGCTCACGCTCAATCCTACGGTCTCGCATATCGAGCGAGTGGCGAGTAAGGCGACGAAGGCCGTAGTGATCCTGCACTATGGTGGCGAGCCTGGCGATGTGCGGATGATCGCGGAGCTCGCGCGGGACCGGGGTTGGTTTCTGATCGAGGATACGGCTTGCGGACTCGGATCCTTCCTAAACGAGCGGGCGTGCGGAACCTTCGGTGATATAGGCGTCTGGTCGTTCGACTCCATGAAGGTACTCACGACGGGTGACGGTGGGATGGTCTGGTGCCGCAGTGACAGTGTTGCCGAACAGATAAGGGTGTCGATACGCCTCGGTGTCGGATCGTCTGGCTTCGATCGGCGCAGCGCCGTAGCCGGTTGGTGGAAGGTCGATCCGTCGGTGACCGGACGGCGCGGAACGATGAACAATCTCGCAGCCACGATGGGTTGCGTCCAGCTCGAACGATTGCCCGCCTTCCTCGCCCGACGACGCGAGATCGCGCAAGCTTACGATGCGGCCCTCAGCGATATTAAATGGCTGCGAGCTCCGCGTCGCGGAACCGACGCTGCGAAGATCTTCTATTGGGTGCAGACCAAGTTGCGTGACAGTCTAGCGTTGCATATGCTTGATCGGGGCATCTACACGAGCTTTCGCTACTGGCCGTTGCACAGGACCAGTTTGTACGCGTGCGATCGCGCATTCCCTGGAGCCGACCAAGCGGCTGCGGAAACTCTGTTGCTGCCTCTCCACCAGGGACTGTCCGACACGGAGGTGGAAGCCGTGATAAATGCTGTCCACGCGTTCCGTGGCGAGTTCAGCCTCAGTAGGGCACGGGACCGTGGCTGACTTCCTGAATCGCCTTGGCGATCTGCGCGCGGATGGAGTAAGTGGCCTGTTCCTCGAGACCCCCGATCTACGGTTGGTTTGGGGAGATCGGCTGCATGAATTCCAAGAGCCCCTCGCTACCACTCGACGCTATACACATCCCAAACTTGGTCAAATAGCCACGAGCAAGGATATTACTGTCTGCCTGAATGTTCCAAAGTACACCAGGTGGGAGCTCGAGATCGTACTCTGCGGCTCCCCGGACGATGACACCTTGAAGCGCATCATCGGTCTTGTCGTGGCCGCCGAGTCCGTCCTGGATGATCTCGTTCTTGCCTATAGGAGCAAGGCCTCGAAGCGGCCGATCGCAATCACCGATAGCGAAGCGTTTCCATCGCTCGTCGCCCTGGGTGTGAGCCGTCTAGACATCCAGGTGGCGACGGTATGGGTCGATGAAGGATTCCAGTTCTGCGTTCGGCCGGTCCGAGTCCTCTGGACGAACGATTGGCTGCTCACTCTTTGGATCTCCCCAGAGGATGCGGCTCTAGACATGTCGTCGTACCCAGTCCCTCCTAATTGGAATTGGGACTCGGAAAACGCCCGCTCGGCTGCGCTGCCCGCACAGCGTCCAGCCCATCTCCCAGTCGAGCTGCCAGACACCGTCGGTGGTGTGGCAGCCGTCGTCCGCTTCGCTTACTTTGTCGTTGGTCATCATGAGTGGAGCGTAGGACTCATTGGCGAGACGCTCGAGCGATGGCAGAGCAGGTTCTTCGAGGAAGCCGGCAATGGTCAGGGAATAGACCCGCTCGACCTCATGGCTCCCCTTTCGGATGTGGGCCGGTCAATCGTGATGATGCATCCAGCGCTGCAGCGCCTGTACTTTGTCTTCAAGTCGCCCCCGTTCCGCGAACACACAGCGCTTGGCACTCGCGCCTATCGAGACGCTAGCGCTCTCAGCATAGTCGGCGGTGAGGTCCGGGATGCGTATACCATCGGAGCGAGCGCGGCAAGTCTCTACCAAGCGTTCCGCGCCGACCGCAAGGCTACAGCCGACCGCCGGCTGCAGCGCATCGCAAGCGTCATCGCGGCGCTCATCCTTTGGCCGGGTTTCATAGCGACTCTATACGGCGCTAATGTGAAAGGCTTGCCGGGACAAGGGAGTACGCATGGCTTGCTCGTGATTGGCCTCACGTCGGTCGTCGGCGCACTGATCATCCTCATCGCGCTGCTGCTTACCTTGAGTGGCAACAGCAAGTGAGTCAATACAAGACGTAACCCTCTTCGCCGATACGAATCCACTCGTGGCTCCGTGTCGCCTCAGGAATGTCGGCCAAAGTCCCAGTCTGCAGGTCGCTGAACTGTGTTCGCAGTCGGGGATGTCGCTCGAGGATTGCGACGGCCAGTTCGTCGTCGGTCCGCAGCAGTAGACGCACCGCTTGGGCCATCGGCGCTTGGAGTAGCGCAAACCGCATCGAATCGTCCGGATCGGGATATGGCGAGAGTGTGTCACGCATAATCTCAAGTGCAGCTCGCGCATGGTCGCAGACCGTGCCGGAATTGTTACCTTCGACATGCAGTGCAGTCGCGAAGTTCACGTGCGCGCGCCACAGCGTCTCCATCTGTCGCCCCCGTGTGGCGGCGGTGACTGCTTGCGCAAACCAGCTCGCCTCATTGCCATCCTCCGCTAGTGCCGCAATCACTCCGAGCATCAGGGCCGCCGCCGCCGCGTCCGGGTATCGCCCGAGCCGGAACGCATCACCGAAAACTCGTGCAAGCAGACCGCGGGCCTCAGTGAGTGCTGCATCGGGTCCAGGACTGCCCGGGTCGTGCGTACGCACCACGAGCGCCATGGCGAGATTGATCTCCATTTGATCCCGAACAGCATCGTGACCTCTCTTGACCTCGGCCCTCTCGAGCAGGTCTCTCAGGATGGACTCTGAGGTCTCCGGGTCCCGAGCGAGCAGAATGTTCGCGTACGTGGCGATGACATTCAGGGCCCGCGCACTTGTTGAGTCTTCGGCGAGGAGGACTGCTTGGCGAGAGCGCTCGAGGGCGGCGTCGATCTCGCCGGCAAGGGCCAGCGCGACGGCCTCGGAGTGAAGAGCCTCCATGTCGATCGTTTCCCAAGCAGGCGCCTCATCTCTCGGGACGTTCGTGCTAATCGCTCGGATGTCACTGACCACCTGGTGCGCCACGTCAGCAGCGAGAGACGGCTGACGATCATTGAAGAGGATCTGTGACCTGAGAACCTGCGCGGCGAACTCCCTGCGCCGGAGCTCGCGCGACGCTTGCGGACGCGCTGCAACGCGGCTGATGACGCGTGCGTGAACCCGCTCTGACAACGCGGTGAGACGGATCGACGCCCGTTGTCGGTCACTTCCAAGCAACTCGCCAGTGAACTCGAGCTCATCGTCACAGCAGCGTAGAAAGGCTCTTGCATCAAGTGGCTTGTTTACATCGTTACTCCAGCGCAGGTCGAGCCAGTCTGCCGCAATCCTCCTTGCTAGGCGTAGGTCTCCTTCACGTCGGGCGCCACGCAGCGCGGTTCTCAGGCGCGCGTGAATGCGGCTGGGATCGGGCCGGGGCAGCTCGAGCAGCGCTTGGGCCAAGCGGAAGCTATCGGCGGGACCCAGCGCCCCAGCGCTCTCATACCAGCCGACGTAGACGCCGACCACGCGCTCACGGTCGGCGGGAGTTATCGCGAACTTCCGGATCGAGCGAAAGTAGTTCTCGTGCCGGAACGTCACCTCGGCGCGCTCATCCTCGGCGGTCCAGAGCATCTCGGTGCTGTCGACGTCTCCAAGCGAGATGTTTGGCGCAAGTTCGGCGCGGAGCTGCTCGAACAGGCCACTTGGTATGTGGTCTTCCACTAGGGCAGTCGCCCGGATCAGCAGCGCCAGGTCCGGTTTGCGGTCGTGCAAGTAATCCCACCTGCGCCGAATCGCTTCGAAGACGGTATCGGGGAGCGGCGAGCCCACAGAGGGCGGCCGGATCAGGTACAGCAAGCCTGTGGCTCGGTTCTGTCCGATGACACTGTTGTCCTTAAGGAAGCGAACCTGCTCGAGGGAGTGGAATGGGTTGCCACCAGCCGAACGGTCGATCTCTTCAACAAGTTGTGCTTGGAGCTCAGGCAGGTGCGAGCCCGTAACGCGCCCTCGCGTGTGTGTTCTCTCGAACAGCCGGCTGATGAATTCGTGGCTCTGTGCTGGGGTGAATGATGAGCAGACCACTGTGCTGGCGGCGACTCGCCCAAGGAAGATCTCGAACTGCTCGGAACTCCAGCCCTCCTCGGCGAGTCCTTGGCGCTCATGCATGCGACCCTCCAGCAGCAAGAGTGCACCGCGTTGGGGCCCGCGGCGCACCCGGGTGCCGGTGAGCACCACTTCAAGTTGCCAGATCAGCCCCTCGAGCAGCTGAAGCAGCTCGACATTGCACCAGTGCAGATCCTGTAGGTGGACAATCACCGGAGACTCTCGTGTGGCTGCGACGATCAGCACAATCAGCGCTGAGACCAGACTTTGCTCGACGGACTCGTGTCGCTCGCCGCTGGCGACTCCAAACAGGGAGCGGACCGCCGGCTCGGCCCTGCCGGCGAGCACCATGTCGTATTGTGCGATCGCGCGGATCACGGTTGCGGCCGGGTCGGTTGGCGACGGCTCTTCCGTGGCCAGGCTGAGAAACAACTCGGCCAGGATCCTCTGTTGGTCGTCGGAGGTCTTTGCCTGGTGTGCTCTGATGATCCGTGCGCCGCGCCTACGCTTATCCAGCGCAAACTCGTCGCACACGCGGCTCTTGCCGCTTCCGCCGGCGCCAAGCACTCCGACGCACGCGATCCCACTTACCATCGCCCGGTCGTAGTCGTCGGCGAGTCGTTTCAGGCTGGCACGAAAAGGGGCTTCGAAGAAGCGTGGGCGCATGTTCTCAACGACCCGTGTTGCGCCGAGAGCGATCCGCTGCGCTCCGGATGTCAACTCACTGCGACCTACGCGGATCTCCCCGAGGTCCACCTCGCCCACCGCGTAGGTCAGCAGCTCGATCGATCCATGCGCTCGCATGGGGTCGTCTGCGGTGCTGCTATCGAAAAATTCCGATCCCTGTAGGCTATCTGCCCCGAGCGGAGCTATCAGCGTCACGGGGACTGGCGCGGTTCCATCCGTCGGGTGCGGCTGCCACCACAGTCGTGCGTCTCCGGTGTTTCCCGCAAGTGCGCCCATCCGTACAGTGATCGTGAACGGCACACCGGCGAGTACCCGATCCGGGGTTGACACGGCGATCGGCCGCAGCCGGGAGTCACGCCGGGTGTCGAGGTAGTCGAGAACACTACGCACGTCGCTAGGCGAGAGGTCCTCGCAAAGGATCTCCTCAAGGAGAGTGATGTGCTCGTTGAACATACCCTCGATCTGGGGTCGATCGAGGATGTGACAGTGGCGCTGATAAGCCAGTTCGACCCGGGCACACGCCTGTTCTATCCGGTCCTGTTTGAGTCGAGCGGAGAGAGCCACAACAAAGAACGTCGGGTTAATCGTCGCGACCATGTCCACCAGGCTGCCTGCCACCTCGTGGACGACGTTGCCGATCTTCCCCCGCTTCTTGCACTGACCCCCCACCGTGATGGCGGCGGCGATGCCGAGAACCTCGTCCTGCAGGAATTGCTGTCGTCCAATGAAGTCCGAGCCGCCGTCTGGGAGGTTCGGCGTCACACACCACTCGTAGTCCGGGCGCAGGCGGGAGAAGATCGCCGCCACGGCTACCTCGAACACTTGGAGCTTCGCAGGGCCCGGTGCGGCACCGGGGTTGCGCCGCACCTTCACCCCGAAGTCTGCGGGCGGGTCCCAGCGGAAGTCGTGCGTAAGTAGTTCCCACGCGTGCCTCTCTGCCTTGGTTTCGGCCACCACGGTCGCCGTCCTCTTGGAAGCGATAATTCCTAGTTATCGTGGGTGGGGCAACCTCCCAAGGACATCAGCGTCCGAGACGACCTGTCGAAGCGCTCTGTCGGACACATGTGTGTAGATCTCGGTCGTGGTCAGGCTTGCGTGGCCAAGGAGGCGCTGGATATACCGGATGTCGACACCGGCTTCTATCAACTGAGTGGCAGCGGTATGTCGGAGCATGTGCGGTGTCAATCGGGCGTTTAGGCCCGCCTGCTGTGCGGCCTTGGCAAGCCTCGACCGCATTGCCGGTGGGCTAAGGGGTGCGTGGTGGAGGTTGAACAAGAGGCGAGGATGCGTTACGCCCAAGGCATTACGAGTCTTGATATATGCATGGGTGAGGCTCGTTATCCAATCATTTGTTAAGAAGACCTGCCGCTCGCGACGCCCCTTGCCCGTGAGCTTCAGGCTCCGGCTGGGCAGGTCGATGTCGTGACACTGGATCCCGACGAGCTCGCTGACCCGGACGCCTGTCGCGACCATAAGCGCGACGGCAAGGAGCGTCGTTGACTCGTGTGGGTGGGGGAGAGTGTCGTCAATGTTGCCCGCATTGACGACACCCGCCTCTCTCTGGAGGTAGAAGAACAGGCGATTGAGTTCATGCCCCGGTAACACGCGGGGGAGCTTGCGCGACCGTCCCAACGCCACCGTTGCGCCAATCCAGGGGTCAGCGTCGAGTAGGTGGCGCGAGAGAAGCCACTTACAGAGTCCCCGAAGGCCGGATGCCCGTCTTTTGATCGACATTGACGAAAGCCCTGCTTTCCGTTGGTCTTCCATGAAGGCAACGAGTTGGTCTCGATCAATCTGATTTACCAACGAAGATGCGCCGAGATACCGCTCAAAGGCGGCGATATCGCAGTCATAGGCACGAAGTGTGTGAGGCGATAAGTCGCGGGTGGCGAGAAGCCAGCGGAGGTACTCCTCCCGAGCTTGGTGCAGAGACATGTGAGGCGCCTTCCCCCGGCGCTTCGGCGATAGCCCTGTCTTGGTTCGCGTGGGCGTTGATCTCCGCGATAATGCGCGAGGAGGGGAGGCCATGCACGTGTATCGGTCGGTGCCCCAGGCTCTTGAGCTCGGCAACCATGGTTTGCGAGCTAGATCGAAGAACTCATACTGTAAAGACGGTTAGGTGGTCGCTCGACCGCTGCCAACGGATCCCTTCGATGCCTGCAAAGGCGCTCCATATCGCTCCAACAGCCCGTCGGCCCCCCTGTTAGGGTTCGAGAGATTGCTCTATGTCTGAGATCCGTCGCCAGAGGCGGCGGATCTCGAGGTCCAAGAAGCCGAAGTGGCGGTAGAAGTTGGCGGCGTCGTCTGAGATGGCGTCGACGATGACTGCTCGGGCTCCGAATTCGCGTCCGCCGCGGACGCTGCGAGAGAGAGCGTCGACGAGTAGGTGTCCGCCGAGTGAATGTCCGTGCTCGAAACGGTCGAGCGCGAGGCGGGCAAGCAGCACGACCGGCACAGGGTCTGGCATCCCACGCTGCAGCCTCGAAGGGGCACGCTCGTGTTCGACGGCGCTCATTGCCAGGGCGTAGTAGCCGATCACTCGCTCTCCGCGGCAAAGAATGTACGTCGCGGCAGTGCCGCTGGCTGCCGCAACGCGAGCGGACTGGCATAGCCATCGGTTCAGCGAGTCGATGCCGCAGTCGAAGTCGTCTAGATGGTGGGCGGCGGTGAGCGCCTCGACGGCGCGGAGGGTCTCGGAACTCAACGAGCAGGGATTGGGCTTTGCGCCTGTGCATAGCGGCGCAGAGTGGGCACGTCCTCGGCCGGGGCGTCGAGTGCCTCGATGAAGCGTCTGAACGCGTCGCTGCTGATGTTGATCCGTTGGGCTCGCTCGAGTACTTGCTCTGCCCGCTCGGTGGCGACAGACAGCACGAATCCGGTGAGGGTCTCGCCGGTTAGATCAGCGGCAGCTCGTAGGACGCGCTCTTGGCGTTCGTTGACCCGCATGTTGATGCGTCCCTGGCGTACCGGCTCAGCTGATCCCATGGCCGGGATTGTACAGCCTGGGTACGTACATGGCAAGGTCCTGCAACCTTGCACGTAATCCTGGCTCAATAGCGAGTACCGACGGGGTCCAATTCGGGGTCCATTTTGAGCGCAAAACACCCAACTCAGCGAGCCTCAACGCCAGCAATAGCAGGCCAAGCGCATCCATAGACCCCCGGTCCTGGTGCCTGGAGCGCCGGGCGGTCGCAGGTTCAAATCCTGTCTCTCCGACCATTTTGAAGAAGAGCGAAGGCCGGTTCTCTCGGGGGACCGGGCCTTCGCCGTTTCCAGACCGGGGGACCGAGTCCGTCGGCTGATTGAGGCGCTGCTAGTCCCCTGACGCTGAGACCGGTCCGAGATCGCGCCCTGCGCTGCGACTCATGTGCGCGTGTTTGGACCGGTGGCCAGGGGAGAGGCAACGAAACGCGAGCTACGTTGATGGGCGCAGGATCGCGCGCTGAGGCGACCCTGCGTCCCACCGGGAGTCTGGGTCCCTGACGGCTCGCGCCGTAGGGACCCAGATGGAGAGCGCGCGTTTCCTATCTATCTCCCAAGGCGGCTCATTTATTTACCCATACAAACGCTTCTGGCAGGTTAAGTTCGATCACCGCGGAACCACTGATGGTCAAAGGATTTCCTTCGAAGAACATTTGACGTGACGGCACCCGTAGATACCTGTTATTCGTGAAATCCCATTCTTCCCCACGTGTAGGTCCCAAGAACCCGAGCTGGACTTTGGTCAGTTCCGTTCCCGAGCCTATTGGGGTGTTGTTCGCCGGGTTTTCCAACACAGTCGCTTGGCTTCCGGTTATTTCTAAGCCTTCGGCGCCGGCCAACGCGCAGGCTTCGCCTGATTTTTTTTCAATTAACACGATAACGAACACAAAACCACCCTGAGCATTCTTTTCTAAGCTGAAAAAAGCGTCGAGCGACTCGGTTCTCACGTTCGCTGCGAACGCAAGTGTCGCTTCTATGTTTATGGGGCCGATCGTGCCTTTCCCAGATAATTCCGTGCCTTCTTTCATTAGGCTGTATATTTCGCAGCCTTTTTCGGTTTCGTCGACGCATTCACCGAACGTTATCGTGCCTGAGCTCGTGCCCATCCTTTCGGCAGCGCTACCGATGATTTTTCCAAGATAGTCGAATTTTTTGCACTTGAATTCTTGCATTCCCGAGCTAGTGAATACCATCGTAAAGGTGGTGTTCGAGATGGTTGACACAGATTTTTCGAAGCCGGCGCCCGCGCGTGCGCCTTTGACCCACCACGAAGGCCCTTCGAAAGCCACCGGTGCCCGCGCCACCGAGAGAGCGACCGCTTCTTTGCCGGCGTTTAATGCTTGGAATAGAAGTAAGCCGAACGTTAACCCGACTTCTTTTCCGCCGATCGTGCATGTCGCCTCTTCTACTTTTGTCATTTCTTCCATGAATTCGGAGTCCACTAAATGGGCTTCGGTGTTCGTTAGTAATGATTTGCCTTGGTTTGATGTGCAGGTGTCGGTGGATTTTACGCCGAGCACGGTACATTCGATCGCCCAACCCGCTCCGCTGCCGGTGGTGGAGCTGATTTCGGCTTCAAAAACGCCCGACGACGGTTCGGCGACAAAGACTCGCCACGGCAGATTGACGGGCAATATTTTGGGGCTGCTGCATGTGCCGCTGTCGACTGCCGGTTTGATGCATTCCATTTTCGTGATTTCGGCTTCGCCGTTGTATAACAAGGTCGCCTGGCCATTTTCGACTTCGCATAATATGTCTGGGGCGCCCGGTGCGCTCATGTCTTCCAATAACAACAAGCTGCCCGCTTCGTGCTCGACGTCGGCGCTGACCGTGGTGCCCGCCGCTATCGGGGCGCCTTCGACTAACCATTGCGGGGCTTCAGCCGCGGCCACCGGCACGACGCCGAGGCCTACCGCAAGCGCGACCGTCGCGGCCAATAGAATTGCTTGATGCCTGCCCATTTCCCATCGCCTCTTTCTCACGGCGTCCCGTGCCGGCGCACGCCCACGCCGCGTGTCCTCGTGTCACGTCGGTCGCGCCTCCCGGCCGAGCGGGCCGTTGTTGGTTGGTTTGTCGGTTTCGCTCGGTCACACGCCTCGCGTGCTACACGGGGCATACGATCCTTACGAATCCGTTGATTATGCGGCATACGCCCTGATTAGTCAAAACCTACGCGCGGACATCGACATGGCCTTCGTGCCGCTGCGCGCCGGCCAGGCGAGAGGGGTAGCTGACGATGTGCTCGCCTTGGACGGCAAGCATCGCCTGCAGGTCGCCGTTGTTATAGGGCCCGGCGATACGGGCTGCTGTTGGGTAGGAGACCGCGGCCCAGCCGACGCCCATTGCCGTTGGGATGAAGCTTGGGCCTTGGACGCGGGCGCGTAGGTAGATGCCACGCCGAGGTTCCCGGTCCACAGCTACACCGCCCATTGCAGAGGATAATGCGGCGACGATGAAGGTGTCCAGTAACCAGCCTAAGCCGCAGTACCCCTCGGCGCCTACGACTGGCTCAACGGCTTGGGCGCCGTTTCGCTCCCCGGATTTCGCGCGGATGTCGTCCGCTCAGTTTGTGAGCAACGTAGGTGGCTGGATGCAGACCGTCGGGGCTCAGGAGTTGATGCTGACTCTTACGACGTCGGCCACCATGGTGGCATTGATCCAGACGGCCGCGGGCCTTCCGGTGGTGCTTCTCGCTGTGCCGGCAGGCGCTATCGGTGATCTCGTCAATCGTCGCCGGTTCCTGATCGCGGCGCAATCGTTCATGCTGCTGGCGGCCGCGGTGCTGGCGGTGCTGGCGCTCGCCGGCCTTGTCACGCCGTGGGTTCTGCTGGCATTGATTTTCGCTGTCGGCGCCGGACAGGCGTTGACCTCTCCGACCTGGCAGACGCTGCAGCCGGAGCTCGTGGCGCCAGAGGATCGCACTCAGGCGATCGCGCTCGGTGCCGTCAATATGAACCTCAGCCGTGCGGTCGGCCCGGCGATCGGAGGTGCGCTGTATGCGGCAACCAGCGCCGCGGCGCTCTTCTTGGTCAACGCCGCGAGCTTTGTGCCGGTCATCGGCGCGGTTGCTCGCTGGCGCGGCGGTGAGCGACCCGCTGGTGTCGCGGCGTCCGAGCATGTCGGCGAGTCGATGCGTGCAGGAGCGCGCTACGTCGCCGCGAGCCCCGCGCTGCGCGTCATCTTGCTGCGCGCCGGGTTGTTCTCGCTGTTCGCGAGCTCGATCTGGGCGCTCCTGCCGCTCGTGGCTCACACCCGGCTGCGTATCGGCTCAGGTGGATATGGGCTGCTGCTCGGCGGCGTGGGGATAGGAGCGGTCGCTGGTGCTTTGATGCTCCCACGGTTGCGCGGGCGCGTAACGTCGGCGGCACTCATGACCAGCAGCACACTTGTCTTTGCTGTTGTCACGCTGGCACTTGCCTACGTCCGCGACAGCGCGCTGGCCGGGTTGGCGCTGGTGATCGGCGGCGTGGCTTGGATCCTCGCTCTGTCGACCCTGAACTCCCAGTATCAGTCGACGCTGCCCGGGTGGGCCAAGGCGCGTGGCATGTCCTATTACCTTGTGATCTTCCAGGGCGGTGGCGCGCTCGGGAGCGCTACGTTCGGCGTCACCGCGCAGCGCGCCGGTCTGACCGCCGCGCTGTTGGCCGCGACTGTCGGCCTCGCACTTGTTGCCTTTGCCGGCGTGTGGCTGCCGTTCAGGGCGATCCGTCCTGAGGATCTGTTGCCGGCCGGGGACTGGCCAGACCCCCATCTCGTCGGCGCGGCAGTGCCCGGAGCGCCGGTGCTGGTGACGATTGAGTATCGGCCGAGGCGCGGGTTCGAGCAAGAGCTTCTTAACGCGCTTTACGCCGGACGATACGCCAGGCGCCGCACGGGCGCAGTGAGTTGGCGCATGTGGCGTGACGCGGCCAATCCGGGACACGTCCTTGAGCAGTTCGTCGTCGGCTCCTGGGATGAACACCTCCGACAACATGAACGAGTCAGCCTCCGAGATCAGCAGCGCCTTGATGAGATCAAGGCGATGACCGATCCGAACAGACCGGCGACGGTCACACATTGGATGGCGCCCCAGCCCGACCGCGGCCCGTCTTCGCCGCCTCCATCCGACGCATCGGACTGAGACGATCGCCGACGAGCGATCTTCCCAACTCGGTGGCGCGGTGGCAGAATGAGTTGTGTCGGGTCAAATCACCTGGGTCAGGCGATGCTGCCTCACCCGCCGTAACGAGAGGTTGCGAGCATGATCCAATTCCAACAGAGGGAAGGTGACCACAATGGCCACGGTGCTTTGTGTCCTGTATGACGACCCGGTCGACGGGTACCCGCCGTCCTACGCACGTGACGGTGTGCCCACGATCGAACGCTACGAAGACGGTCAGACCACGCCGACCCCGTCCGCGCTGGGCTTCACCCCGGGCGAGCTGGTTGGCTGCGTGTCTGGCGAGTTGGGCTTGCGCGAGTTCTTGGAGAGCGCTGGCCACGAGCTGATCGTGACCTCCGACAAGGAGGGCCCCGACTCTGTGTTCGAGCGCGAGCTGCCGCGCGCCGACATCGTCATCTCCCAACCGTTCTGGCCGGCGTACATGACCAAGGAGCGATTCGCCAAGGCGCCGAACCTGAAGCTGGTCGTGACAGCGGGAATCGGCTCTGATCACACCGACTTGGAGGAGGCGATCGCGCGCAGCGTGACGGTTGCCGAGGTCACCTACTCCAACAGCATCAGCGTGTCCGAGCACGTGGTGATGATGATCCTCGGGTTGGTGCGCAACTACATCCCTTCCTACCAGAGGGTGCTCGAGGGCGGTTGGAACATCGCCGACTGCGTGTCGCGCTCCTATGACTTGGAGGGGATGCAGGTCGGCACAGTCGCGGCCGGTCGCATCGGTACGGCGGTGCTGCGGCGGCTGAAGCCGTTCGGCGTGGGTTTGCACTACACAGACCGCCATCGCCTGGCCGAGGACGTCGAGCGCGAGCTGGGCGTCACGTTCCACGCCGACCCCGCTTCGATGGTCGCAGTGTGCGACGTGGTGACGATCAACGCCCCGCTCCATCCAGAGACCGAAAACCTGTTCGACGACGACATGCTTGCGAGGATGAAGCGGGGCGCCTACCTGATCAACACCGCGCGGGGCAAGATCTGCGACCGCGACGCCATCGTGCGGGCGTGTGAGAGCGGCCAGCTCGCCGGCTACGCGGGTGACGTGTGGTTCCCACAGCCGGCGCCCAGCGACCACCCGTGGCGGTCGATGCCGCACCACGGCATGACACCGCACATATCCGGCACGAGCCTATCGGCGCAGGCCCGCTACGCGGCCGGCACGCGCGAGATCCTCGAGTGCTGGTTCGCCGGCCGCGCGATACGCGACGAGTACCTGATCGTTGACGGCGGCCAGCTCGCCGGTACGGGCGCTCACTCCTACAGCGCGGGGGACGCCACAGGTGGATCAGAGCAGCCGACGTGATCCGGGGCGAATTGAGGGTTCGCGCATCCGCCTGGTCGAGCTGGCTAGGCTTGTCAAGAGGTGACCTCTCACGCTGATGACCAGGCGGCCCCGGCGGCGCGCGTACTGTCGAGCACTCAGCTTGAGATGCTCGCCTCGCACGGCGAGGAGCACACGGCCGAGGTGGGCGAGAAGCTGTATGAGATCGGCGACGCGACCTATCCGTTCATAGCGATCGTCGAGGGCCAAGCCGCGATCCTGGACCGCGCCGGGAACGAGATCGTTCGTCATACCGCCCCAGGCTTTCTCGGGGAGGTCAACCTTCTCACCGGGCAGGCGGTGTTTGTCACCGCCGTCGTTACCCAACCAATGCGCTACATCGCGGTCTCGCCCGAAAAGCTGCGCGCTCTGCTGTTCGATGACCCCTCGCTCTCGGACTTGATCCTGGGCGCCTTGGTCGAACGCCGCGAGCTGCTCCAAACGCACAGTGGCGTTGGTCCTGAGATCGTTGGTCCGCGCGACTCACCCGACACACGCCGGCTGCTCGAGTTCGCACGAGTCCAGCGGCTCCCCTACACCTGGATCGATCCCGCCGAGACGGTCGGCGACGCCGGCTCAAGCGCGGAGTTGCCGTTGGTGCGGTTGCCTGGTGGGGTGGAGCTCATCAACCCGAGCAATGGCGAACTCTCACGGACACTCGGGATAGGCTTGGAGCTCGCGCCGCGCGAGAACGTCGACTTGCTGATCGTCGGCTGTGGTCCCGCGGGACTGGCTGCGGCGGTCTACGGCGCCTCGGAGGGGTTGGATACGCTGATCGTGGAGAGCGGCGGCGTCGGCGGCCAGGCGGGCACTTCGCGCAGGATCGAGAACTACCTGGGCTTCCCCGCCGGGATAAGCGGGGGCGAACTTGTCAGTCGCGCCGCCACGCAGGCACGCAAGTTTGGCGCCCGTGTGGCGCTGCCCTATCGCGCCAGGGAACTGAGCCCCGGCAGCGAATGCCACCTCGTGAAGCTCGAGGACGGCAACGAGATAGCGGCGCGCACCGTGCTGCTCGCCACCGGCGCCGAATACCGACGTCTGCCTGTCGCGGGACTCGAGGCGTTTGAGGGACTGAGTGTGTTCTATGCCGCCGGGCCACTCGAGGGCCAGCTGTGCAC
>JBAURN010000383.1:0-9001 GCA_049581225.1 Solirubrobacteraceae bacterium
GTGGTGGCCAGCCGCGTGGGCGCTTTGCCGGAGCTGGTCGAGGAGTCGGCTCTCGTCGAGCCCGGCGATCCCACCTCCCTTGCCGAAGCGATCGGGCGGCTGTGGGGCGATGCGGGCGCAGGGGAACGCGGCCGGGAACGGGTGCGCGGGCTTTGCGGACCGGACGTTGTTGCGTCGGGCTTGCGGGCGGTATATGGAATGGATCGAGCCGCCGGTGGTCGCCAATGAGGTGCGGCTAAACCAATGTCCCATCCGGCACGAACCAATGCGCTTGGAGGCTGCCGATGCGTGCAATGCGCTCGTAGTCACGGTCGTAGTGGACGAGAGGGACGCCGGCCCTCTCGGCGGCCGCGCCGATCAGAAGATCGATCGGAGGGACTCGACGATGATCGCCGCTGGCCGATAGGAGCCTCTGGAGATCTCGAGCTCGTGTCCACAACTCCGCCGGCATCGCGATCGACTCGAACGCTTCGAGTCGTTGCGTGACCTCCAAGGCGCGTCGCTCGTTAGGAGCGAGGCGAACCAGCTCGAGGACGATCAGATCGCAGACGAGCACTCGTCCAGCGGTGGCCTGAGCGTTGAACCAGGAGGCGAGGGCGGGGAAACGGCGGTCGCGCACCCAGGTCCAGACGCCCGTGTCGAAGAGGGCGGGTCGCTCCAGCGCGCCAGGCTCGACTTCAGCCTTGCCGCTCAGCGAACCGCTCCTGACGATTTGCCTCGACTTGAGTGGGCGAGCCGTCTATGTCTCGCATCACGTCGAAGTCTGCCAGCGTGCGGCGTCTGGCAACGTCGCGCAGCGCGGCATTCACGGTTGCGCTAAGGCCCTCGGTGCCCAGCTGTATACGCGCCGCATCAAGTGCGTGTGAATCGATATCAACTGTGGTGCGCGCCACGTGCATCATGATAAAGCATCATCAAGGATGCTCGTCCTGGCATCGTGAGTGTGCCGCGCCAATCCCATAAGCTCCCCAACCGTGACCGTGCAACCCAAGCGCGCCCTGATTACGGGCATCACCGGGCAGGACGGGTCGTTCCTGGCGGAGCTGCTGCTCGAGAAGGGCTACGAGGTGGTCGGCGTGGTCCGGGGCGAGGCCGGCGGCGGAAGAGAGGGCGGCGGGGAGCGGGATCTGGGCTGCTCGGAGCACCTGCGCACCCTGAAGGGCGCAGGTGGGCGCCTGAGCGTTTTGGAGGGCGATCTGCTGGACGCGGACAGCCTGGTGGCGGCCGTGGCACGGACGCGCCCGGACGAGCTGTACCACCTCGCCTCACCTTCGTTCATTCCCGACACGTGGCGCAGGCCCGCCGAAGCCATGCAGGCGATCGTCGGGGCCACGGGCACGCTGCTGGAGGCGGTGCGCGAGGATAGTCCCGATACGCGCGTGTGGCTGGCCTCTTCGGGCGCGATCTTCGGGGACGCTGGGGAGAGCCCGCAACGCGAGAGCACTCCGTGCCGGCCCACGACGCCCTACGGGGTCGCCAAGCTGGCCGCTCAGCAGCTTGCGGGCGCGATGCGGGCGCACGACGGCCTGTATGCGTGCTCCGGGATCGTGTTCAACCACGAGTCCGAGCGCCGCCCGCACCAGTTCGTGACCCGCACGATCACCCGGGCCGCGGCCAAGATCAAGCTGGGCCTGGCCGAGGAGGTCACGCTCGGCTCGCTCGACGCCGTACGCGACTGGTCGTTTGCGGGCGACACGATGAGGGGGGCTTGGCTGATGCTCCAGCAGGAGCGCCCCGAGGATTATGTGCTTGCCAGCGGCGTGGGGCGTACGGTCGCCGAGCTGGCGGACATCGCGTTCGCTTGTGTGGATCTGGAGGCGGAGCGCTACATACGGATCGACCCGAAGCTCGTGCGCGCGCCCGAGCGGACCCCCAGCGTGGGCGATCCCACCAGGGCCCGCACCCAGCTTGGCTGGGAGCCCGAGCTCAGCTTCGAGCAGCTGGTGCGGCGCATGGTCGAGTTCGACCTGCGCGAGCTGCAGGCCGTTCCCGGG
This sequence comes from Solirubrobacteraceae bacterium, assembly GCA_049581225.1. Taxonomy (GTDB): domain Bacteria; phylum Actinomycetota; class Thermoleophilia; order Solirubrobacterales; family Solirubrobacteraceae; genus Palsa-744. The sequence goes on from JBAURN010000383.1 coordinate 1,995, forward strand.
CCCGCCTGAGAGCGTCCCGGGCTCCCGCGTCCCGCCGCGGACTCGTTGCCGATCGCATCGGGGGCGGCGCCTACACTGCCGGGATGACGACCGTCGGAATCATCGGGCTCGGCTATGTCGGGCTGCCGCTTGCGGTGGCCTTCGCCGAGGAGGGCCGCGACGTCGTGGCGGTGGACGCCGACCCGCGCAAGGTGCGCCGGCTGCAGGCGGGAGAGTCCTACATAGAGGACATCGCCTCCGAGCGCCTGCGGGCTGTGCTCGGGCGCTTGACCGTCACGACCGGTTATGAAGCCTTGGCCGGCGTCGACGCGGTGCTCGTGTGTGTCCCGACTCCTTTGAGCGTGAACCGCGAGCCTGACCTGGGCCCGCTCGTGGACAGCATGAGGACGCTGTCCAGCGTGCTCAAAGCGGGGCAATTGGTGGTGCTGGAGTCGACCACCTATCCGGGCACGACGCGCGACCGGGTCGCGCCGCTGCTCGAGGAGTCGGGTCTGAAGGCGGGCGGAGACTTTCACCTGGCGTTCTCGCCCGAGCGTGTCGACCCGGGCAGGACGGACTTCACGATGCGCAACACGCCCAAGGTGCTGGGCGGTCTGACCGAGGCTTGTGCCGATCGTGCCCAGGCGCTTTACGAAATGGTGTGCGACGAGATCGTGCGAGTGTCCAGCCCCGAGGCTGCCGAGCTCACGAAGCTGCTCGAGAACATCTTCCGCTCGGTCAACATCGCCCTGGTCAACGAGCTGGCGATGCTGACCGATCGCATGGGCATCGACATCTGGGAGGTGGTCGAGGCGGCGGCCACCAAGCCTTACGGGTTCATGCGCTTTGAGCCCGGGCCCGGCATGGGCGGGCACTGCTTGCCGGTCGATCCCTTCTACCTGAGCTGGCGGGCGCGCGAGTTCGACATGAGCACCGAGTTCATCGAGCTGGCGGGCAAGGTCAACCAGCAGATGCCCTACCACTGCGTGGCCAAGGTCCAGCGCGCCCTGAACGAAGCCGGACGGGCCGTCAAGGGCGCCCGTGTGGCGGTGTTCGGCGTCAGCTACAAGCCGGGCGTCGGCGACGTGAGGGAGTCCCCCGCCTTGAAGATCCTCGAGCTGCTGCGGGGACTCGGCGCCGAGCTGTCCTACCACGACCCGCACGTGCCCACCGTTCCCGAGTTCGGCCTGAGCAGCGTGCCGGTGGAACAGGCGCTCGGCGACGCAGATCTCGCCCTGATCGTGACGGCCCATCCGGGCGTGGACTACGAGCTGATCGCACAGCGTGCGCGGATTACGGTGGACCTGCGTGGTGTGACGCGCGGAAGTAGTGTTCCGAGCGTGGTGCGTCTATGAGCGATACGGCACCGGGCCCTGTGCTTGGAGACAACGTCAAGATCGGCGAGAACGTCACGTTCGGCGCCTATGTGGTCGTCCACGACGGCACCACGATCGGCGACGGCTGTGTGATCGAGGATCACGTGGTGCTCGGCAAGCGTCCTCGGCTCGCGCGCAGCTCCTCCGCCAAAGGCGACGTCGGCGACCTCGTGCTCGGTGCGCGCGTAACTGTGTGCTCCGGAGCCGTCGTGTTCGCCGGTGCGAACGTCGGCGACGAGGCGATCCTGGGCGACCAGTCGTTCGTGCGCGAGCGCTCCAAGATCGGCGCGGGGTCGGTGATCGGACGGGGCAGCGTGGTGGACAACGACGTGACTGTCGGCGCGCGCGTGAGGGTCCAGACCAGCGTCTACCTGACCGCCTTCACCGTGGTCGAGGACGACGTGTTCGTGGGACCGGGCGCGACCACGACCAACGACAACACGATGAACCGGCACGGCCCGGAGACGCCGCTGCGCGGAGCATTGTTGCGCCGCGCTTGCAGGGTCGGCGGCGGGACGGTGCTGACGCCCGGCGTGGAGATCGGCGAGGAGGCGTTCGTGGCGGCGGGCGCCGTCGTCACGAAGGACGTGCCCGCGCGGGGCGTGGCGATCGGCGTCCCGGCGCGAGTTGTGCGCGAGGTTGGAGAGCCAGATCTACTCGAACACTGGCGCTGATCGGCGGGCCCGGTAGCCAGACCGGCACGAACGGTCCCCCCAAAATCTGCCCTCCTGGGCGCTGGGGGTAAGGATTCAGAGCACCAGGCGAACGCTGCTAACGACCTCTTGCACCTGCTCGCGCGAGAGCACGGGGCTGATCGGGATCGCGAGGTGCGTGCGGGCGGCCTCTTCGGTGCCGGGCAGCTTGGCGCCCTCGCCCCATGCGCGCATCGAGGGCTGGAGGTGGACAGGCGTGCGGTAGTAGGCGCGGCAGCCGATCCCCTCCTCGCCCAGGGCCGAGGCGAGCCGGTCGGCTTCCGGGTGGCGCACCACATACAGGTGCCAGGCCGGCTCTGAGTCGACGGTCGCGCGCGGCAGCGTCACGAGGTCTCCAAGGCCCAGATCCTCGTAATCGGCGGCCGCGCGGCGGCGCCCGTCCGACCAGGAGTCGAGGTGGGGCAGCTGAACGCGCAGGATCGCCGCCTGCAGCTCGTCCAGGCGCGAGTTGTAGCCGACCAGGTCATAGGTCACCTTGTCGTGGGAGCCGTGGAATCGCAGCACGCGAGCCTGCTCGGCCACGTCGTCGTCGGAGGTCACGACGATGCCGCCGTCGCCGAAGCAGCCGAGGTTCTTGGAGGGGAAGAAGGAGAACGTGGCCGCCTTGCCCAGCGAGCCGGGACGCCCGCTCTTGCCGGTCGAGCCGGCCGATTGGGCGGCGTCCTCGAGCACGGGCACGCCGAGCTCTTCGATCTCCGCGACGGGCGCGATGTTGCCGAATAGGTGCACTGCGATCACGGCCTTCGTGCGCGGCGTCAGCGCCTCTGCGACCGTTTCGGCGTTGATGCAGAAGGTTTGGGGATCGACGTCGCAGAAGACGGGCGTGGCGCCGGTTGGGGGGATCGCCTCGGCGGAGGCGTAGAACGTGAAGGACGGCACCAGCACCTCGTCGCCAGGCCCCACGCCCATCGCGCGCAAAGCGACTGTGATCGCCTCGGTGCCGTTGGCCACGCCGACCGCGTGCTTTGCTCCGCAATAGGAGGCGAACTCGCGCTCGAAGGCCTCGACCTCGGGGCCCAGGATGTAGTGGCCCGAGTCGAGCACGCGCCCAACCGTGTCGCGCAATTCGTCGCGCAACGGCTCAAGGGCGGTGGAGGTGTCGAACAGGGGGACGGTCATTTCGCCAAAAGGTCGATGTCGGCCCGCGTCATCAGCCTGATCAGCTCCTCGAAGCTGGTCTGAGGCTTCCAGCCGAGGTCCCGCTCGGCCTTGGCCGGGGTGCCGATCAGGTGGTCCACCTCGGCCGGGCGCACGAATGCGGGGTCGAGCGTGACGTACTGCTCGAAGTCCCCGAGGCCGGCCTCGTCGAAGGCAACCTGGCAGCACTCCCTCACCGAATGGGACTCGCCCGTGGCGATCACGTAGTCCTCGGGCTCGTCGCGCTGCAACATCAGCCACATCGCCTCGACATAGTCCTTGGCGTAGCCCCAATCGCGCTCCGCGTCGAGGTTGCCCAGGCGCACCTCTTTGAGCAGGCCATGCTTGATCGCGGCGGCGTGCCAGGTGATCTTGCGGGTCACGAACTCCAGGCCGCGGCGGGGACTCTCGTGGTTAAAAAGTATCCCCGAGGTCGCGTGCAGGTCGTAGGACTCGCGGTAGTTGACCGTGATGAAGTGGCCATACGCCTTCGCGACTCCGTAGGGCGAGCGCGGATAGAAGGGCGTGGTCTCCGTCTGCGGGACCTCCAGGACCTTGCCGAACATCTCACTCGAGGACGCTTGGTAGAAGCGGGCCTCGGGGCACACTTCGCGCATCGCCTCGAGCATCCGCGTGACGCCTGTCCCGGTGAACTCGGCGGTCAGGGTCGGCTGGATCCAGGAGACCGCTACGAACGACATCGCGGCCAGGTTGTAGATCTCGACCGGTTTGGCGGCGCGCATGGCGTCCACGAGCGAGCGCTGGTCGAGCAGGTCGCCCTGGTGCAGGACGATCCGATCTCGGATGTGCTCGATGCGGTCGAACTTCTCGGTGGAGGCGCGCCTCACCATTCCGTGGACTTCGTAGCCGTGCTCCAGCAGGAGCTCGGCGAGGTAGGACCCGTCCTGGCCGGTGATCCCGGTGACGAGCGCTGAGCGTTTGTTGTTCATCGGCCGGAGCCTATAGAGCGCAGCCACTGAACAGTCGCCGCGACGCCCTCCTCGACATCGATTTTGGCCTCCCAGCCGAGCGCGTCCTTGGCCTTCTGCACAGAAGGCCAGCGCCGCGGCACGTCGACCTCGAACGTGGGCAGGTGCTCAAGCTGGAAGTCGGCGGGGTCCTCGCCGCAGGCCTCCCAGATGATGCGAGCCGTCTCTGCCACCGTGAGCTCGCGCGAGGCGGAGATGTTGAAGTCCTCGTTCAGGCCCGCGGGCGAAGAGGTGGCCGTGACGACGCCGTCGGCGATGTCGTCGATGTGGGTCAGGGTGCGCGTCTGCTCGCCCGATCCGAAGATCTGCAGGGGGCGCTGTCCGGAGAGGACCTTCTTGATCAGGTCGGGCACCATGTGCGCGATGCCGGGCTCCTGCTCGGGCATCTCTCCGGGGCCGTAGGCGTTGAAGGGTCGGCAGATCGTGAAGGGCAGACCGTGCTCGGCGTGGGCGGCCCTGCAGTAGACCTCGCCGGTGAGCTTGGAGAAGCCGTAGGCCGACTGGGGCGTGGGGCAGTCGGGCAGGTGGGCCTCGGTGGTCGGGAACTCGGTGGCGCGCTCGAACACCATCGAGGAGGACACGTATGTGAAGCGGGTCACTTCGAGGTCGAGCGCGGCTCTGAAGATGGCGTTGTAGAGGCCGTTGTTGACCTCGGTGAGGGTGTGCGGCAGCTTGTGGAAGTTGGCGATCCCACCCACGATTGCGGCGAGGTGGATGACGTGTGAGCAGCCGTCCATGGCCAGGCGTGCCTGCGCGAAGTCGCGCAGGTCGCCGGTGTGGACCTCACAGCCCTCTCGCATCCACAATGGGGCGGAGCGCTGGTCGGACACGCGCACCTCATACGCCGGGTCGGCCAGCAGGCGCTTGACGACTGCCGCGCCGATCGTGCCGGCACCGCCCGTGACGAGGACGCGACTCATCGACTTGGGCGGGTCCGTCGGAACACCCCACGCGCGCGCGGGGGACATGCCTTTGCGTTCATGTGCGCGCCACCCCCAAAGCCATCAGCTCGTTGGCGTAGGCGAACACCTGGCCGGCGCCCCAGCAGTTCCAGGGATCGACCACAAGACACTCGGGGCCGGCACACCGGCTGATGGTGGCCAGCGCTGCCGGCTCGCGGAACTCGGTGTGGTTGGCCGCCACGACGACCACGTCCGCGTCGGCGACGGCCTCCTCGAAGGACACCGTCGGCGTGGCGACGTGGGGGTCGTGGGCCACGACATCTGCCAGCTCGCGCTCCAAGAGCCGAATCAGCTTGTGGGCCAGTGAGTCGCGCTCGTCGTCGGTGTCGGCCTTGAAAGCGAGGCCGAGCACCGCGACCTTGCGGCCCGACAACGACCCCAGACGCCGGCGGATCCCTTCCACCAGGAACAGGGGCACCGACTCGTTCACACGCGAGACCGCGAGCAGCATTCCGGGCGCGTTGGAGCGCTCCTCGGAGAAGGTGAAGTCCTTGCGCAGGCAGGTGCCGGCGGTGAAGCCCGGCTGGGCGAGGCCGCCGCGGGGGTAGTCGCGGTTGACGAGGTCGATCACCTCGAACACGTTGGCGCCGTAGCGCTCGCAGTCCATCATCAACAGGTTGGGCAGCGCGAAGTGGGTGTAGCGCAGGATGTTGGCCCAGATCTTGGCCAGCTCGGCCTGGACGGGGGTGGTTTGGACGATGGGGGCCTCGAACACGGAGAACAGGTCGGCGACGACCTCGCCGGAGCGGGGCCCCACGCCGCCGACGATGCAGGGCAGGGAATCGATCTCGGCCAGGAAGCGCCCCGCTGCGATCCGCTCGGGGGCGTGGGCCACGAAGACGTCCTCGCCGATCTGAAAGCCGCGGTGCTTGGCGAGGTAGCCGGACACGAATTCGGTTGTGCCGGGGGCGACGGTCGAGCGGAGCGTCAGCGAGTGACCCGGGCGCAGGGCGCCAAGCAGCTCGTCAAGCGCCGAGCGGATGTCGCGCATGTCGATCTCTATGTGTGAGAAGGATGGGGTGCCAAGGGTGATCACGATGTGCCGGGCCTGGGCGGCGTCGACGACCTGTTCTGAGAGCGACAGGCGCCCACTCGCGCCGACGCGCTCGAGCAGGGGTTGGGCGTCGGTCTCTTGGAAGGGCATGAGTCCTTCGCGCACAGAGCCCAGACGGCCGGGGTCGTTGTCGATGCCGATCACGGTGAGGCGGCGGTCGGCGAACGAGAGGGCCAGGGGCAGGCCGACGCGCCCGAGGCCGATGACCGCGACGTCGGCGGCTGGGGGATGCTCTGACATCAGGCGCAGGTTATCGGCGCTCGCGCAAGTACTGGCGCACGAAGCCCACCACGAAGCGTGGGTTTTGGGTCAGGTAGCGCCGCCACAGGCGCCTCGGCTCGCGCGAGAGGCGGTAGACCCACTCCAGGCCGCTGCGCTGCATCCAGGAGGGCGCCTGGGAGACGATGCCGGCGTGGAAGTCGAAGGCGGCGCCCACCCCCACCAGCAGGGGAGCCGCCAGGAGGGGGCGCATTTCGTGCATCCAGAGCTCCTGCTTGGGCTGGCCGGTGCCCACCCACACGACCTGGGCGCCGCAGGCGTCGATCTCGGCGACGACGCGCTCCCGCTCGGCGGCGGTCAGGGGGCGGAACGGGGGCGAGAAGCCCCCGACGATGCGCAGGCCGGGGAAGCGCTCGCACAGGCGCGCAACGAGCAGGTCGAGGGCTTCGGGCGAGCGCCCGCCGTACAGGTACATGGGGGTGCCGGCGAGCGCGGCGTGGGCGCAGAAGTGGGCCATCAGGTCAGGGCCGTATACGCGCGTGGCGCTCGGATGGCCTAGCAGGCGCAGGGCCCAGACG
>JBAURN010000384.1:0-2171 GCA_049581225.1 Solirubrobacteraceae bacterium
GGTCTGGGCCAATCGTCCAGCCTGAGCGGTCTGCGCGGCGGGTCCAGGCCGCACGGAGGGGCGCGACGGCGGGCCCGATCGACGCGCTTGCGTGGCCACGCTCGCGATTGACGCGATCTCGACCGCGCCCACCTCCGGGTCGACAATCCCCAGGGCAACCGAATGGTGGCGCGCCTGCTCGCGTTCAACACGCTGTTCGCGAACGCCGAGTTCCGTGGCCCTGCGCGAATCCCCGCTCGCGAGCGCCGTCTGGCGCTCGCGAGCCAACCGCTCCAACCGGTGCACGTGAACCATCGGTTGCGCTCCGCTTGAGGGACCCGCCTTTGCCGGCGTCGCATCTACGCCGGCCAGCGCGCCTCCCGATCGGCGCCCACCAGCGAGTGACGCACTGGCCGATCCCGGGCGCTTACGGTGCCGCTTGCGTTCGCCTGAGAGGTCCGCCGTGCCGTCCGCGCCGACTTTACCCCTGCCGGCCTCGCCACCCCATCCGATCTTGCCAACGTGGAAGCCCTGGTCTCGCGCCCGCGACCGGTCATTTTGACTGGGCGACGAATCACTGGCCGTCCCCCTTTTCACGCCCGTGGGAGGCTTCATACCCGAGCTGTCAGCGGGATCGACATTCGGTGCGGGCTGCCTCTTCTGTCTGTGCTCGGCGATCGCCTTCGTCAATCTGTTGCGCGTCTCCAGGGCCTCCGTTGCGCGCCGCGCCATCGAACGATGCGGCGGCTGGGGTTGGCCGCGGCCTGTCCCGGCGGCCCACCCAAGCGTCTGATGGCGCTTTAGGAAGACACCCCACCAGAAGGCCGAGAGCAGAAGCCATTGCACCCACCACCCCAGGATCGTGAGGCTCAACAGCAGCTTCATCATCGTCAGGACGACGCCCAGCAGAAACGAGTAGGTGAGCTTGGCGATCACCGCCTCCAACAACTTCAAGGCCCAGTCGCGAAAGGCCGAGCGACCGCCGTCACCGAGCGCCGGCGCTAGCACCGCGGCCGGCGCCAGCAGCAGGAAGAACAACCCCACCACCGCGGCGCCCAACAGTCGCAGCGCAAGGAAGCCCAGCAACAGCAACATTCCCAACGCGCCGAGCCAGATCGCGAACAGACCAATCACGCGCGAGCCGGTCCCCTTCTGCGAGCGGAATTCGGCCTGCGCCGAGGTTGGGCCCTTACAGGCGTCAGCCGATTTGCCGCCGCCGCAAAGCACGTTGAGCAACGTGCCCGCTTTCGTGGAGGAGTTGCGCGCCGCTTCGTTGGCGGGCAGTGCCAGGAACAGCTCCCCGTTGGTCTGTGCTTCGCGCAACAGCGCCGCGCTCGCAAACAGCGTTCGCGAGCCCGGACCCGCCCCTGCTGGGCAACCGCCCCGGCATCCGCTCTTCGCTTCCTCGCTCTTGGCGATCCTCAGGCCCGCGGTGCGCAAGGCGCCGTCCAATTGATCCGTGCCCTCACACCATCCAACCTCGCCGAACTCCAGATAGCACCATGGGGTGGCGACGACACTGCCGAAGACGACCCGCATGCTGTCGGCCAGCGTGCGATCCGCGTGCTCGGGGCTTCCGCTCGCAACGGCCGCCATCGTGCCGAGCCCCGCCTGATTGGTCCATTGCTCGACCGCGCCGACCGTGCCCGAAGGATCGGCCATCACCCACAGACCGCCGGCCATCATCGCGAGCATCGCCAGCGCCTGGCCGATCGTCTCGGCGACCTGACGTCTGACAAGGCCGTGATAGACGACCATGACCGAGGCAATCGCCAGCACGATCGCGAGCCACGGTTCAGTGAAAGTCAAGCGAGCATTGCGCAACGCTCCCGTCACCTGACCCAGCAGCGCCCCGCTCAACAGATCAAGCGAATAGCACCACTCGAACATCACCACCAGTCCATGCGCTGCCGCCACGAGCGCCAGCCAGCCGTACTGAGCAAAATTGTCGATCGTCGCCGACATGTCGTTGCCCCACTTGCCGACCCCCGTGTCGATATTCACGTCGAACGCGTAGTCGTTGGTCGGATCGGGCGCCGCCACGAAGCTGTCCGTTTCACAACTGCGCCGCTGCGCCGCCGAAAGGCCACTCGGTTCGCGACACAGCGGACTGTCCAAACCGTTGCCCGCGAGCGGATCGCCGCCGCTCGCGGGGGCAGACGCAGAGGCTTCGGCGCCGAGCGAGCTTCCGC
>JBAURN010000385.1:0-6687 GCA_049581225.1 Solirubrobacteraceae bacterium
AGCGCAACCGCCACAACGGTCACCAGCGCGCTAGCCGCCCGCCGTGAGGGTGAGGCGACCAAGGCGCTCAAGGCTCTTCGCGCGTTTGCGCCGCGGGCGCTTGCGGCGTGGTGGAGAAGGCGCGCAACAGCGAAGGCACCACGACCTCGACCTGAATCGCCTCAACGCGCCCGCGATGATCTCGAAACAGGCAGCGCCCGGCCTCAAATTCGAGCAGGCACTCGCGGGCGCGACGATCCTCCGGGTCGAGGCCCAACAAGGTCAAAGCACGCGAGGCCTCGACCTCCGAGCGCATCCCGAACACGAACGTGGCTCCGAGCAGGTTCTCCAGCGACTCGCGCTCGCCCACCAAGGCGTCGGTGACCAGCTGCGTGCTGATTATCGGCACGGCCAACTCCGAGCGGCCCATACGCTGCAAGGAGGCAAGCAGAGTGCGGCCAACGGGGTCGCCCAGCAGCCGCCATCCCTCGTCGAACATCGATGTTATATTGCGGCCACATGAACCCCGATGAAATAAGGCTCGACGCCTATATTCGCGTCTCAAAAGTCGGCGGTCGAAGCGGCGAGAGCTTCATCTCACCGGAGGTCCAAAGGGCCCAAATCGAGCGCTGGGCACAGGCGCACGAGCACACGCTCACATGGCACGAGCCCGAGCTGGATGTGTCCGGCGGGACGATGCGTCGGCCCGTCTTCGACCAGATCATGCAGCGCATCAGGGACGGCCAAACCGACGGTGTGATCGTCGCCAAGCTCGACCGCTTCGCCCGCACGCTCGTCGGCGCCCTCTCCACCCTCGAAGAGTTCGAGCGCCACGGCGCCGTGCTCGTCTCCGTCACCGAGAACCTCGACCTATCGACACCGATGGGCAAGGCCTTCCTGCGCATCCTGCTCGTGTTCGCCGAGCTCGAGCGCGACCGCATCTCGGAGAACTGGGACACCGCCACCACCAACGCGATCGCCCGCGGAGTACACGTCGCCAAGTTCACGCCCATCGGCTACGACAAGGGCCCCGACAAGCGTCTCGTCCCCAACACCGACGCGCCCGCCATCCGCGAAGCGTTCCTGATGCGCGCCGCCCACCAGACACGCACCGAGATCGCCCGCAAGCTCGACCAGATCGCCCCCCGCCCCAAAGACGGACGCTGGACAACCTCAAACGTCGAGCGCATCATCAAAAACCGTGTCTATCTCGGCGAGGCCTACCGAGGCGACGCCGTCAACCCCGACGCCCACCAAGCCATCGTCAGCCTCGGCGAGTGGCAAGCCGCCAACCATGCACCCGTACGCGCCGCCCACCGCTCCAAGACCCCAAGCCTGCTCGGAGGGATCGTGCGCTGCGCCGGCTGTCGCTACGTGCTCGCGCCCCAGGTCTACGGTTGGGGACGAACCAACCCCACACGCGCTTACCGCTGCCGCGCCGTCCACAGCGCCGGTGCCTGCCCCGACCCCGCCAACATCCCGCGTGACGCCCTCGACAACTATGTCGAGAGCGTCTGGCGCGAGCAGATGAAAGACCAGGCCCTCGCCGTCAAACAGGACACCCAAACCCTTCAAGCCGCCGCTGAAAAGCTCCAAGAGGCAGAGGAGGAGCTGGCCGCATTCGCCTCGGACATCACGGCTCGACGCGTGCTCGGAGCCGGGTATCACGCGGCGCTAGAAGCACGCTCGACCGCCGTCGACGAAGCCCGCACGGAGCTGCAGCAAGCAAGCGCCTCGGCGCCCGACGCCCAGACCATCGAGACCTACGACGAACTACCCACCGAGGACCGCACACGCATCCTCTCCAGCTCGATCGACGCGGTGATCGTCAAGCGCGGCGACGCTCGAGCCCCGATCGAGGGACGCGTCACCATCCTCTGGCGAGGCGAAGGGCCGGACGACCTGCCCCGCCGAGGCCGAGACAACGGACCCGTCCGCCCCTACACCCCCTAGCGGAACCAGCACAACGCCGGGATGGCGCTCCCGCGCGATGCGAGCAAACGTCTCCAGCGCCGCCCGCGCCGCGGCGGGCGGCATCGGGGCAACTCGTGGCGTATGCGCGATCTGGGGCACCATCCCCTAATCCGACCGCCCCGAGACGCCGGGACACAGAATCGGCTGTAAGATGCTATCTTACATCTATGCGCACCACCATCTCGACGAAGGGCCAGATCGTTCTCCCCGCAGAGCTGCGTGCCACGGACGGCATCAAGGCTGGAGAGGAGTTCGAGGTCGACCGCATCGGGCCCGACGAGTACCGACTCACCCGCCTGACGCCGCCACCGAACCACGGTCTGGTCGAGTGGCTGCGGTCATGCCCAGAGGATGGCTGGTTCGCGGAGATCGAGTCAGAGTCAACCGACTCCCTTTAGTCGATCTCGTTGGCACGCTACCTGGTCGACGCAAACGTCCTATCGGAGGCAACCAAGCCTCGCCCGAACCAGCGTATTGTCGATTGGCTTGCGCACAACGAGCCAGAGTTGGCCGTCGACCCAATCATCCTGGGTGAGATCCGCTTCGGCATTCTGCTACTCCCCACCGGGCGCCGTCGAAGCCGACTGGAGCGCTGGTTCGAAGACGGGGTGCAGAGATTGCACTGCATACCGTGGGAAGCCCCCAGCGGACTGCGCTGGGCAGAGCTGCTCGCGACACTTCGCGCCGAAGGACGAGCGATGCCGATCAAGGACAGCCTCATCGCCGCGACTGCACTGGCGCACGACATGGCAATCGCGACCCTCAACCGACGCGATTTCGACGCCGCGAACGTGACAATCGTCGATCCCTCGCAAGAGCCCGACCACTGATCGTGCCAAGCCCGACTTCACCGATCCGCCAACCAGTCTTCGAGCATGGCTTGGGTGAGCGAAATCCGTTGCGCATACCGATCCGTCTGCACGGCGACCTCCTACCAGGATCTGTCTTCCATCCCCTTCTATCCCGACGCTGACGCCCCGATGGGACGCAAAACATGTCGGCACTCCCCTCCCTCTCATTCAAAACCAAAAAAGGTCTCGTAAGAGACCCGACCTTTTTTGGTGTAAGTAACTCGCCGTGAGCTAGCTGTCACCAGCGGTTGCCGAACTGAACTGAGCGTCGGGTTATCCTTTAATCTGTACAAGCGAATCAACTGGGACCGGGACTGTGATTCCGGCATTTCTGAGCTTGTCGATGCGTAGCTCTGTTGGTGGGTGGGTGTGTTCTGTGAGCCAGATGTATGGGATGGGGTAGTCGTGGATGAGGGCGTGCACTTCGAGGAAGTCGGCTAGCTCGTCTGCTTGGCCGAGTTGGGCGGCGTAGGCGTCTGCTTTGTACTCCCGCTGGCGCCAGTAGGCGCCCCATATGGGTGTTGTGAGTCGTAGTCCCAGTCCGCCGTTGATGAATTTGACGGTTTTCTTGACGGTCCATGTGAGGATGCGGATTGCGAGGATGGTGAGCACGATCCTCTCGTTGTGTATTTCGATCGCGGGCCGGGGTTCGTGTGTGGGCTGGTGGTTTGAGGGTTCGTGTCGTGGTGGTCGGGGTGGGATTAGTATGAGTCTGTTGATCGCGGCGGTGAGCTTCCCGTCGGGTGTGGTTAGGTGTCCAAGCTCGTGCGCGAGTACTGCGGGTAGATGGTCGCTTTCCAGGAGTCCTCTGGAGAGCATGAGCGTTCCGCCGCATACGGCGGCCTCGGGTGTTGGCGTGTCGATCACGTACCAGTTTTCCGGTAGGAGTAGCGGATAGGGTGTTTGGGCTTGCAGAAGCTCGATCGAGTCGTTGTAGGCGAGTTGCTCGCGCTGTGAGGGGTTGCGGCCTCCCGAGCGTTGCTTCCACCACCATCCCGTTCCGAATGGGCTTATTAGGGCGAGGATCGACCAGAACGTGGGGATCAGCGCAATTTCGAGCCAGTACACGGGTGGGTCGATGCCGTGTCCTTGAATGGCGTACGTGAGTCCGACGATCAGGTAAAGGAATGTCGCGCGGGCGAGGATCACCGGTAGTTCGCTTGTGAGCGCGAGCGCATACATGCTAAGCGAGCTGAGTGAGAACGCTCCGACTGTTTGGAGGAGGAAAACCTTGATGGTTTTGAGCGTGTTTTGTCGCATGTCACCGCCTCCTTGCGGTTAGAAGGGGAGTGCTTGTACCTCCTTCTCCGACAGGACCTGTCTGGATGGGACACTTGACTTGCGGTCCTGGCTTCTCATCGCTGCTGTGCTGTCTGCGCTTGTCGTTTCTGTTGTCGGGTTCGTTGTGGGTTTGTCGGGTAGTCGCCGGGTGAGGTGTGGGGCGGTGAGTATTTGTGCTCGCATCGCGCTCCCGCGACTGATGATGTACACCTCGCCCGGTTTGAGCGACCGGACGGTGTTCGGCTCGACCTTGAACTGGTGCTGGACGCGTACCGAGCCTTCCCCGTTCGCTCCTTCTTGGTCGTAGTGCATGGAGTACTCGGGACGCTGACGTGTGCCGGCGAGAGCGGCGATCCGCTCGGGCGTGTTCACGCGATGGCAAACCACGGTCTCTACCGACCCGAGAATCCTCTCTGCTTGCTCTTCATCGCCCATCCCAGCGACGACTTGTGGCGCGAGGATCAGACTCGTGTGGAAACCGCGGGCCTGCTCGACCCTGCCAGCCATACTGGAACCAGATGCGAGTGCTGAGAACTCATCGACGATCAATACACAGAACTGCTGGTGGGGCTTGCGTGTCGTGAAATAGTGAGCGAAATCCTCGAACAGGAACCGTGCGAGCCCGTCGGCCTCTTCACGCAACGAGAGCGTGTCGAGCAACAGGTATGCGGCGCTCGCGTCCTCCCACGCCCATGAGCCGTCGAGCATCCCGCGTGTTTGTCCGAAGAACGCCTCGTAGCGCAACCTGACCTGACGCACCTGATCCTTCGTCAAAGAATCCAGTGCGCTTGACCCCTCATGCGCGGCCTGCAGGACGGGTAGAGCCATCCTCTGAAGGACCTGGGTGCTTGAGCGTGGCGGCCCGTCAGGATGCTCGCATACGAGCCGCAGCACGTTCTTAGCGATATCGCGATACCACGACGCTGGACCGTTGCTCGCATAGTCCACGATCTCCATTAGCCGTCCGTGGATCTCGTGAGGGCGCCCACGCCACCCGTCAAACGGTTCATGTGGGAACACTCTGCAATCCCGGCCTGCGTCAGCCATCAACCCGCTGAACCGCTCGGCCGTTTGACGGTCGCCCTTACCGTCCAGATAGAACACTGGTGCACGACTGGCCTTCGCGATCGTCCACGCCAATCTGAGCAAAGTCTCAGTCTTGCCCGACCCGGTAGCACCAGCGACGAGCATGTGGCGACACAACCTCACGGGGGACAGCAGAACCATTCCTTCGCTGGCCGGTAGCGCACGCTCCCCGCCGATGCGCCTGGCGAGTACGAACCCACGCTCGCCCTCCGCCTCCGCCAGCAGCTGGCTCAAAGCGGCATTCCTTCGCAGCGCGTGGGTAGCTCGCGGATGCCTAGCGATGGCCAAGTGTTTTCGGTGGCGAGTTCTGAGATCAGCCGGTGTGGACCGGGCGCGCAGTAGTAGAGCACCCCGTCATAGCGTCCGGTCAGCTCCTCGATGATCATGCGAGTGCGGCGCTTGCTCTTGACCGTCAACTCCACCTCTATCGCGAGATGGCGCCCGTCGAGCAACACGACAGCATCGGCCAAGTGTTCTTGCGGGGTTTGCTTCTCGCGTGCAAGTGTCCGCTCGCACACCCATTCCGCTTGCGGAGAGCGCCACTGGATATGCAACCGCACCTCCGTGACAGCCAAAACATGCGCGAGGGACCCCAACCGTGGCCGCCACGCACCAAAGGACAAACCCGCGGCACGCAACCCCTTCACGGTCGGTATCACCCAAGCGGGCTCCCCCACCAGCAAGCGACGCACCTCCACGAAATGCTGTTCGCGCAAACGAGCCACGAGTCGCTGCACAGTCCTTGGATTACACGCCAACAACGCTCCAAGCTGATCAGCGCGAACCGCATACTGTTCTCCGACCCAGCACAACACGTCGAGATCCCGACGGCTCACTACGGCAGGATCAGCGGCAGTGCCAGCCATCCTCACGCCTCTCAAACCGTGTATCCCTGCCGCGATGCAAATGCTGGGAGATGTTCGTCAACGGCACACCCAGATCGCGAGCGATCCCAGCCGCACGCGAACCCGGATGCTGCTCTAGATACCTGGCGAGCTCATCCTGGGTGACACGTCGCACAAGCAAAGAGCCCACAGGTGCTCGCTCGCCGGTAAGTGCCGCTCTCGCGGCCAGCAACCGCTGGCGCTCAGCCATCAGCTCCCCCGCCCTCTCAAGCTCACGATCAAGCTCGGCAAGACGACCATCAAGCTGCGCCAGCACAGACCTCGAACCCTTCGCAGTACGGCTTCGCCTATCAGCCATCAGGAAGTCCTTTAGGAAACATGGCGCTACAGCATAGACGCATAACGTTACTTGTCAAGTACTTCTATAACGCGATGTCGTTCTGTTTCGACGCGTCGACGAATGATCGCGACAGCGCACGTCCCCACAGGAAGACCCGCTACAAAGCTTCGCCAGAACAGGAACCCCTCGGCCAAATGAGGCTCAGGCAGACATGAGGCTCCGCCAGAGATGAGCCCTGCACGCTGCGCGTCGCAGACCCTTTGTTTTTTGCTGTTTTTCACGGCAGCGGGAGGAACTGGGGCGCCAGCGACACGGACGGACAGCCCTAGCG
>JBAURN010000386.1:0-1707 GCA_049581225.1 Solirubrobacteraceae bacterium
GCTTGGCGACGCTCGGCATGTTCGAGGAGCCGGATCCGCTCCCCGCGATCGACGGTCAGATCGCGCTGCCGCGCGCGGCCGGACTGGGCGTCGAGCCGTTTGGGAGAGCCCTCCGATGATGGAGGCCGCGACGACCCTGGGACGCTGGGGACGTGGAGCCGTTTGGGAAACCTCAGGTGATGGCGGCGGCGACGACCCTGGGATGCTCCAAAAGCACGCAATGACCGGCTCCCACCACCTGCAGCAGGGCTTCGGGGATCACCGTGACCATCTTTTCGCTGATCCTCACGAACTTGCGATCGCGGCGTCCGGAGAGCACCGTGGTCGTGGTCTGGATCTCGGCGAGGCGATCCCACAAAGGTCGCATCTCGCCCGTGCCGACGCCGCGCAGCGCGGCCGCCAAGCCCTCGGGCCGGTTGCGGGCGTGCTCGGCGCGAGCGAGACGGTCGACCTCAGGTGGGTCTTCGGCGAACATCGCCTGCGCGCGCCAGCGCTCGCTGAACTCCTCGATTGTGCCCTGCTCGATTTCGTCGGCCAGGCGCCGATCGATCTTCTTGCGAGCCGCCCTTTCCTTGGCGTCCTGAATCCCGGGGGTCGTGGACACGACGACCAAGCGCTCGACACGCTCGGGAGCGGCCAGAGCTACGTGCAGCGCGATGCGACCCCCCATCGAGTATCCGGCAAGCACGAACCGCTCGGGGGCCCGCTCCAGCACGCTGCGCACACAACTGGCAAACGTGATCGGCCGGGGCGCGTCGAGCTGATCGCCGTGGCCGGGCAGGTCCAGCGCGAGGCAGCGATAACTCTTCGGGAGATACCCTATGACGTCATCCCACGAGCGGCCCGTTCCACCGAAGCCGTGCAGCATGACCACACTTTCGCGCCTGCTCAGAGCCACGGGTTCCCTCTCAGCCACAAGCTGAATCCTACGATCTATCCAACATCTTCGACGAGATCGACTTCGATCCTTTGACGGCCGCACACGACAGCTATGCGCTGCTGGGCGCCTTTGTGGACGAGTTGGCGCGCTGCGGGATGCGCGACGCCTGTACCTCCCCGGGCTCACGCTGCACCCCTCTGGTACTCAGCTTGACCGGCGAGCGGAGGCTGCGCTGCCACTCCCACGTGGACGAGCGTTGCGCCGGATTCTTTGCGCTGGGCCTCGCCAAGGCCTCGGCCCGGCCGGTGGGGATCGCGTGCACTTCGGGTACCGCGGTGGCCGAGCTGCTGCCCGCGGTTGTGGAGGCCCATGAGGCGCGCGTGCCCTTGATCGTGCTGAGCGCCGACCGCCCTCCCGAGCTGCGCGAGGTGGGCGCGGGCCAGACGATCGATCAGCTGAAGATCTTCGGCGGTTTTGCGAAGTGGTTCTTCGAGGTCGGCACGCACGATGCCACGCCCGAGCGGGTGCGGTGGATGCGCTCACTTGCCTGCAGGGCCTACTGGACCGCCCTGGAAGGACCCCCCGGGGTGGTGCACCTCAACTTCCCTCTGCGCGAGCCGCTGGTGTGCGAGCAAGCTCCGCCGACGCCGGGCGAGGGACGTCCGGGCGGCGTTCCGTTCCTGCGTCGGCCCAGCGCGGGCAGCCATACGTCGAGCGTCGAGCCAAGCGCCGTCGAGAACGTCAAACGAGGCCCCCGGCGCGCAGTGAATGTTCTTTGCGATGAGGTCCACGAGGCTGCCCGCGGCGTCGTGGTGGCGGGGCGCCAC
>JBAURN010000387.1:0-1550 GCA_049581225.1 Solirubrobacteraceae bacterium
CCTACCTGGCCCGCATCGTGATGCTCGCCGGCTGCCCGCCACCGGTGGGCGGCGAGGTCGGCGAACGACCCACCGTCAGTCCCTTGGCGCGCGCCCAGAGGGCGGCCGGCCTGCCAGCGCTCAGCTCGCTCCTGCACGCCAACGTGCGCCTCGACGGCGAGCTCGAAGCGGGCACGCTTGAGCTGCTCGATGGCACGCGTACCCTCGCCGAGGTCGCGGCCGAGCTCGGCGCTTCCACCGAGCAGGTCGTGCAGTGCACACAGCGACTGGCCTCGGTGGGGTTGCTCTTGGCCGCATAGACTGGCCTTCATGATCGAAGACTTGGTCGAGCAGATCGAAGCGCGCTTTGCCGAGCTGGGCGAGCAGATGACCGACCCCGAGGTGATCGGCGATCGCGAACGCTACGCCGAAGTGGGCCGTGCCTATCGCCAACTCGAGCCGGCCGCCAAGCTTGCCGCGGAGTGGCGCCGGGCGAGCGACGACGCGGCCGGTGCGCAGGAGCTGATCGCCGAGGGCGGCGAGGACTCAGAGCTGCGCGAAATGCTCGAAGCGGCACGCGAGCGGATCGAGGCGCTCGAAGAGGAGATCCGCTTCGCGATGGTCGAGCGCGACCCCAACGACGAGAAGAACGTGATCGTCGAAATTCAGGGTGGCGCCGGCGGCGACGAGGCGGGTCTGTGGGCCGGTGACGTCTATCGGATGCTGACCCGCTACGCCGAGCGCGCCGGCCTGAAACCGGAGCCGCTGGAGATCGGCGAGGGCAAGTACACGTTCGCGATTAAGGGATCCCACCCACCCTACGCCTACTCCATCTTCAAGTTCGAGGGCGGCACCCACCGCGTGCAGCGCGTGCCCCAGACCGAGTCCCAAGGACGCATCCACACCTCCACCGCCACCGTCGCGGTCCTCCCCGAAGCTGAGGACGTCGACGTGGAGGTCAACCCAGGGGACCTGCAGATCGACGTCTACCGCTCCTCCGGTCCCGGTGGCCAGTCGGTCAACACGACAGACTCCGCCGTTCGCATCACCCACAAGCCCTCAGGGATCGTCGTCTCGATGCAGGACGAGAAGTCGCAATTGCAAAATCGCGAGAAGGCCCTGCGCGTGCTGCGCGCCAGGCTGTATGAGCGGGCCCTCGCCGAACAGCAGTCCGAGCTGGCCGCCGACCGCCGCTCCCAGGTCGGCACGGGCGATCGCGCCGAGAAGATCCGCACCTACAACTACGGCGAGCGCCGCGTCACCGACCATCGCATCAAGCTGACCGTCCACAACCTCGACCAGGTCCTCGAAGGCGAGCTGGGAGAGATGACCGCCGCCCTGCAGGCGGATGAGAAGCGCCGTCGCCTGGAGGCCCAGACGGCAGTCTGACCAAGGCGAGCGCCGCTCGGCCGCGCCTATGGAGAACGCTCATGTCCAATTCCTCAGCTGGATTTGATCGCGGGACCTCCGTCCGCGACGCCCTTGACGGCGCCGTCACCGCCATCGCCGCCGCCGGCTGCGAAACGCCGCGCCTGGACGCCGAACTGTTGCTGGCCGGCGCGCTCGGCGTC
>JBAURN010000388.1:0-3288 GCA_049581225.1 Solirubrobacteraceae bacterium
CCAGATCCACGGTGACGGCCCCAACAGGCGGCTGCTCGGAGGCAGCAAGAGACGGGGCGTCCGGGACAAGCGCGGGAGCCAGCCACGCAATCGGCGCAAGCCCGGCGCGAGGCGGGGGCCAGCGCTCGAACGCGACCGCGCCGCTCAGGAGCAGTCGATCTCGCGCACGGGTGCAGGCGACGTAGAGGACGCGGTCCTCCTCCTCTTCCTGGGCGACGCGCCTATCCTCGCGCAGCTCCACGTAGTCGAGCGCGGGGGCCGGCTCGGGGTGGGCGAGATCGATCAGGCGCAGCCCCGCCCGCGCGCCTTCGGGGTCGAGGAGCAGGTCGGGATATCTGAGGTTGGGATCGCGCCCCAGGTCGGCCACGCAGACGACGGGAAACTCGAGGCCCTTGGCGGCGTGGATACTCATCAAACGCACCGCCTCGGTTTCGCCGTCGCCGACCGGCGCGTCGGCCTCGCGCGCCCCGGCCGCGCGCTCGAGATGGGCTATGTGGTCGAGGAAGCCCCGCAGGTCGCGCCCCTCCTGAGCCTCGAAGCGGCGGGCGAGTCGTATGAGCTTGTGAACATTCGCCAGCCGCCGCTCACCCCAGGTCAAAGACAGGACATGGGCTTCGTAGCCCGTCGCGGCGATCGCACGCCGCAGCAGCTCGGCCAGGGGATGAAGCGCCGCTTGCGCGCGCTCTTTGGCGAGCAGCTCGCGAAAGGACGCGATACGCTCGCGATCCGCCGAGGGCAGCAGTGACTCCAGGACAGATGCACCCCCGTCCAGGGTCCGCCAGACGCCTCCTCCGCGCTCGCGCGCGAGAAGGGCGAGCGCTGCAAGCGCGTCGCTCGAGGCGCCGACCAGGGGCGAGGCCAGGGTGGAATAGAGGGCTATCTCGTCCAAGGGGTTTGCCAGCGTGCGCAACCAGGCGAGCAGGTCGCCGACCTGCTGATGGCCCCAGAATCCCCCCACGCCCGCCAACGTGGGCAGGCCGTGGCGTCGCAAGGCGCTCTCGTAGACGGGAGCGTCGCTGAGCGCCCGCAGCAGAACGACGACCTCTCCCGGCTGAGCCTGACCGGCCGCGACCAGGTTGGCCAGACGCTGGGCGAGCAGGCGGGCTTCGGCCTGACGCCAGGGAGTCGCGTCGGACATACCACGCAGGTCGTCGTAGCCCGAGCGCGGATCCCAGCCGCGCCTGTCGGTCAGCAGGAGCTCGACGATCGGCTCCTCGCTCGCGTCTTCGGCGCGGGCGGCGCTCAGGGCGGCGAAGCGGGAGCCCATGCGGGGCGCGAAGATCCGCTCGACGGCGGCGAGAATCGCTGGGCGGCTGCGAAAGTTGCGGGTCAGAGCGAGACTGGCTCCTCTCTGGGCCAGCAAAGCGCGACGCTCGCGGAAGAGACCGACATCGGCGTGACGAAAGCCGTAGATCGACTGCAGCTCGTCGCCGACGGTGAACAGGTTGTCGCGATCCAAGGCAGCCAGCATCTGAAGCTGGCGGGGGTTGGAGTCCTGGAACTCGTCCACCATCAGCAGGTCAAAGCGCTCGGCCCATGCTTGGCGGATGTCGGCGTGCCGGTCCAGCAGCGCACGGGCGTCAAGCTCGAGGTCGTCGAAGTCGAGCGCCGCGCTTGTTTGCTTGCGTCGCGCGTAGGCGAGGTCGAAGCGCTCCATCAGCTCCCCGATCAGCTCGCACGCGCGTTGGGCACGCTGCTCGCGCCCGCTGCGCTCGTGCTCGCTCGTGTCGGTCTCGCTTGTCTGCTCTCCCGCCCCGTCCAGGAGGTCTCGCTGTTCGCCGGCCCCCGGCGCGACCGCCGGCAGGCGCGGTTGGGCCTGGCCGAGGCTGCGCAGCTGAGCGTAGGCGCCGAAGACCATGCCGCGCATGTGGTCGGGTCCATAGGCGGCGATCAGATCGACCGCATCCGGACGATCTCCGTGCAGGAACCCGGCCAAGGCCTCCCTGAAGGCGAGTACGCGCAGACGCTCGGCGAAACCCTCTTCGAGAATGCGAAAGCCGGGCTCGACACCGGCCGCGAGAGGATGAATGCGCAAGAGGCGGGCACAGAAGGCGTGAAACGTGGATACGTTGGCGGCCTCCGCGTCGCGTGCGAAGTCGCGCTCGCCGAAGTCCAGAAGACGGGCTCTGACCCGCTCACGCAACTCGCCGGCGGCCCGCTCGGTGAATGTGATCGCGAGGATCCGGCCAGGCGCTATGCCGTCCTCGCGTACGGCGCGCACGAAACGCTCGACCAGGACCGACGTCTTGCCGCTGCCGGCGCCGGCCGCCAGCAGGAGCGAGCCGTGACGCCGCGCGATCGCCTGCTCCTGCTCGTCGGTGGACGGGCTGGAAGGGGCGTACTCGAAAGCGAGCTGTTGGCCGGGCTCGCTCAACGTTCGCAGCGACAGATCGTGGGGTATGCGCATCCGCCGCCATAGGCACAGCTGTCCGGGCGGGGATGCAGCCTGCCCGAGCGCGCCTCGATCGCGGCCTCGCGCGCGACATCGACGCATCGCTCGACCAGATCCTGCAGCTCCTCGTGGGCGAAGCGGTCAGTGCGAACGCAGTCGAGCTCCAGGCCGCTGTCGGCGTCCAGGACGCCGCGCGCCCTGATCTCACGGCCGGACAGAGGCTGGTAGAAGCCGCCGACCGGCTCTCGACCCAACAGCTGGCGGGTGGCATACATGTAGAGCCCCACCTGCAACGCCCCGTCCGCGATCCAGCGGGCCGCGGGAGGCGCGGAGCTGCCCTTGTAGTCGTAGACGACAGCCTCCCCGGCACCGATGTCAACGCGGTCGATGCGCCCGCGCAGGCGGACTCCCTCTCCGAGATCGAGCGCGGGCAGACTGCCCTCGTCGAAGCCGAACTCGAGCTCGAAATGTGTCGGCTCCAGAGGACTGGCCTGGTCGGCCGCGCACTGGAGGTAGCGCTCCAAGTCGACGGTCAAGCGTCTGCGCGCGCCGGGCAGGCGCTCGGGAGCGACTGAGAGCGGATGCAGCGGCTCGTGCTCGACCAAGGCCTCCGCCAACAGTCGCTTGGCAAGGCCGAGACTGGCCGGGGTGAGACGCGCGGAGCCCGTTCGCTCGCGCAGGCGCTCCAGTGTGCTCTTCAAGGCAGCGTGGGCCAACCCTCCGCGGGCGATCGGCTCCGGGCGCGGGTCGATCTCGCCGGCTCGCAGGAAGCGCTCCACGAACCACTTGACCGGACAGCTCCTCCAGGCCTCCAGGGAGGAGGCCGACCAGAGCGGACGAGCGCGCAGGTCGCCGAGCACGCGCTCGTCGCCGAGCGGCTGGATCGGCGTGGGCGT
>JBAURN010000389.1:0-1665 GCA_049581225.1 Solirubrobacteraceae bacterium
CTCGTGCCCCGCGGCCAGCCGCAACCACGTCTCGGCCAGAGCCGAGCTTCGACCGGGGGCGCCAAGCAGCGCCAGCTCGACGTCAACGCCTCCGCGCCGGACCAGAGCGATCGCTTCCAGCACCAGCGAGATCGTCTGCTCGTCATAGGAGTAGCCAAACAGCCCGATGCGCGGACGGCCGCGATCGCGGCGCGAGACCGTCATCGGGGCGGGCAGGTTCGAGAAGACCGGGGCGAACCCCACAGGTCGCCGAGCCAGCCACCTCCTCGAGGCAAGCCACTCGGCACGCCCCTCCGTCGTCACGATCGCGGCGCTCGAGCGGCGCATCGCTTCGATCAGAAGAGTCCTGTGGGTGAGCGCCCACACGTCCCCCCGCCATCCCCTCAGGCGCCAGGGAAAGGCGAGCTCGTGCATGAAGGCCACGACCGGGATACCCGTGCGCCGCAGCGCCGAGAGCGTGGGACGAACGAAGATCGGGATGCCCCGGTGTGAGTAGGCGAAGATCGAGTAGTGCAGCAGCACCGCGTCTGGGCGTTCCCGCCGCAGGTCGGTCACCAGGCCCTCGGTCCAAGCGCGAACCTCTCGCCGTCCGACTCCCAGCGAACTCTCCGAGCGGCTCAGCCAGTGCAGCGAGCAGGAGACATCCTCGTGGGCAAGCGCCTGAGCGAGCAGTCCGGCGTGCGCGCGCACGCCGCAGGTCGGGCTCACCGACATGCCCACCACCGCCGCTTGGAGCGTCTCCCGACTGGGTGCAGGGAGGCTGTCAGCCACTCAGCAGCTCGCCACGGTAGGCGCTGTCGATCGCCTCGGCCAGCGCGTCGAGGTCGCCTGTGGGCAGCACCATCCCGTTGCGCCCCGGCACGATCAGCTCCTTCATGCCCGTGTTCTCGCTGACGATCGTGGGCACTCCACAGCTGAGAGCCTCGACCGGCGCGTAGCCGAATCCGTCTTCCCAGCTCGGATGGACGCACACAGCCGCGCGGCGCAGATGGGGCAACGGATCGCCGCGACAGATGCGAATCCGGGCGTCGGATGCGCACGCGTCCTGGACGAAGCGACGCATTCCCCGTGTCCCCCAACCGCCGATGAGCACCAGTCTCAGATCGCGATGGGCCAGGCGGCGCACCGCGTCGATCAACAGCGGCACGCCCTTGACCACAGACAGACTGCCGACGTAGACGACGTCGAAGCTCCCGCCCGTTGGGGCTCTCACGTTGGGAGTGAAACGCGGGTCCGGCGTCAACGGGAATAAGGACAGCTTCTCCTCGGGCACGCCCTCCTCCACGAACGACTCCAGCGCGTGGGCTGAAGCCACATGGATGCGCTCGGCGCGAGCGTACTCGGCGAGGTTTCGCCCGAGCAGACGCGTCGCCCAGGAGCGCTCGAGCGGATAGCGGGCGAGCGCCTGGCCGTGCATGCGTACGACTCGTCGCAGATGCGAGTTGGCCGACATCAGCAGGGCCGAGTCCATCCGCTCGCGCCCAGCCTGCCGCAATTGGGCAAGCGCCTGTCCGTTGAAGGCGATCAGGTGCTCGGCGGCCGGCGACCGCGAGGCGGCCCGCAGGTCAAACGCGACGTTGTCCATCCATGTATGCCACGGTGGCGAAAGGCGTGCCGCCGGCTCCAGCGCCGCAGCAAGGCCGGCGGCCGCGCTCGCGCGAAGGT
>JBAURN010000390.1:0-3802 GCA_049581225.1 Solirubrobacteraceae bacterium
GGCCGGGGCCGCGCCGGGCGATCGGGGTGTCGCGGAGGCGCATACGGACGCCACCCCGGGGGAGGTCGTGTTCACGTTCTCCTCGCTCAGCTGGAGCGCGGCGGCGCGGCGCGGCTGGTTCGGCAGCGAGGACCGGCTTGCCCTGAGCTTGGTCGAGCACGAGAGGGTGGGGCGCGTGCTGGTATGCGACCGCGCGCGCAGTCTGCCTTTGAAGTTGCTGCGGGACCGCTTGGGTGGCCCCGAGGAGGCGTTCCCGCAAGGGCCGAACAGGCGCCTGCTCTCACCGGTGCGGGCGCGACGCACCGACGCAACTTCGCTGAAGGGGGTGGCTCGCGAATTCAAGACTTATGGACACGCGATGGAGCGCGGCGCTCGCAAGATGGGTTTGGAGGAGCCGGTCGTGATCACCACCCATCCGCTCGTGGCGGGCTTCGCCGAGCTTGGGTGGGCACGCGCGGTGACCTATTACGCACTTGACGACTGGAGCGTGCACGAGGGCTACAAGCGCTGGTGGCCCGCATACGCGGCCGCCTACAAGCGCATCCGCGAGCGCGGCCACCGTGTGGCTGCGGTCAGCGCGGCGCTGCTCGAGCGGGTGGGACCGACCGGGGAGGGCTTGGTGGTGCCTAACGGCTTGGAGCCGGCCGAGTGGCTTGGACCGATTGACGAGGAGACACCGGTCAATGGCCCACACCTCGCCAAGAGCCAGGAGTCCATCGAAAACTTGCAGTCCGTCGAAGGCGTGAAGTCGGCCGAGCAAGCGGCACCCGCGGCGAGGCCGATCGCCGATCGCGACCGACCTGTGCTCGTATACGTGGGCACTTTGGACGAACGCCTTGACGTGGACTGGCTGCGCGCGACCGCGAGGGCCCTCCCCCACGCGCAGATCGAGTTGGTGGGACCGCTCGTCGCCGAGTCCCACCTTGCGCCTTTGAGGGATGAGCCGAACGTGAGCATCGAGGCGCCCTTGGAGCGCGCCGGGCTGGCCGCGCTGATCCGTAAAGCCGACGTGGGCCTGATCCCCCACCGGCGCACCGCCTTGACCGAGGCGATGAGCCCGCTCAAGCTGTACGAGTACCTGGCGGGGGGGCTGCCGGTCGCGGCCACCGACCTGGCGCCGATGAGGGGAATCGACGCGCGCGTAACGCTCGTCGAGGAGGGCGGAGACTTCGCGGCGGCAACCCTCCACGCCCTGGCGCTTGGCCGAGCCCCCGAGAGAGAGCGCACGGCCTTTGTGCAGTCCAACTCGTGGCGCAGCCGCCACGAGGCGCTGCTCGACCTGGCCTTTGCCTGACGATTATTGCTGTCCAGCGGATTATGGACTCGGCTAAGCCGTGAGGGGAGCGAGTCGCGCGTCGAGGATTCCAAGCGCCACCTTCAGGCCGGTTCGCCATTCGCGTATGCGCTCCTGATCGCCCTCCTCCAGAGTCTGCGGCTCCTCGCCGGTAATCAACTCCCACAGGCGCACCGCGAGGAACGCTTCCGCCACGCGGCTGTAGTCGTCTCGATCGAGCGTGAACGCGAGTCGCTGGCGTTCCTGGTCCCAAAGCACGAGCCAACGCGGGTCGGGCGCTACCCACTCGCAACTGTCCTTGATGTGGTCGAGCAGTGCACATATTGCTTCGAGGTCTGTCCTCAGAAGGTTGATGGTTGCCCAGAGAAGATGGCGCTCCTCATCCTGTTCGGCCTTTCGCCGCCTCGTGTCTATCCACACATTGGTTCCCGCCGTGACGGCGGCTCCGCACAGCACGCCCACGATGCCGAACACGGCGGCGGTCACGTCGCTTGCCGCCAAAGGAAGCGACGATGGTCCGACTGGTAGCATAATTCAGCACACCGATCATAGTCCTTCGGTAATAAGGGTGGATTTGCCAGACCTGGGTCAAGACAAGTTTGCTCCTGCTTCGCTATCGAATCCGAAGGGACCGGTGATCGATTCGCTGCGGTTACGCGGCACGAGGCGAGCGGCCAATCCGGAGCAGCTCGAGCAATGGTTCGAGCAGGAGGATCTGTCCGCACGAGAGCGTGGGCCGGTGCCGATCGGAATGGTTGGTGCGTTGGAACGCCACCAACACGACATCTCCATCGCCGTGGGGCTGCTGGTCGAGGCGCGCGGAGTCGAGAAGCGGATCGCGGAACTCCGCGACTCGGCGCGACGCGTCTCCCAATGGGAGCAGGCGGCACGCGATCCCAGCGGATGGCGCGCGCTGGAGGAGACCCTGTTGGAGGCCGATCCTGGGATTCACACGAGCTTTGACGAAGACGACGAGCCACCGACCTACGCTCGCGAGCATCTCACTCGCTGGGAGGGAGGGTACGGAAACGCGCGAGATCGCATCCGCGAAATCGAAGGTGCGACAGCCACCGGAGCCACCTACTCCTACGAGGACATTCGGGCTCTGTGCGACCAGCTCGACCAGGAGCTCAGAGCGATCCAAACCGCCTGCAGTCGGCTGGTGGAGCTTTGTGGTGAAAAATCCAAGGAGAGCGTCGCCGCCCTTGGGAGCGTGGTGAACCTGATTGTGAGAAGCGACGTGGAGCCGGCGCAGCACGTGAGCCCCGTCGTCGCGGAGAAACAGGCAGGCGGATCGCCTGCCCGGGCGCAACCGCGACGAAATCGCACAGAACCGACTTCGCGGCCCGAGCGACGTCAGAACGCCTCGTGGGGAGGCGGACCTTGATCCAACCCAGATCGGAGAAGACGATGACTGAAGACCAATCGACGTTCGACTGGAGCTCATTCGAGGAGGTGTCCGAGGAGGAGGCTCCGGCGAGTCTGCGTCCGCTGCTCGAGAAACTGGATGAGATGCTCCGCAAGGACGAGCGGCTTCCGCAGACGTTGAGCCAGGTGTTGGACGAGACGTTCAGGAACCCGATCGACGCCGATACCTTCGGGCGGCTAATGGAGTCCGTGCGCACGCTCTTCGGGATGGGCGACGACGTGTCTCGACTGTTGGCCTGGCTTGCCTTTGACCATCCGGCGCACGTCGACGCCACGGCACCCGTCGCACCGGCCGCGGCCGAGCGACTCCTTCGCGACGTGTTTGCGGTGTACGGCCAGCGTCTGGCGGACGCCTACCGGAACTGGCGCGAGATCCCCGACGACTGGGTGACCCTGTCTCACCAAGTACAGTACGAATACGAGACCAACCAGTACGTGGTTGGGGTGGGCATCGAGAAGCTCAACGGACAAACCGTCTGGGTCAGAGGCAGCGCCAGCTCGATTCTCGCCCTGGTATCCAACCTGATACGCACGCTCAACCCGATCGCCGCCCACGGCCCGTTTGATCAAGCTCGCGTGGAGGAGTTCCGAGAAGCAGAGGACGACCTCTGGAAAGGGATCGACGCCGCACAGCAGGCGGCCGCGAGCGCGCACTCCTAGGGACAGGTTGACCGGGAGAGGTGTCGAGTGGCGACTCAGCCGATGCGGGCGCGGTCGCGCAGCTCGCTGGCGCAGCGTCGCAGCAGCGGACGCAGGGCCGGCCGGGGAGCCGCCGAGGGGTCTGGAAGATCGGGCTTTGAATTGGGATTGCCGTTGCGTGCGATGCTCGCCAAGGAGGCCCATCTCACATTTCCCAAAGCCTCGATGTCGGCCACGGCGTCCGTAAGAACGTCCAACCCATTCCGGAGCAGGTCCTGGTGGGCATAAACGATCAACGGCTGCCCCAGAAACGCGCGCAGCGCCAAGTCCTCGCGGGGCGCGTTGAAGCCGGTTCGGGGCAGCGTGGGCAGAGCGCCAACCAGGGTCTCGTGCGAGGACCATCCCACCAAGGCGCCACGCTCGGGCGGACCGGCGCCGAGC
>JBAURN010000391.1:0-3084 GCA_049581225.1 Solirubrobacteraceae bacterium
GGGCAGGCCGTCGGCCACGGGTGCGACGCTGCGGGCGTCGCGGACGATGAAGAAGGCGATCCCACCCAGAAGGATGGCGCCGACGATGAAGATAGGCAGCAGGATGCTGCCCGAGACGGCGGTGGAGCTGGAGGTATTGGAAGAGGTGGAGGAGGTCGTGGGTGTGGTGGCTTCTTCTTCTCCCCCGTTGGTGAGATTGGAGAGCGCGCCAGACGCCCCCAGTCCTTCGCCGCTCGCAGTCGATCCTGAGGCGGCCCCGGCCGCGCCCGCTCCGGCAACAGAGCCGCCCGCGGCGCCGGCGGTACCCGTCTGTTTGGCGAGGGCTTCTTGGACGGCCTTGTTGAGCTGGGCCTTGTTGATTGTCGGCGTGTCGGCGGCCCCGGCCGATGCGAGCAGGGCCGGCGTCTGGCAGGCAAAGAAGGTGAGAAGCAGCGTCGCCAGTAGTCGGTTGTGGGGGATTCGAAGCATCGACATGGAAGGTTGAGTCAAGCGAGAATAGCGCCTGGGCGCGGCCGCGCGAGCGCCTGGAGGGAGACCTCCATAGAATGGGCTGACGATGGCCCCCAAGCAGAGACAGATTAGGATCGAGCAGCGCGGAGCCCAGCAGGCGATCGAAGCCTTGGAGCAGCGCAGCGACGAGGAGCTCGAGTCCGAGACAAAGTACAAGTCGGCGGCGTTGGCGATCCTTGGGGCGCGTGCTTCGGAGCGCTTTGACGCCGAGCAGGCGCGCGCTTACTTCCAGCGAGCGATCGCTGCCGCGCGTCCGCAGGAAAGGATGCAGATCAGGCGTATGGCCGACGCTTCCTTGGCGCTGGCCGAACGCAGGGCGGGCGATTTGAAGGACGCCGTGGAGCGTCTCGGTCACACTCCGCCGAGCGGTCGTCAGATGTTCGCGCTGCGGGCAATGGGGCTGCTCATCCCCCCCGCCAGCGCGGGAATCGTGGCTCGTGTTCGCGGCATCTTGCTGATCGTGGCGCTGATTTTGCTGCTGCTTGCCCTGGGTCTCGGAATCGTCGAGCTGATCGCTCTCCCGTTCGGAGGCTTGGGGCTCGCTCCAGGCATCCTTCTGGGCCTGTTCCTGGCGATCGCGGTCGTGGCGATCGCGGCGATGATCGGACGCAGACGGCGCGAGCGGGCGAAGGCGGGCTAGCTCGAAGAGAGCGTGGCGCGGCTGATCACGACCGGGCTGCGGGGGGCTCCGTCCTGGGGCGGGTCGGTGGGTAGCTTTGAGATGCGCTCGACGCCGGCAAAACTGCCCACGACGTTTCCTACCAGCGCGTATTGGGGCGGCAGGGGCGCTTCGGTGGCGGTGACGATGAAGAACTGGCTGCCGGAGGCGCCGGGCGGGTCGCTGCTGGTCTTGGCCATGGCGACGGTGCCCAGCGTGTAGCGCATGTTGGAGGGTGGCGGCTCGACGATCTTGTAGCCGGGACCGCCGGAGCCGTCTCCGTTGGGGTCTCCCCCTTGAATCACGAAGCCGGCGGCCACGCGGTGGAAGGTGAGGTCGTTGTAAAAGCCGTTCTTGACCAGATAGGCGAACGAGGAGGTCGTGCGTGGAGCGCGGCGCACGTCGAGCTGTATTTGGATCGGCCCGCAGTTGGTGGTGAGTTCGACGACGTAATGTCGCGCCGGGTCGAGCCGGAGGGTCGGCCTATGCAGGTTCTGGGCGCCCTTGGGCACGGGAGCCGTGACCGACTCGCACTTGCCCGCCGAGGATCCCGAAGCGGTCTTTGAGGCAAACTGGGTTTCCGATTTGGATTTAAGGGTCGTACCGGTCGTGGTTCCCGCGCCCGACCCGGTCCCGCCGCATGCCGTCACCATGAGGCCCATCGCTGTGGCTCCGACACAGGCCAGCAGGCGCGGAGCGGCTAGACAAGCGGGCATCTTGGGCAGCATAGTCGCGCCGTCGTGCGCCGAGGCCGATGTTCGCACGTTCTTAAGCGGGTCTTCGCGATTCCCAATACTGACGGGTGGCGTACCGGGCGCTGGTCGATGGATCGGTGTTCGTACTGGTCGCGAGTCGAGGGCGGTCTATTCGTGCGTGTCTCGTCTTGGGGCGCTCGTCGCGACGGAGTCCTGGCGAGTCGGCACGGCCCAATACGCTTGCGTGGTGAGCGAGCGTCTCTGTCTGATCGTGAACCCGGCCGCCGGTGGCGGCAAAGCGGGCCGAGTGCTGCCCGCGGTCTCGGCCGCCCTGGAGGACCGCGGCTTCGGGGTGCGCACCGAGTTGACGCGGAATCTCGATCACGCCCGGGAACTTGCGCGCGAGGCGGCTATGGCCGGTGAGACCGTCGTTTGCTTGAGTGGCGACGGGATGGTCGGGGCGGTGAGCGAAGCGTTGCGTGACACTCCGGGTGCGCTGCTTGGCGTGCTGCCGGGAGGCAGGGGCAACGACTTGGCGCGTGTGCTGGGCATCCCCGCCGATCCGGTGCGGGCTTGCGATGTGATCGCCGCCGGCTTCTCACGCTCGATGGACCTGGGCGAGGTCGTCTCAGCGGCGGCGAGCACCGCGGAGGGGTCGGAGCGTCAGGCGCTGGTTGGTGGGCCGGGGGGCGCGAAAACATTTGTGGGGATCGCGAGCGTGGGCTTTGACAGCGAAGCGAACCGGATCGCAAACGAGGCGCCTGCTTGGCTGGGTGGGCTGGTATATGCCTATGGCGCGCTGAGGGCGCTGATCTCCTGGCGCCCGGCTCGCTTCACGATCGAGCTGGATCCTCCGGGCGAGCGCCACAGCTTTGAGGTCTACAGCGTGGGCGCAGCGAACTCGAAGACCTATGGAGGCGGCATGAAGGCGGCGCCGGACGCGCTGCTCGACGACGGGTTGCTGGAGGTGCCGGTGCTTGAAAGTGTGAGCAAGCTGGCGTTTGTGACGAAGATCCTGCCGAAAGTGTTCAAGGGAAACCATGTGGAGGATCCTGGCGTGAGGGTGTTCCGGGCGCGAGAGGTTTTGATCGAGGCCGATCGCCCGTTCACGATGTATGCCGACGGTGACCCGATCGGCGAGTTGCCGGTCGTGGTCCGGGCGGTGCCGGGTGCGGTGAGGGTGCTCGTGCCTGCGGAGGGACCGGGTGGGGACGCTTTCAG
>JBAURN010000392.1:0-1635 GCA_049581225.1 Solirubrobacteraceae bacterium
CCTCGGCGCCGAGCACGACCGGGACGCAATCGGCGGCCATGACCATCGCCCCCACGCCCTTGACCGCTACCGCGTGACCGTCGGCCTCGACATCCGGCTGGCGCTCGCCGTCGCGTGGGATCGCCTCGAGCGGGCCGCCGGGGAGCACTCCGCGGAGAACTGTCCCGTCCCCACCGGGGACCACTGCGCAGATGACCGTCCCATGCACCTGATAGCCACGCGCCAGCCGCTGCACGCCGATCGCGGCCCGCAAGCTTTCGCGAGCCTTCAGACCCGCCTCGGCGCCCTCGCCGCCCACGCTCGACAGGTTGCCGTGAGCGCGACCGGTGAACAATGCCCTGGCTCCCCCGGGCAAATCGAAGATCTCGCCGGCGAGTCCTCCGTGCGCGCTCGCACTCATGCGCGCGCCAGAACCTGGACGCAGTCCCTCATATACGAGCTTCGAGCGCGGCCCTCAGCTCGCTCTCGCGACCCGGGGCGATACGTTCTTCGAGTAGGAGCTTGTAGGACTCTTCCAAACGCACCCCCACCTCCGGTCCCTCCGGGACGCCGGCGGCGATCAGGTCGTCGCCGGTCACCTCCAGCTTGACGTGCCGGCGATCGTCGATCCACTCTTCGGCGAGACGCTTGCCATAGGAATCGGGGCCTTCGTCGACCTCGCACACCCCGCCCGCCAAGGCCAGGGACTCGACGGGCGCACCGACGGTGACCTCGAGCAGATCGGAGGTGGTGTCGCTGCGCGCCAACCGCGTGATCGCCACCGAAGCGGTCACGGCGACCCCAAAAGCTTTGTCGCCGACCCCCGCGGGGAGCGCCAGGTCGTGCAGGAATCCACGTATAGCCGGCTCGGTCCTTTCCTTGTCCAGGTAATCGCACATCTCCAACAGCAAAGCGCCCGCCAGCGTGAGGGCCACGGATCCGTCCCGTGGCAGCAGCTGCAGGGCGATGCGCGTCGCCGCGGGATCGAAGCTCACACCCGGCTCCCAAGCCCTCAGGATCCCCATGCGCTCGAACTCGGCCAGGCTCGCCACAGCGTCGCGTTCGCGCATGGCCAAGCGCAGCTCGGCGCCCAATCGCTCGCCCGAAACGGTGTGCAGGGCGCCTTCTCGCAAAGCCTCCTCGGCCAGAGCGGCCGTGTGATCGTCGACGCGAAAGCCGAATATCGCGAGCCTCACCGCATAGCGGGCGAGGCGCAGGATGCGGGTCGGGTCGTCGCGGAAGCTGCCCTTGTGGAGCACCGCAAGACGGCGCGATCCCAGGTCCTCGATCGCGCCCTCGGCGGCCCTGATCTGCCCCGCCTGCTCGCCGGCCAAGCCGAGTGCGATCGCGTTGACCGTGAAGTCACGCCGCGCCAGGTCCTGCTCGGGCGTGCCCGGCGTCACGTCGGGCAGGGCTCCCGGGGCGCTGTAGGTCTCGGCTCGCATCGTCGCCAGGTCGATATCCGCCGTCTCAGAGCTCACCACCGCGGTCCCGAAGCGCTCGTGCAAGGTCAGCTCGCCTTCAAGGCTCGCGGCCAGCTCGCGCGCAAGGTCCCGCACCCCATCCTCCACGACCACGTCGAGCTCACGCGGAGTCCCGCCCAGCAGGATGTCGCGCACCGCCCCGCCCACCAACTCCACGCGCCCGGCGTGGCGC
>JBAURN010000393.1:0-3886 GCA_049581225.1 Solirubrobacteraceae bacterium
GGTGGGGCGGAAAGCGCCGACGGCGCCACAGCGGCCAGCGTCGCGTCGGTCGGCTTTTCGTTGACGAACCTCGCCGGCAAGCCCGCCAAGATCGCCCCCGGCGTCGGCTCGACCCAGTCCGCCCCCATAGGGGCAGCGTTCGCGATCCGCCTCGCGGTCACTATCACCGACACCGAGGAGAACCCGGTGGGGGGCGCGCTCGTCACCTTCTCGGCCCCCGCCACCGCGGCCAGCGGGCACTTCACGTTGCGCTCCAGGCGTAGTCGCCGTCACCACCGCGCACATGTCTCGCATCCACGCAGCGTGAGGGTCAAGACGGGCGCCTGCGGGATCGCGGTGGCTCCCCCCTTTACCGCATCTAGTCAGATCGGCGGCTACGTCGTGGAGGCCGACGCCAAGCCCGCGCGGGCGGCGGCGTTCGCGCTCGTCAACGAAGCCCCGGGCCAAGCCCTGTGAGCGCACCTTGAGCGCTGTGGCCGATCCTGGCGCCAACCAAGCCGGCGCCGCGGATCTCACGCCGCGACGATTGCGAGCGTCCGACCTTGCGCGCGTCGCGAGTGTGGGGCTGCGCACAAGACGGATGCGGGCCGGGCTGTCGGCGCTTGGGATAGCGATCGGAGTCGCCGCGATCGTGGCGGTGCTCGGCCTGTCCGCCTCCAGCCAGGCGGGGCTGCTGGAAGAGATCGACAAGCTGGGCACGAACCTGTTGACCGTCACCAACGGCCAGAGCTTCGCCGGCAAGACGGCCGAGCTGCCGCTGGTGGCGCCCGCGATGATCGGGCGCATCGAGCCGGTTGAAACCGTGGCGGAGACCGGGAAGGTCGAAGGCAAGGTGTATCGCACCCCGCTGATCCCGGAAGTCGACACGAACGCACTCAGCGTCGAGGCGGCCAGTCTCGACCTGCTGTACACGCTGGACGTGCGTGTCGTGCGGGGGCGCTACCTGAACGCGGCCACCGCACAGGAGCCGGTGGCGGTGCTCGGCGCGGCGGCCGCGCAGCGGCTCGGCGTCGACCGCATTTACCCAGGCGAGCGCATCTGGGTCGCAAACCAGTGGCTCTATCTCGTGGGCATCCTCGGCCCTTCGCTACTGACACCCGAAATCGAAAGCGCGGTGCTCGTCGGCTTCGGCGCCGCCGAGCGCTACCTGCACTTCGATGGACACCCCAACACGGTCTATCTGCGCGCCCAGGACAGCCAGGTCGCCGCCGTGCAGTCGGTGCTGGCCGCCACCGCCGACCCGGAAGCTCCCAACGAAGTGAATGTGAGTCAGCCCTCCGATACGCTCACCGCCCGCGCCGACGCCCAGAGCGCGCTGAACGGATTGTTCCTTGGGCTGGGCGCGGTTGCGCTGCTCGTCGGCGCAGTGGGCGTGGCGAACATCATGGTGATCTCGGTCCTCGAACGCCGCTCGGAGATCGGCTTGCGCCGCGCGCTGGGCGCCACCCGCGGGCAGATCCGCACCCAGTTCCTATCCGAGGCGATCCTGCTTGCGCTCGGCGGCGGCGCCGTCGGCATCGCCGCGGGCGCGCTCGCAACAGCCGTCTACGCCGCCACCAAGGGCTGGACTATCGTCGTGCCCACCGTCGCCTGGGCGGGCGGGTTCGGAGCGGCGCTCCTGATTGGGGCTGTCGCCGGGCTGGTACCGGCGCTGCGCGCCGCTCGGCTGTCGCCTACCGAGGCGCTGAGGACGGTGTGAGAGGGTCTGCCACGACACGCGTGGCAGACCCCTGATCGCGGTTACTTCGTGAACGTGAGTTTGGCTGTGGCGGTTTGCTTCTTGCGGTCCTTGCCGGTGTTGGGCGTGTAGGTCACCCGCACGCTCGTCTTCAGCTCGCCGGCCCGCTTCTGTTTGAGGGTGATTGTGAGGGTTTCCTTTCCTTGGCGCCGAGCGCCGACCAGCCGGCAAGTTACGATCCGGCGGGTGGCGGAACCGAGCTTCTACCCAGTCGTTGTGTTCGACCTCGACGGGACGTTGCTGCGTGGCACGAGCGTCTCGCTGCTGCTCGCACAATGGCTCGGCCAGATGGAGGAGATCGCAGAGCTCGAGCGGGCGTTCCGCGCACACGAGATATCCAACAGCGTCGTGGCCGACACGTCGGCTGGGTGGCTCGCGGGGCAGAGCACGGCCGAGGCTTGGCGAGTGCTCACGGAGGGCACTTGGATCGCTGGGATGACGGAGACCTTCCGGGCGCTTACCGCGGCGGGGGTAAACCTGCTGCTGGGGACGATCACATGGAGCTTCGCGGCCGAGATGTTGCGCGAGCGCTATGGGTTTGCGGCGGTCAGCGGGACCCGGATGGAGACGATCGACGGAGTCCTCTCCGGCAGAGTGGCCCGCTACTTTGATGAGCACGACAAGGTGTGCTTCGTGGAGGATTGGTGCGCACAGAACGGGTTTTCAATGAGCCAGGTCGCCGCTGTCGGCGACTCCCGGTCGGACGTTCCGCTCTTTCGCCGCACCGGCACATCGATCGCACTGAACGCCACGCCCGACGCGCGGGAAGCGGCGACCCATACCCTCGACAGCGACGATCTCTGCGATGTGCTGGCGCTCCTTCGACCGGCGAGCACCTTGTCGCCGCCGAGCCGCCGGAGCCGGCTTTAGAATGACGAAAGCCTCGTAAATCCAGGGCTTTCGCGTAGTAGCAGTTGTAGTGGCCCACGGAGTGGCACCCCAACGACCGACTCGATCACAGTCCTTCGCATGCCGCCGATAGATGCCCGGCGTTCCCGTCTTGACGAGCTTGGCCGCCATCACGCAACTCCCGACCTATCGTGCGCATCTCGGGAACGCAGCGCCACGCGAGCCGACATGAGCGGTGCTCCAACAGGATCTGCGTACGCCGCATCCCTTGCGCCAAGCCCGTGGCGATAGCACCGCCTCCCACACCGTATTGCCATATCTATGGAAAACCAGGCAGCCGGCCCGCGATCATGGCCGCGCACTCCCGCCCATGCGATCGAGCCTCATCTGCGAGTGGTTACGGTTGCGGCGTTACTTCGTGTCCGGAGATCGCACGTCTAGACACCGTAGGTACTCTGCCCCGACTCAAAGTGGGGAAATCCACAGGCATGAATGAGGGTACTACGCGATCGAGGGTTAACGCTCAAGAGGGGGATCACAACCGTCGAGAGTCTAGTGAATGGTAATCTTCAGGTCAATCGACTCTCGTGGGCTGCTGCGGCGACCTTTTCGCGATGTGCTCGCGGTAGCGGCCTGTGCGTGGTGGCTTTCAGTAGTCGCGGCTATGACCCCAGGCATAGCGCCGGGACAGCCCTCAACTCGATCGTGTATGCCGGCCGCCTTCACGGGGCGGGTCGGTCCTGCACGCCCATCACGGTGTCAAGGACGAGCACGGCCGACTCCAGGACCACGCGGACGGCGCGGACACGCGGGTGTTCGCGGCCCAACAGGTTTCGCGGGACTACCCGGCCCGGGCGGACCAGAAGGCCTGCATGGTCTGATTGGCGCCACAGGACCGGCCGGACTCACAGGCGCCACGGGTGCCACAGGATTTGCAGGACCACCAGGACTCCCCGGCGCTACGGGCGCAACGGGATCCACGGGACCAACCGGACTGGCGGGCGCCCCCGGATCCGAAGGACAAGCCGGACCCAAAGGCGAACCCGGCGCAACGGGAAACGCAGGGTCAACCGGCCCCAAGGGCGAAACAGGCGCGACTGGCCTGTCGGGCTCGGTTGGCCCGGCGGGCGCGACCGGCCTGTCAGGCCCGGCAGGCGCGACCGGGGCTGTCGGGCCGACTGGCCCTGAAGGCTCGTCTGGATCGTCGGCTTACGCGGAGTTTTACGCTCTCATGCCGCCGGATAATGCGGCGACGGTTGCGGCCGGTGCCCCGGTCTTGTTTCCCCAAAACGGCCCGGC
>JBAURN010000394.1:0-2599 GCA_049581225.1 Solirubrobacteraceae bacterium
GCGCCCAACGATCCAGGTCGCCGAGCGACGCGCCGGCGGTCTCGCCGGCGGCGCCATCCCGGGCGGCACCGATCTCCACCCCCTCGCCCAATGTGCTTGCGTTGGCGTTGGCGTAGAGCACATAGAAGAAGTAGGTGCTCCACAGTTGCTTGAGAAACAGGCGCACCCCCTCGCCGATCGCCTCCTCGGAGAAGCGGTAGCCGTCCCAAGGTTGCTTGGAGGTGAAGAAATACCAGCGGAACGCGTCGGCGCCGTAGGAGTCCAGCACCTGCCACGGCTCGACGGTGTTGCCGCGGGACTTGGACATCTTTTGACCGTCGGCGTCGAGGATCAGGCCGAGACAGACGACGTTCTCATAGGAGGAGCGGTCGAACAGGAGGGTCGAGACGGCCAGCAGCGAGTAGAACCAGCCGCGCGTCTGGTCGAGCGCCTCACAGATGAAGTCGGCGGGGAATTCATTTTGGAATTGTTGTTCGTGCTCGTGGGGGAAATGGTGCTGTGCGAAAGGCATGGACCCTGAGTCGAACCAGACGTCTATGACCTCAGGCACCCGGGTCATAGGCAGGCCACATGTCTCGCACGGGAGCTCGACGTCGTCCACATAGGGTCGGTGATGGTCCTCCAAAGCTCGGCCCGAGCGTTGCTCGAGCTCGGAGAAGGAGCCGATCGTGAGCGTGTGGCCCTGCTCACAGCGCCAGACGGGCAGGGGGGTGCCCCAGTAGCGCTCGCGCGAGAGGGCCCAGTCCACGTTGCCGGAGAGCCAGTCGCCGAAGCGGCCGTGCTTGATGTGGGGCGGGTGCCAGGTAACGGTCTCGTTCGCGGCCATCATGCGGTCGCGAATCTTCGAGGTGGCGATGTACCAGGAGGGCTTGGCGTAATAGATGAGGGGGGTGTCGCAGCGCCAGCAGTGGGGGTAGGAGTGCTCGTAGAGTCGCTTCTCGTGCAACAGGCCGAGATGGTCGAGGACTTCGTTCAGCGCGTTCGTGACCTTGGGGTCCTTGACGAAGGAGCCCTCGAACGAGCTTCCGTCGTCGCCCAGCACGCGGGCGTCGAACGTGCCGTCGGGCTTGACGGGGTTGTAGAGGGTGCTCGGGTCGGTCGGATCGAACAGGCCGGCCGCCGCGGCGGCCTTGAAGTCGTCCTCTCCAAACGCGGGCGCTATGTGCACCAGGCCGGTCCCATCCTCGATTGTCACGAAATCGCCCGCGATCACGGGCAGGCCGCAGGGCTCGCGATCGCTGGAGGGGAAGATGGGGCCCTCGTAGTGGGCCCCGGTCAATTGGTTGCCGGGGAAGCGTTCGAGGATTTCGGTTTTCTCACCGAGCACCTGCTCGACCAGTGCGGCCGCGAGGACGAAGATCTTGTCCTCCTTGCGGACTCGCACGTACTCGATGCTGGGGCCCGCCGCGACCGCCACATTGCCGGGCAGCGTCCAGGGGGTGGTCGTCCAGATCAGCAGCCGGTCGCCGGCGCGGACCGGGCCGTGGTCGGCGACGAGCGCAAGCTCCACCACGATCGACACGTCCTTGACGTCCTTGTAGCCGAGCGCCACCTCGTGTGAGGAGAGCGCGGTGCCGCAGCGCGGGCAGTAGGGGACGACCTTGTTGCCCTCGTACAGCAGGCCCTTCTTGGAGATCTCCGAGAGGGCCCACCAGACCGACTCGATGTAGCTCTCATCCAGCGTCCGGTAGGCGTGCTCGAGGTCCACCCAGAAGCCGATCCGCTCGGTCAGGCGGTTCCACTCCTCCAGGTACTCGAACACGGAGTTGCGGCACTCTTCGTTGAAGCGCTCGATACCGATGCCCCGGTCGGGATCCTCGATCTCGGCCTTGGTTGTGATGCCGAGCTTCTTTTCGACTGCGATCTCGACGGGCAGGCCGTGGCAGTCCCAACCACCCTTGCGCTCGACGCGGTAGCCACGCATCGTCTTGTAGCGCGGATAGATGTCCTTGAACACGCGCGAGAGGACGTGGTGTGAGCCGGGTCTGCCGTTGGCTGTGGGCGGGCCCTCGTAGAAGATCCAGCGAGGGGCTCCCTCGCGGTTGTGAAGGGACTCGGCAAATACGTCGCGCTCACGCCAGCGCTGCAATATCTCCTGCTCGAGCGCCGGCAGATCCTGGCGTGCGTCCACCTCGCGCGACGGTATCAAGGGGTGTCTGGGTGGCGCCGTCATGGGGGCGCCCATTGTAGGTGTGCGCCGCATCGGCGAGGCGCTCGCGCAACGTGGCCACAGCTTCAGCCGGGCCCGGGCCGAGGCGTGCGACCGTGCTTGCGCCGGTGTCGGGCAGGGCTTGGCGGTAGTCGAAGACCTGCAGCTCGCCGCCGCTCTGCCTCGTGGCATAGACCAGGCGCCCGATCGCCTCGAGGGAGGAGTTGCGCCCGGCCAGCACCATCGCCTGGGGTCCCAGGGCGCGCACGGCGCTGCCCACGCGTGTGCTGTCGAGATCGACTGGCAGAGCCAGGACGCGCAGGCCGGCTCGCCGCAGAAACAGCTCCAGGGCCTGCGTGTAGAGGGCGTCCATGTCCATCGGCCGGCTGGCGTCGAACACGAGCACACCCTCTTCGCGCGTCGCCGGTGGCGCCACGCGTTGGGCAGCCG
>JBAURN010000395.1:0-4404 GCA_049581225.1 Solirubrobacteraceae bacterium
CGCGTGAGCACGCCGGCGGGTGCGTGCCCGGGCACGAGCACACGAGCAGCCCTAGACACGGGAGCGCGCGCGTGAGCGCCGCGCCCAACCTGCGCATCGGGGACGTGGCCAAGCTGGTCGGCACGACGCCGCGCACGATTCGCTACTACGAGGAGATCGGCCTGCTGCCCGAGGCGCCCGAGCGACCCGCGGGCGGGCACCGCCTCTACACCCCGGCTGAGGTTGAGCGACTACGCGAGGTGATGCGCCTCAAGGAGCTGCTCGGGGTGAGCTTGGACGAGCTCAGGGACCTGCTCACCGCCGAGGAGGCGAGGGCGGCCGTGCGCGTCGAGCTCCAGCGCGAGGACGTCCAACCCGAGCGCCGTCGCGAGCTGCTGGAGGAGGCCTTGGGCCACATCGAACGCCAGCTCGAGCTCGTCGAGCACCGGGCCGCAGAGCTTGCCAAGCTGCGCGAGGAGCTGTGCGAGACCCGCGCGCGAGTGCGCCTCAGGCTGCGCGAGCAGGTCCCGGCCTCCGAGACGCCGGCCCTGGTCGCCCATTCCCAAGGCGTTTGAGGCAGGGCGAGCTTGTCTTCCTACAGTGAAGTGAGTCCAGCGCCCTGACGGGCGGAAGGGAGCAAGCCGTGGAGCGCAAGTGGTGGACATTGATCGCCGTGTCGGTGGCGATCTTCATGCTGTTGCTCGACATCACCGTCGTCAACGTCGCGTTGCCCTCGATCCAGTCGTCGCTGAAATCGTCGTTCTCCGATTTGCAATGGGTCGTCAACGCTTACGCCCTCACGCTCGCCGCCTTCCTGCTGACCGCCGGATCGGTCGCCGACCTGATCGGCCGCCGACGCGTGTTCACGCTCGGGCTGATCGTGTTCACGGCCTCCTCGGCCGTCTGTGGACTCTCGACCACGCCCTTGATGCTGAACCTCGCGCGCGCTGTGCAGGGAGTCGGCGGCGCGATGATGTTCGCCACCTCCCTGGCGCTGCTGGCCCAGGCCTTCCACGGCCGCGAGCGCGGGACGGCCTTCGGTGTGTTCGGCGCCGTCACGGGCGCCGCCGTGGCCATTGGCCCGGTCGTCGGCGGGATCATCACATCGGGCATCGGCTGGGAGTGGATCTTCTTCGTCAACGTCCCGATCGGGATCGCGGCGGTCGCGATCACGCTCTCGCGCGTCGTGGAGTCGCGCGACCCGGACGCGCGCCGCGTCGATTGGATCGGGCTGGTCACGTTCTCCGGCGCCCTGTTCATGCTCGTGTTCGCGCTGATCGAGGGCAACGAAGACGGCTGGGGCTCGACCAAGATCGTCTCCTTGCTGCTCGGATCGCTCCTGCTCTTCCTCGCGTTCATAGCGGCCGAGGTGAGTCAGGAGCGCCCGATGCTGGACCTCTCCCTATTTCGCAAGCCGGCCTTCACCGGCGCGAGCATCGTCGCCTTCAGCGTGTCGGCCTCGATCTTCGCGATGTTCCTGTATCTGACGCTCTACATCCAAGACGTGCTCGGCTACACCGCCCTGCAGGCCGGCCTTCGCTTCCTGCCGATCACGCTGCTCTCGTTCGTCGCCGCCCCGATCGCGGGTCGCCTGAGCGTGCGCATGCCCGTGCGCTACTTGCTCGGCGGCGGGCTGTTGCTCGTCGGCATCGGCCTGCTCGCGATGACCGCGATCGACTCGACCTCGGGCTGGACGACCCTGATCCCCGGCTTCGCCGTGACAGGCGTGGGCATCGGCATGATCAATCCCCCGCTTGCCTCGACGGCGATCGGCGTGGTGCACTACTCGCGCAGCGGCATGGCCTCGGGCATCAACTCGACCTTCCGCCAGGTGGGCATAGCGACCGGCATCGCGGGACTCGGCGCGGTGTTCCAACACGAGGTGCTGAGCACGACCACAACCAAGCTCGGCGCTCAGCTGCCCGCGGTGCAGACCGCAGCCCACGGGCACCTCAACACGCTGCTGCAATCGGGCGAAGTCAAGCAGGTCTTCCACCTCCTCTCCCCCGCCGCCCAAACGGCGCTCAAGCACTCCTACCGGGTTGCCTTCACCGGAGCCTTCGACACGATCCTGGTCATCGCCGCCGCGATCGCGTTCATCGGCGGAGCGCTCGCCCTGATACTCGTGCGCCAGCGCGATTTCGTCGCCTCGCAGGCGCCGCAAACGCAAGCGGGAGAGGATCCCCTCGACGGCGGCTCAGTCCCCGAGCCGGTCATAGCCGGCGCAGGACACGACGGGTAGCCGCGGGTAGCGCGGATAGGCTGGATCGGTACGCGAGCGCTCACACAGCAGGAACACCGAGCCGCGGGTGTTGGGCACGCGGCGGCAGTGCTTGCACGTATCGCACAAACCCACGTTCGGGGCGGGCGAGGGCAAAGAAGGGGGGTCGCGAGGAGACATGCAGCAGAGCCTATTCACGCCGGCCGGCACGCACGACCGGACACAGGGGGCGACGGAACGTGCGAGACGGGCCTGGTGGACCGAACAGCACGCCCAACCCTCCCCTGCAATAATAGTTGACTAAGCAACTATGGCCACGTTCTATCGACTACTCGGATTTCTAAGCCCCTACAAGCGGGGGGTGGTCGTGTCCTGGATCCTGGCGAGCTTCGCGATGGCGATGAGCGTCCTGCTCCCCGTCCTGACCGGACGCGCCGTGGAAACCATCGACAAGGGCGCCAACCACAACCGGCTGCACGAGACGGCACTGCGCTCACACGACCGCCACACCTTGCTGCTTCTCGCCCTGGCGATCGTGGGTGTGGTGATGGCGCGCTGGGGCTTCACCTACTGGCGGCGCCTGATCGCCGGCCGGGTCTCGCTCGGCGTCGAGTACGACCTGCGCAAGCGCCTCTACGGTCAGCTGCAACGCCTGGAGCTCGGCTTCTTCGACCACCAGCAGACCGGCCAGCTCATGTCGCGCGCCACCGTCGACCTGCCCGCCGTGCGCTTCTTCTTGGGCTACGGCCTTGTGTTCATCCTGCAGTTCGTGCTCACGATCTTGCTCGCGGGCATCGTCATGATCGTGATCAACCCCTGGCTGGGCCTGATCTCCCTGGCGCCGGCCCCGTTCGTGGTCCTGATCTCATACCGCTACGGTCGTCGCGCGCGACCCGCCATCCAGGAAGTGCAGCAGCGCATCGCCGAGCTCACCGCCGACGCCGAGGAGAACATCTCAGGCGTGCGCATCGTCAAGTCCTTCGCGCGCGAGCCGCGCCAGCTGGAGCGCTTCCGCCGCTCGGTGGGTCGCACGTTCGAGCAGGCGATGGTCGCCACGCGCCTGGAAGCCACCTACAACCCCGCGATCGGCTTCCTGCCCCAGCTCGGCATCGCCGCGGTGCTGCTCTTGGGAGGCAACGCCGTCATCCACGCCCACCTCACGCTCGGCCAGTTCACCACCTTCTACCTACTCCTCAACATGCTCGTCGGGCCCCTGCGCTCGCTCGGCGTGACCTTGAATTTGGCCCAGCGCGCCACGGCCTCAGGCGCTCGCATCTTCCAGATCCTCGACCGCGAGCCGAAGCTCGCCGAGCCCGAGGGCGCACCAGCGCTGCCCGCCGGCAACGGGCACGTGCAGCTTCGCGACGTAACGCTGCGCTACGACGACCCACACGACGAGTTGAACGTCGGCTCATACACCGACGCCAAGCAGACCGAGCACGCCGCGGCCCGGCGGACGGTCCTGCACGACATCGATCTCGACATACCCGCCGGGCGCACCGTCGCCCTGGTGGGTGCGACCGGCTCGGGCAAGACCAGTC
This sequence comes from Solirubrobacteraceae bacterium, assembly GCA_049581225.1. Taxonomy (GTDB): domain Bacteria; phylum Actinomycetota; class Thermoleophilia; order Solirubrobacterales; family Solirubrobacteraceae; genus Palsa-744. The sequence continues at coordinate 3,742 of JBAURN010000395.1, forward strand.
TCGTGGCTTTGATCTCGCGACTGTACGACCCGGTCGCGGGCGAAGTGCTGTTGGACGGGACCAATGTGCGCGATGTCGGCCTGCAGTCGCTGCGCTCCGCGGTAGCGGTCGTCAGCGACGACCCCTTCCTGTTCTCGGCGAGCGTGGCCGATAACATCGCCTACGCTCGGGGGGGCGGGACCTCAGTCCCCATCGAGCAGATCGAAGACGCGGCGCGGCGCGCCCAAGCGCACGAGTTCATCTCCAGGCTGCCCGAGGGCTATGAGACCCAGATCGGCGAGCGCGGCCTGTCGCTGTCGGGTGGGCAGCGACAGCGTCTGGCGATCGCGCGCGCCCTGCTTGCCAACCCGAGGGTGTTGATCCTCGACGACGCCACCTCCTCGGTGGACGCCTCAACCGAGCAGTCGATCAAGCTGGCTTTGGCCGAGGCGATGTCGGGCCGCACCACCTTCGTGATCGCCCACCGCCTCTCCACGATCGCCCTCGCCGACGAGATCGTGGTGCTGGATCACGGACGGGTCGTGGCCCAGGGCGACCACGAGGAATTGCTCGAGGCATCCGACCTCTATCGCGAGATCGTGCAGCGGGGACTTCCCGAGCAGGTCTTCATGACAAGGGAGACGCGCGAGCGGGAGGTGAGCGGCCTGTGAGCGCCCACGGCGG
>JBAURN010000396.1:0-2691 GCA_049581225.1 Solirubrobacteraceae bacterium
GCCCGCGCCTTTGGTCGCTGAGGACGTCGAGGAGGCCCTCGCCGGCCCGGGCATCCAGGCAGGGCCAAGCAGCAGGCATAGCGCAAGCAGCGCCGCCTGGAGGGCCCTCGAGTGCTTCGGGTTCGATTGCTTGCGGGGAGTTGCGCCTACCACGACCACCCATTCTTAGCGACTATGGCCCCCAAACCGAGGCAGGAGACAGAAGTTGCGTTTCCGCGATTCCCACTTGGCTCCGATGCAATCGCGAGACCCACAAATCGTCTCTGACTTGCCGCGTCAATCGTTGCGATCTCGGTTAGCCGACTATCGTGGAATAAATCCAAAGATTCGCCAAATACTTGATAGGAACGTACCTTTCCGCTTGACAGACGAGGGTCTTTCCTATAGAACCGGACCCGGCGGCGTGTTCCGATTGCAATAACGGACCGTGTCCTCAGATTGACAAGAAGGACACAAACGCAGTCGGTGGGTCACGCGGTCAGGGTCGAGCCGGGTTGCCCGGACGGCGCCTTTGACGTATCAACCAAACCAGGAGGATTAGGATGACTAGAATGGGCAAGCCCCAGCTGGGGCTCCTTGCGGTGGCCGCCGCGGCGCTGATGGCGCTCGCGTTTGCGGGTCCGGCGCTCGCCACGAAACCGACGGGCGCTTATGCCAATTTCGGCGACTGTCCGACCAAAGTGACAGGTGTGAACCTGTGTGTGTTCGGGCAGACCACGAGCGGCAAGTTCGTGATCGGTTCCACTGAAGTGCCGATCAAAAAAACAATCACCCTGCAGGGTGGAATCATTGAACATGGCGAAATTGGCAACGAAACGTTCGTCAATGCGACGGACGGGAACACGCTCTCCAAAACGTCGCAGACTGTTCCGGGCGGCGTCCTGAAACTCGTTGCTCCTTCGTTCTTTCCTGAACCGTTGAAGAAAATCTGGGAAGAACTCATCGCGAAAAGCGCGCTTGGCGCCAGTGTCACCGCCGAACTTGTAGGCACGATCAAAATCAACCGACTAGCTCTGTTGACGGGCGCTGCGGATGCGCTGAGCCTGCCGGTGAGGGTCCACCTGGAAAATGAGTTCCTCGGGTCCAAATGCTATATCGGCTCAAGCTCCAAACCGGTCACCATCGAACTCACGACCGGCACGACCAGCCCGCCGTTACCGAATGAACCGATCACCGGTAGCATCGGCGAACCGGAATTCAAGGAAGAAGGCAACATCCTTGTCCTCAAGAACAACTCGCTTGTGAACAACACGTTCTCTGCGCCTGAAGCTTCGGGCTGTGGCGAACAGATCCTGTTCGGGCTCTTCACGGGGATCGTCGACAGCGCCGTGGGTGCCGAGATCGGTCTTCCGTCCACCTCGGGCCACAACACGGCGGTGCTCAACGGCACGCTCGAAAATGCGAACGCGGAAGCGGTCGTAAAAAGCGAAAAATAGGCTCTCAAATGAGCTAGCAGTAACGTATCCGTAGGGCAGTGGGCCTCGTCGCTGGCGAGGCCCATTTTTTTGTCGATTCGCGCTCAGGGAAGTTGCGCCGACCAGCGAAACCCGGACCGCGAGGGCGAGGGTGCGAGTGGGCTGCTCGGCAAGCTGGGCCCCGGTGTCGGCAGGTTGTAGCCGGTGGGCGCCACATCGTTGGGCGCCTCCCCGTGGAACAGCGAGGCCAGATACTGGATCTGCCCTCGACCCACGCCCAACTCGAACTGGCCGCCGCCATAGTTGCCGATCCCGTGCTCGGCGCAGTGGTCGAAAGCGTCGAGCAGATTCTTCAGACCGCCCAGGCGCGAGGGCTTGATGTTCACCATCCTGGGCGGATAGGGCAACGCTTCGATGTCCGCCACCGAGTGGATTGGCGCGTCCCACGAGAAGCGCTGTCGGTGAGCCGCGAGCGCCGCGTCTGTCTCGGGCGTGAGCGCCGGATCCTCGATCCAGGCATCCGGAAACGCCTCGGCCACACACTTGTAGAGCACCGGGTCGGGAGCTTGGTCGACGATCGAGCCCGAATAGTAGCCCTTGAAGTCGACCGACTCGACCGCTCCCGTCTCAACCAGTTCGGCGATCAGGGGCTCGCTCCAAGAGCTTGTCGGGTCCAGCTTGAAGCGCAGGCCCGGATAGGCCTCCAAAAGCTTGCGGATCGGCTCCATGCTCGGAGGCTCGCCCAATCGCAGCGAGACAACGAAGCGCACCGGGTCTGGCTTGCGCCCGAGCGCCTCGTGCAGAGTGGTGCCCGCCTGGCACAGCGCCAGGTCGAGCGCCGCCGACTCATAGGCCCACATGCGATAGCGCCGCGAGACCTCCCGTTGGGGCTCCTGTGGGAATAGGTCGACCGAAGCCAGACGTTCGGAGAGCGAGCCGATCGTCCAGCTGCCTTTGAGGGGCAGATTCGGCCCGGAGGCTTGCAGGATGTCGTGGTCGACGGCGTCATAGGTCACGTCCTCACCGAGGCCTTCGTGACCGGCGCCACGCACGCGGATGACCGTGCTCTTCCGCTCGAACCCACTCGACACCCTCGCTTGCAGCGCCTCCAGCTCGTACCCCTCGACCTGTAGCGGCAGGCTCGCCAGCAGCTCCCACGTTTTCAGCGGTCCGGGCACGGTGACGGCCAGCTTAGACTGTGGGGGTGCCAAGCAACACCAAGGGTCCGCGCGGGCGCTCGCGCAAGCCGCGCCCGAGCGCCGCGGCGACGGCGGAG
>JBAURN010000397.1:0-8777 GCA_049581225.1 Solirubrobacteraceae bacterium
CTCCGGGGCTCGAGGGCAGCGATTGCGTGGCCAAGCCCGAGCCGGCCTGTGCCAGCAGGCCGTCGACGTGACCGTGGTAGGCGCCCGCGAACTTCACGATCCGCTCGCGGCCGGTGGCGGCTCGCGCCAGCCGCAGCGCGGTCATCGTCGCCTCGGTCCCCGAGGAGGTCATGCGCACCATGTCCACCGACTCCACGCGACGCGCGAGCTCCGCCGCGAGATCGATCTCGCCGGGCGTCGGCGCGCCAAAGCTCATTCCCCGTGAGGCCGCGCGCGTGACCGCGTCGAGCACCTCCGGGTGAGCGTGACCGTGGATCAAAGGCCCCCACGAGCACACGTAGTCCACATAGCGATTGCCGTCCACGTCGAAGATGTCCGCGCCGGCGCCACGCTCGATGAAGATCGGGTCGCGCCCGATCGCGCGCATCGCTCGCACCGGCGAGTTGACCCCTCCGGGAAGCAGCTCCAGCGCGCGGCGGTACAGCTCTGCGGAGCGCGTGTCTGTCAGCGATGCCGGCATCGGAGTCGGTGTTGCGGGTGCGGCGCTAGGACCCCGACCCGGACGCGTCCGAGCGAGAGTCTCCGAAATCGCTAGACACCGGCGTGCTCGCGTTCCCAGTCCTTGAAGGACTCGGTGAAATAGAGCAGCCTGATCTTCTTGTACTCGGTCGAGGAATACAGGGTGGCGCGCTCCTCGATGCCACACATCTCGGCGATCGAGTCGAGGATCGCGTCGCACTCCTCCTTGGAGCGCCCATGGGCCATCGTGAACACCGAGTAGGGCCAATCCTGGTAGGTGGGTCTCTGATAGCAGTGGGAGATGCCCCTCACCGCCGCCATCTGGCGTCCCACCTCATGGATATCGGGCTCGGGCACCTTCCATACGCCCATCCCGTTGGCGGAGAATCCCGCGCGGCGGTGGTAGAGAATCGCGGCGACGCGCCTCAGCAACCCGCGCTCTTGCATCCCGGCGAGGTGATCCAAGAAGGATCCCTGCTCCTGGCCCAGGGCGGCGGCGGCCGGAGCGTAGGGTTCGGGCACGACCGGCATGTCCCCCTGCAGAGCTCTGATGACCTCGATGTCGCGCTCGTCATAGGGCTGGCGCTCGAGCTCGATCGGCTCGCTCGCCACGGCGGCCGAGGCGAGCGCCTTTGTGTCGCCCTCCATCTCCAGGTCCATCCTGATCTTGAACAGCTTCAAGGTGGGCAGTTGACGCACGGATTCGGCTCCCGCCTCGGCCGCCAGCGCCTGCAAGGTGCCCTCCAGCCCGAGCGGCGAGTCGGGCTCGGTGGCGATCGTGAACCACAGGTTGAATTCGTGGTTGCGCAGGTAGTTGTGCGACACGCCGGGGTGGGCGTTGATCGCCTGGGCGGCGCGATGGGGATTCTCCGGGTCGACCTTGGCGGCGACCAGCATCGAGGAGTAGCCCAGAGCGCGCGTGTCGAAGATCGGCGTGACCTGGCGGATGATGCGCTCGTCCAGCAGGTATTGCACCCGCGAAAGCACCTCCTCTTCGCCCACCTGCGCCAATTCCGCCACCCGCTTGTAGGGACGTGGCTCGATCGGGAAGGAGCCCTGCATCAGGTTGAGCAGGCGCTTGTCGAGCTCGTCGAGCGGGATCGCCGCGCCGTACTTGCGGCTCCTTGTCTTGAGTCCCGCCCGCCCGGCGGCGGGATCTCTGCTTATGCCATCTGCGAGAGCCATTGGGCCGCATCCTTGGAGTGGTAGGAGATCACGATGTCTGCACCGGCGCGGTGTAGCGATGTCAAGAGCTCGAAGACCGCGGCACGCTCGTCCAGATAGCCGGCCGCCGCAGCCGCCTTCACCATCGCATACTCTCCACTCACGTTATAGGCAGCGACGGGTAGGCGCGTAGCTCGCTTGACCGCGGCGATCAGATCTCCGTAGGCCAAGGCCGGCTTGACCATCACCATGTCGGCGCCCTCGGCCGCGTCGAGCAGGGCCTCGCGCACCGCTTCACGGCCGTTGCCCGGGTCCATCTGGTAGGAGCGGCGGTCCCCAAAAGCGGGTGTCGAGGAGGCCGCCTCGCGGAAGGGCCCATAGAAGGCGGATGCGAACTTCGCGGAGTAGGCGAGGATGGGAGTTTCGTGGTAGCCCTCGGAGTCGAGCTCTGAGCGGATCGCGCCCACACGCCCGTCCATCATGTCTGAGGGAGCCACGATGTCAGCCCCGGCGCGGGCATGGCTGAGGGCGGTGCGGGCAAGCAGCTCCAGGCTCGCGTCGTTGTCCACCGTCCCGTCGTCCCTCACCAAGCCGCAGTGGCCGTGATCGGTGTACTCGCACAGGCACACGTCGGTGATCACAAGCAGGTCCGGCAAGGCCGCTTTGATGGCCGCTACCGCCAGCTGCACGGTGCCCTGCTCGTCCCACGCCCCGCTGCCCCGCGCATCCTTCTCGGCAGGGACGCCAAACAGGAGGACGGCCGCCAAGCCGAGCTCGGCGGCTTCGCGCGCCTGCGCCACCACGCCCCCAAGCGGAAGCCGCGAGACGCCCGGCATCGACTCGATCGGCTCGGGCGCCGAAGCGGTCTCCGAAACGAACAGAGGCAGCACCAGCCGATCCGCGTGCAGCTCGGTCTCGCGCATCAAGCCGCGCATCGCCGCTGACGTGCGCAGCCTGCGCATGCGCGTCGTGGGGAAAGCCATGGTGCTTCGAGGATACCCGCCCGCGGCAGCCCGATCCCGGCTTGTGGGCCCCGAGCCGGCCTGGTAGCGATCCCCGTCTGGGCGACTATTCGGCGCGGCGCAAACCGAAGCGTGCCAGCGCCGCGAACAGCAGCGTCACGCCGAGCAGATGGGCGATCGACACTCCGATGCCCGGGGAGGCGCCGTTGACGGCCGCGTCAAGTGCCTGCAATGCAGCCTTGTACGGGAACACGAACGAGATCGCCCCGATCGCGTCATACAGGCCGACGGCCACCGATCCACTGGGCACCAAGGCCAGGAAGGCAAGCGGCAAAGACAGCAGGAAGGCAAGCAGCGAAGCGGCCCTGACCTCGCGCGCGAGCGCCCCGATGGCGATACCCAGGGCGGCGAAGCCGAGGGCGCCGAATGCAAGCGCGAGCACCCACAGCCCCACACGCGACAGATCGAGCGCCACGAAGGCGCTCACGCCGAGCAGCATCACAAAGGCCACCGCGAACCCGCACACCGCGCCGAGCGAAGCCTTCTCCGCGAGCAGACCGGCACGCGAGACCAGCCCGCCGCTGCGTCCGGGCGAGCGCCGGAGCAACCGTGAGAGCACACGCTCTTCGCGCTCGAGCGCGATCCCGCCGGCCGCGAGCAGCACGCAGATGAACATCAGCGAGATGCTCACCGCGACCACAACCGCATAGGTGTCGAGCGGCGTGCGTTTGCCGTGCAGCAGAGTGCTGTGCACGGTAATCGGCTGGCTCACCGTCGTGAGCACGTCGGCGGCGATTCCCAAGTTGTTTGCGGCCAGGCTCGCAAAGCCCGCGATGCGAGTCAGCGTGGCCCTGTCCTGGCCGGGGGGCTGGCGGGCGGCGATCGATTTGAGCGTCTGCGGGAGCTGGCGCAGTCCGATCAGTTCCTGGCTGCCCAAAGGCCCGATTTTGCCGCCGCTGAGCAGCAGGTTGAGGTCGTGCACAGCCACACTCTTGATCTGTTGGGAGAGCGCCAGGTTGGCCTGTGCGAGCGCCGAGTCGATCGCCGAGCGCACGAACGACTGCTTCAGAGCGTCGCCGTTGTAGATCACTTCGGCCTGGGCTTGGCTCACACCCGAGGAGATCTTGGAGACGATGTCCGGGGGGATCACGATTGCCGCGAGCACATCCCCGGAGGCGACCTTGGCGACCGCCGCTGCGCGCGTGGGCACCTTGACGACCTGCACGTGGTCGAACAGCTCGTTGGTGTATTCGTCCAGGCCTACCCTCGTGTTCCCAAGCGTGATCGTCTCCCCCGGCGGGGTTTCGTCGACCACGGCGACCTTCGGCTTGGACGGGCTCGCCGAGATCGCAAACCCGATCAGCAGTGCGAGCGCCACGGGGTAGAGGACGAGCAGCGCCACCAGCAGCCGCGAGCGCGCAAGGATCACGAGGTCCTTGCCAAGCAGCCACCTCATGGGGATTCCCGCTTGCGCAAGAACGCCACGAAAGCCCGCTCGAAGTCCTGCTCTCCGCTATCCGCGACAAGCGCGGCGGGTGTGCCGTCGAACAGGAGCCGGCCTCGATCGAGCACGAGCACGCGGTGGGCGTAGCGCTGCGCCTCGCCCACCACGTGAGTCGAGAAGACGACGCTCGCGCCGCGCTCGGCCAACCCGCCGATGAAGCCCCACAAGCGCTCGCGCTGGATCGGATCGAGCGCCGAGGTGGGCTCGTCGAGCAGGACCACCGGCGGATCGGCCAGCAGCCCGAGCGCCACGTTGACGCGCTGGCGGTTGCCGCCGGATAGGCGTCCCACGCGATCGTCAGCCCGCTCAGCCAGGCCTGTCTGCTCGAGCATCCGTGAGACCACCGCCTCCGGGTCCTCGACGCGCTCCAGGCGCGCGAACAGTCGCAGGTTCTCGGCCACCGTCAGCTTGGAGTAGAGCGCCTCTGTTTGAGGGACCCACCCAACCCCCCACCCAACCCCCGCGATCCGCCCCTCGCCGTGCACGACCGTGCCCGAGCTCGGCCGCTGGACTCCGGCGAGGATTGAGAGCAAGGTCGTCTTGCCGGCCCCGTTGGGCCCGATCACCGCGACCAGTTCGCCCGCGTGAGCCTCGAAGCTGACCTCACTGAGCGCCTGACGCTCGCCGTAGAGCTTGCCCACGCCACACGCCGCGAGCGCGGTCTCGCTCACGGGCCGGCCCGCGGCCGGGTTCTCGAGGTCGGTCTCGCTCACAAGAGTCCGCCAGGCGAGCCCCCCGGCGGGGGAGAGCCCCCCGGCGGAGACAAGCGCTCCCAGGGTTCGAGCTTGAGGTGGCGGTGCAGATAGATGGCCGTCTCGCGCAGTACCGAGAGGATCGGCAGGGCCACGAGGGCGCCAATGATCCCGTACAGCTGCAAGCCCAACAGCAGAGCGAAGATCACAAGCAGAGGATTGATGCGCAGGGTGTGACTGAAGATCTGGGGCGCCACCACGTGGCCCTCCAACTGCTGCAGCCCTACGAACAAGATCGCCAGCCACAGAGCGCTGATGGGGTCGGTGAACAGAGCCAAGACCAGCGCCGGGATCGCTCCCAGGATCGGCCCGATGTAGGGGATCAGCTCCATCACCCCATAGAAGACACCGAATGCGAGCGCATACTTTTGCCCGTCGGGGAAGATGCCGAGCACGCCGAACAGGTACAGCGCGATTCCGGTCGACGCGCCCATGACCACGCTGAACAGGAGTTGTCCTCCGACATAGCGCGAGACGGCGTGCTGAGCCAAGCGCGGATAGTCATCCGCCGGAGTGCCGTCGCCGGTGGGCATCGCCTCGCGCACCAGCCGGCCGATCGACTGGCCGTAGACGAGCATGTAGACCGAAAGCACGAACACGAGCACCAGGTCCACGAGCGCTTTGGCCACTTCTGTGAGCAACGCGCCGCCGAAAGTGGCAAGTTCCGAGGCGCTTTTGGAGATCTGGTCCTGCAACGTCTGCAGGGCCGTCTTACCCTGGCTGACGAGTTTGGCGTGGATACCGTGTTTGTTCAGTTCAGCCTGAAAGCTGGCGATCTGGCTGTTGGCTTCGTTGACGATGTGCGGGAGATTGTTCGTGAACGTGCGCACCTGATTTGAGATCGGGTTGGCAAGCAGCAAGCCCACACCTGCCAAAGTCAGGAAGAATGCGAGGTACACGGTCAGGACGGCAAGCCCACGCGGCAGTCGCACGCGCTGTTGCATAAAGGACACCAGAGGATTCAGGATGAGCGCGATCAGGCCGGCCACGACGAAGATCAACAGAACCTTGCCGGCCGCCCGCGCAAGCGCCCACAAGGCCAGCAGCGAGATCGGCAGCAGCACCAGTTGCACCCAGCGCGGCACGATGACGCGCGGCGGCTCGACCGACGCCTGTTGCTCCTCGGGCATCTCCTCGCCCTCGACCAGCTCACGCTCGCCCGCGGTTGGCGGCTGCGCTCGCGGGGTACTCCGCTCCTCGCTCATGCGCCCCTCGCTTCCCACCAAGATGCCGCTGTCATCAACCCTCCAACGATGGGCAGAGTATGGCTGAGCCCGAGGCGGCGCAGGAGGCAAAAGTCGGCGCGGACGCGCAGCAAACAGGCGATAAGTCGCAGGAGGCCCCGAGCGACGCTCAAGCGGGAGGCGACAAGGATGTGAGCATCCTGTTCGTGGGCGACCTGGTGGGCAGCATCGGACGCCACACGCTGCTTGAGTGCCTGCCCATCTTGAGAGAGCGCTACGCCCCCACGTTCGTGGTCGTCAACGCCGAGAACGTGGCCGGGGGCCTCGGCATCACGCCGAAGGTCGCCGAGGAGCTGTTTCGCAACGAGATCGACGCGATCACGCTCGGCAATCACGCCTACCACCGGCGCGAGATCTACTCCTACCTGGACACCAAGGAGCGGATCGTGCGCCCTTTCAACTACTTGCGTGGCCAGCCGGGACGCGGCGTTTGCGTGGTCGAGAAAAGGGGGGTCCGGCTCGGGGTGGTCAACCTCAGCGGCAACCTGTTCTTGAAGGCCGGTCGCTCCGCCTTCACCGAGATCGACCCGGCGCTGCGCGAGCTGGGCAAGGTGGACCACGTCCTGGTGGACATGCACGCCGAGGCAACCTCCGAGAAGGTGGCGCTCGGCTGGCTGCTGGATGGAAGGGTCACGGCGGTGGTGGGAACCCACACTCACGTCCCCACCGCCGACGCGAGGGTGCTGCCGGGAGGCACCGCCTACATCACAGACGTGGGCATGACCGGTCCGCGTGGCGGCGTGATCGGGGTCAAGCGCGAGCAGGCCGTGGAGGCACTGGTCACGCAAATGCCGGTGCGCTTTGAGACCTCCAAGGAGGATCCCTGGCTGATGGGGGTGCTGGTGCGCGCCTCTAAGCCGCTGCGAGCTGACTCGATCGAGCAGATCCTGATGGCGCGGCCGGCTCCCGCTCCGGCAAGCTGAGCTGACCCAGCAGGGCGAGCATCACCAGGCCGAAGAACCAGGGGATGTACAGGTAGAACCAATGTTCGATCCCCAGCTGCACCGCGATCAAAATCGCCGCCGCGGCGCCGGCCAGCCCAATCAAGTCGCGACGGCGGGGCAAGATCGCAAGCGACAGGGCCAGCGCCAGAGCCGCGCCTTGGACGGCCGCCTGCAGATCGCCGAGATCGCCGTACAGACCCCAGATCGAGAATGGCGATTCCCGGTCTGACTGGTAGGCGAACGTGCGCTCATAGATCGTGTGCAGCGAATCGTGGGTCAGGGCGGGGATCGAGACGACCGCCACCGTAGCCGCAAATGCGAGCGCGAACAGGAGCAGAGCTCGCGCGCGAGCTCGCGCGGAAAGTCCCTCCATGCCGTGCGTCCACAGCAGAGGCGCAAGCGCAAGCGGCGCGAACTTGGTGAGGCCGGCCAAGGCCGCGAACATGCCCCGAGCGGGCGGCGAGGAGGCGACGAGCAGAGCCGCCAAGATCAAGACGGCCACAAGCGAATCGTTTGAATTGCTCTCCAACGCAAACAGGGTGAAGGGATAGGAGACCCAGGCATAGGCCAGGACAATCCCCAGCCCCGGCCCGCGCACCCTGCGGCCCAGCAGAAACAGGAGCGCTACCGCCAGCAGATCGAACACGATCGCCGCCGCGTGAGCCGCCGGCAAGTCGTCCCAGTGTCCGCTCCACCCAAAGATTTGCTGGAAGGGAACATAGGCCTCGTAGTTGACGGGCCCGTAGGTGTCGCCGTGTTCGTTGTCTGAGGGATAGTTGCCATACAGGGCCTTGCCGTCGGTCATCCGCTGGGCTCCGATTACGCCCGCATAGCCGACGTCGATCACGTTCGAGTCGGTCACGTTGAGAGCTATGCGAAAGCCGATCAGGAAGACCACCCCGAGCGCCAGCCAGGCGGGGGACACGAGCAGGCGCAATGGCTTGGGCTCGCGACTGGCTCGCCCACGCCGTCCGACCCGGGCTAGCGCCAGCATCCGCACCAGCAGGTACACCAATGGCGGGTAAACCAGCGGCGTGGAGGCATAGATGTCGGCGTGGTTGAAGTAGGCGAGCGACACCGAGAACGAGAGCAGCACCAGCAGGTCCAGGTGCAGCAGACGCAGGGGTTTGCGCCAGTCGAAGAACGGCACGAAAAACAGAAAGCACAGGGGAATCCAGATGTAGAGCGCGTTCACGTGGCGGCCGAACGCACCCGGATAGCCGCGCGCCATCGACCAGGCGATCTGAAAGCCGGTCCACTGTTCGAGCACTTTGCCGTTGTGGTCGGCGATGATGACCTGGCCGATCTCCTTGCCCTTCCTGGAGAAGTAGCTGACCTGCCAGCGCACGGGACCCTTCAAATAAGCGCCCCCGTAGGAGCCCGCGTATTTGGCGCGCACGGCCTTCATCTTGGGTAGCCGGTTGGCGATTTCGAGCACCTCCTCAGAGGACAGATGGCGCCCGACCGGAGGCATGTCCGACGCTTCCACTCCCACCGGGGTTTCAGGGCTGCTGGCCGTGGTTGCGGAGCTCGCCGTAGAGGTGATTGGCTTGAGGACCACCGTGGCTTCTTTTTCGGATTGCTGGGCGTGCCCTCCAGGACCTGACGGCGAAGTCGCAAGCAGCGAAGTGGGCGTTGGCGAGGGCGTGGAGCCGGGCGTGGCGGCAGGCGCGACCGGGCTCCCGGCG
>JBAURN010000398.1:0-4196 GCA_049581225.1 Solirubrobacteraceae bacterium
CACGCCCGCAGGTCGCCCGCGAGGTCGCGAGCCGCGCGATCGTCGCCGACCACCACGAGCGTTGGACGCGAGGCGTCTCGGTCCGCGAGCGCGGCGATGACATAGGGGCGCAACGAAGAGGACACGAAGGCGTGCCCTCCCTCGCGGGCGAGACGGGTGGCGGCCGCGTCCTGGTCAAGGGCGCCGAGCAGTGAGCGAAGCGACATGGCTACTCCATGCCTAGCACGACCCGCTCGACGGCCTGGCAGGCCCGGTCGATCAGGTCGCCGACCTCGTCGGCGGGCTCGCGGAAGCGGCTGAGCACGTACGCGGAGACGATCTCGGGATCGGTCGATTTGGGACGCCCGACACCGACTCGAACGCGCATGAAGTCGGCGCCACCCAGCTCGCGCTTGATCGACTTCAGGCCGTTGTGACCGGCCAAGCCTCCGCCCAGTCGGGTCCGCACGTCACCGAACGGAAGGTCGATCTCGTCGTGCACCACCAGGACCCGCTCCAGTGCCAGCTTGAACGAGCCGCGCGCCGGACCCACCGAGCGGCCCGCGTCGTTCATGTAGGTCTGCGGCCACAGCAGGGCGGTGCGCGATCCGTCCACGCGACCCTCGGCGATGCGCCCCCGAAAGCGATCCTTGGCGCGGGGGAAATCCCAGCGCTCGGCCAAGCGCTCGAGGACCATGAAGCCGACGTTGTGACGCGTTTGAGAATGCTCGCGGCCGGGGTTGCCCAAGCCGACAATCAGCCAGTCGATGGCCGCACCGCCGCCAAACAGCTTCAGGAGCTACTCCTCGGAGGAGCCGCCGTCGGCGGCCGCCTCGCCGGACTCGCCGCCAGACTCGCCGACGAGCTCGGTCTCGGATTCCAGCTCGCTCTCCTCCTCGGTCTGCAGGCGCGGCGCGGAGACCGAAGCAACCGTGGTGGCGGGGTCGTCGAGCAGAGTCACACCCTCGGGCAGCGCAATCGCCTCCAGGGCAAGCGAGTCGCCGATGTTCAAATCGCCCAGCTCGTGCACGATCGACTCGGGGATCTCGGTCGGCAGGGCTTCGATGTTGAGCTCGCGCGTCAGCTGCTCGAGGATGCCGCCTTCCTTGACGCCGGGCATGTCCTCGACGCCGGTGAGCTCAAGCGGCACGACCGCGTGGATCGCCTTGTCCAGGCGCACGCGCAGAAGGTCCACGTGGGTGGTCTCGCCACGCACCGGGTCGCGTTGGGTCTCCTTGAGCACGACCGGCGTCGCCTTGGCGCCGTCGATGCTCAGGTCGACCACGGCACCCGAGCCGGCCAGGGCCAGGCGCAGCTCGCGCGCGTCGACGCTGAAGCTGACCGGGTCGTCCCCGCCGCCGTAGAGCACTCCCGGGATGCGTCCGGTGCGGCGCAGGCGCCGTGCGGAACGCGAACCCTCAGGGTCGCGGCTTGCGACATCGAGCTTTGTGGTTGTGGTGGCCATGAGAAGCCCGAGGACTTTAGCAATCCGCTTCGCTGTTGATCGGCCGGCCGATCGAAAGCAGTGCCACCGATATGCCCGTGAAGAAGTTTCCGGAGCGCCGGACCGTGACGCACTGCACGGTCGGCAGGTGCCCGATCACCGTCCAGGCCACGCGCGTGGGGCCCGTGGAGTTGCCAAGCGAGTGGTTGCTTTCAGAGGTCAGGTCGAGGATCTTGACCGAGCCGCCGCGGTGCAGATACGCCGCGTCGGCCTTGACCACGGCCACACACTTGGGAGCGCCGGCGCAGCCAGACAGCTGGGCGAGCATCCCCCGCTCGTTGCCAACCGTCTCCGCGCGCAACACGGCGAGGATGTCGTCCCGTTCGACGTTTTCGGTGGCGAAGAAGCGTGCCAAGAGACCGCTGATCGCGAGGAACAGGATCAGGACGAGGGCGATCAAAGCCCAATGGATCGGACGCAGGGAGGCCAGCCAAGCGCGAACTGGCCGCACAGGCCGCGCCGCCCCCAGCTCGCCGGCCCGAGCCGGCGTCCCCGTCGTCGCGGAAGCGTCGGGCGCCGCTTGCTCGCGGCTCAAAACAACTGGTTCTCGCCGCCGAACACTTCGCTGACGGAGTCGTCGGTGAAGATGCGGCGGATCGAGTCGGTGAGCAGCTCCGCACACGGGAGCACGCGAATATTCGGCATCCCACCCACCCCGGCCGGCCGGGCCGGGATCGTGTCGGTGACGACGATCTCCTTGAAGCCCGCCTCAGTCAGGTTCTCGTAGGCGGCGCCCGAGAAGACCGCGTGTGTGGCGGCCGCGTACACGCACCTGGCACCGGCTTCGAGGACCGTACGCGCGGCCGCCTTTAGCGTGCCGGCCGTGTCGATCATGTCATCGACGATGACGGCCGTCTTGCCCTTGACGTCACCGATCACGTAGCCGATCTCCGCGACCTGCTGGGCCGGGCGCTCCTTGTCCAGGATCGCCAGCTCGGCCCCGATGATGGAGGCGAACTTCTTGTTGAGCTTGACGCGACCGGCGTCGGGGGCGACCACCACGAGGTCGGAGAGGCCCAGGTCGCCGAAGTACTGGGTGAGCATGAACAGCGCGGTCATGTGGTCGACCGGCTTCTGGAAGAAGCCCTGGATCTGACCGGCGTGGAGGTCCATCGTGAGCACCCGGTCCGCGCCTGCCGCCTCGATCATGCGGGCCACCAGACGCGCGGAGATCGGCTCGCGGGGGGCCGACTTCTTGTCTTGGCGGGAGTACCCGAACCAGGGCGTGACGGCGATCACGCGGTGCGCGGAGGCGCCGACGGCGGCGTCGATCATGAACAGCAGCTCCATCAGCGAGTCGTTGGCCGTGACCCCGGTGGCGGGGTTGCCGCAGGTGGACTGCACGATGAACACGTCGGCGCCCCTGATCGACTCCTCATAGCGGCAATAGACCTCGCCGTTTGAGAACGTGTTCAACTTGACCGGGCCGATGTCCACGCTCAGCTTGTCGGCGATATCGACCGCCAGCTGAGGGTTGGCACGCCCAGAGAAGAGCATCAGCCGCTTGTTGTAATCAATCGGCAGGCTCGTGGCCGGCGAGGACTCCGTGCGCGTGTCGATCACGCTCATGTACCCCGGGAGTGTAGAGCTCCGCGCGTCACGAGTCGCCTTCGCGCCGCTGGGCGTAACCCTCGACGTTGCGCTGGCGCGCGCGCGCCACGGCCAGGGCGTCCGCGGGGACATCTTCGGTTATCACCGAGCCGGCGGCCGTGTAGGCGCCGTCGCCTACGGTCACGGGCGCCACGAAAGAGGTGTCGACTGCCCCGCGCACCCCGCTGCCGATTGTCGTGCGGTGCTTGGCGCGGCCGTCATAGTTGGCCGTGATCGTGCCGGCGCCGAGGTTGGAGCGCTCACCGATGTCGGCGTCGCCGATGTAGGAGAGGTGGGGAATCTTGGTGCCCGCCCCCACATCGGAGTTCTTGATCTCCACGAAGGTGCCGGCCTTGGCGCCCGTGCGCAGGACGGTGCCCGGCCGCAGGTAGGCGAACGGTCCTACGCTGACACCGTCCTCCAAGACGCAGTCCACGAGGTAGGAGCAGCGCACGACGCACTCCCCGCCGATGCGCGTGGCGCCGCGGATCGTGGTGAACGGCTCGATCGTGGTGTCGCCGCCGATCTCGACATCCACGTCGATCTGGACGGAGGCGGGGTCGACGATCGTCACGCCGGCCCGCATGTGCCGCTCGGCGATCGCGCTCTGCGCGAGCGCGCGTACGCGCGCGAGTCCCACGCGGTCGTTGACGCCAAGCATCAGGCCCTCGTCCTCGACCACGTGCGCGGCGACCTTGGCGCCGTCGCCGCGCAGCAGATCCAAAGCCTGTGGCAGGTAGTACTCGCCCTGGGCGTTATCGGCTGTGAGCCGGGGCAGGACGCTGAGCAAGGACGAGCCGCTGAACACGTAGATGCCGGAGTTGACCTCGCTGATCAGCAGCTCCTCGTCGGTGGCGTCGCCCGGCTTCTTGGTCTCCACGACGCGCGCCACCGACCCCTCAGAGTCGCGCACGACGCGTCCGTAGCCGCTCGGATCGTCGAGCACGGCGGTGGCCATCGTGACCGCGGCCCCCCTGCCCACGTGCGCTTCCACCAATTCGCCAATCGCCTCAGCGCCGACGAGAGGAACGTCGCCGCTGAGAATCACGACAGGCGCATCGGGGTCGATCTGCTCGGCGGCCGCGCGCACGGCGCCCCCGGTGCCGTCGGACTGGGGCTGCAC
>JBAURN010000399.1:0-4795 GCA_049581225.1 Solirubrobacteraceae bacterium
GCCTCGGCCTTGGCGCGGTCGGCCTCCATCGCGGCCTCCAGTTCGGCGGCGATCAGCTCGTCGTCCTCGGCGCGCAGATCGATCTCGTCGGGGTAGGCCGCGGCCGCGGTGGCGCCCTCACTGGGGCTCTCCTCCCCGGAGAGGTCATTTTGACGCTTGAATTGCTCGATCTCCTGCACGGTGACCTCGAGCTGGTGGGCGACCCACGCGTCGGTACGACCCTGGCGAACCCAGCTTCGGATCTGGTTCAGGTGCGGGCGCAGTGATCTACGAGCCATGAATGGACCCCATAACGGCCCGGGAGACTAGCGCATGATCGATCGGCCCGCGTCGAACCACCCCAGATCGGTCGAGCGCTGCCGATTGCGCAAATCTACGATGGGGCCAGTCGAGCATTTGGGAGCGGACGCACGTTCGGTGGGGGAGAACACTATGCTGCTCTATGGCGGGGCCGGGGGCGACTCCGCCAAAAGTCCATGGCCAACGAGAAGGGTGCACAGCGATGCTGGTTCTGACGCGCAAGCCCAACCAGAGCATCATGATCGGCGATGACGTGGAGGTGTCGGTCCTGTCGGTGGTGGGGGAGAAGGTCCGCATCGGCATCCACGCCCCGCACGATGTCCCGGTCTTTCGCACTGAGATTTACGTGGAGATCCAGCGCGACCAGGTTCAGGCGACCGACAGCACGAGCGATGCGGTCCGCGCCGACGTCGACGACGCCCTGGGCAAGCTCGGCGACGGCTAGCCTCGATTGGGCGCCGACCTGCGCTCGCGCCGGCTCGGCCCGCCCGTGTGGCGCCGACCGAAGGCCTTCAGCCGAGCAGCAGGTAGAGCGTTCGGAACATCACGACCGTCACGACCACGGCGGTCAGGATAAGGGTGAGCACCAGCAAGACAAAGCGGACGGAGCCGCGTTTGTGACGCTTGTCCATGTCGCGCTTGATCGCGCGCTGCTCGGCGGTGCGCCTTAGGGAGGCGCGCCGCCGGCGCTCCATCGAGATCTCGCGGGCGAAGGCCTGCTCGATCTCATTGATGCTCTGCCGCATCCTCATGACGCCGTCTCGCCGCCCCTGGCTGCGTCCTCAGTCGCTCGCGTGCAGAGCACGCCACGCGGGGTGGGCGGGCTATCAGTCATATGCCAGGAACGGCGATACGACGCCCTGAGGTGTCTGCGTGCGGGAGTTTGCACCCTCCTCACGCTACCGGCGCCTTGCCCTCGGCGCGCTTGTAGACGTCGACGAAACGGAGATAGTTGGCGGCGATCTGCTGGGCTCCGACGGAGCGTTCGATCTTGCCGTCTACGTATTCCTTGAGGGGGTTCCACCAGATCGAGCGCCCGATCGCGAAGCCGACGAAGCCGTCCACCGGCGCGGCCTGCTGGAGCCAGTGGTCGACCTTGGCGTCGTCGGCGCCACGGCCCAGCACCACGCAGACCACGCCGTCGCGGCCGCCGGTGCGGGCCTGGGCGGCAAGCATCTCGCAGTCGGCGCGCTCGTCGACGCCCTCGATCTTCCAGATGTCCACCTCGATGCCGGCGTCCTGGATCTCGGCGATCGTGCGCTTCATCAAGTCGGGGCGCAGCTCCGCGTCGTAGCGCTCGGTGCTGCCATCGACCTGCTGCAGCTGGGCGGTCTCGGCGGGCACAAGGAGCTCGAACAGGAACTTGCGCTGCTTGGAGTGAAGCCAGTCTGAGAGGCGCTTCAGCTTGCCCAGCTGCTCCTTGTTTTCGGCGGCGTCGCCGTCGGGGTTGTAGCGCACCAGGACCTTCGTGAAGTCGGGGTCGAAGCTCTCGATGTGCTCGCCGAAGTCGTCTCCGTACTGGAAGTCGAACATGTTCTGGCCCGAGCGCTCCGCGGGCATCGCGAGCTTGAGTCCCTGAGCCTTGGCTTCCTCGGGAACGGTGCCGCCGAACTGCTCGTCGACGAGCACGCCGGTCACGGACGCGTCCGCTCCTTCGGCGACCGCGCGCTGCATGCCCTCGAAGATGAGGTGCTTGGCGTCGGCGATCATGGCGGTCTGTTCGGGGTCGGGCTCGCCCTCGATCCCGAAGAACTTCTTTTGGAAGGAGCCTCTGTGGTCGAAGGCCAGGATGTAGAGCTTCTTCTCGTAGCCGAGTTGCATCGATCGGTTTCCTTTGGCGTCGGTGCCTGGGTCGGCCCTGCGGGCCGACGAAGATAGGCCCTTAGAATAGACCGATGACCTCAAGCGCCGATCTGTTCGTGGTCTGCAAGAAGTGTGGCTCCGAGGTCAGCCCCTACATAACGGAGTGCCCTTACTGCGGCCACAGGTTGCGCCGGCGTGCCCCCAAGCTGCCGCGTGAGCGACTGGGCAAGCCGCGTACCGGGCTGTTGCGGCGCAGGTCTTTGGGCCGCTTGCGCAGCGGTGAGATCGCGGGACTTCGCTCCGACACGCCGCCCTATGTGACGATCGCCTTGGTGGTGGCCTCGTGTGGTGTGTGGATCGCTACGCAGGGCAGCTATCTCAAAATTGACAAGCTGATCCTCGCTGGACCCCTGAAAGGGGATTGGTGGCGCTTGCTGAGCACCCAGTTTTTGTACGGGCGGGGCTTCTCGGCCGGTCTGTTCATGTTCTCGACGCTGCTCGCCGTTGCCTTGTTCGGGGGCCTGATGGAGCGCCGTCACGGGCCTTTGGTGGTCCTGGCACTGTTCTTCGGGGCCGGAGTCGCGGGTGGCCTGGCCGCGGAGGCGGTCTACGCGTTTCCGATTGTTACCGGCGCCAACGCCGGGGCCCTCGCTCTGCTGGCCGCGTGGGCCGCTCCAAGCATGATGGCGGCGCGCGCGGGCGAGTACTACGAGGGCGACCTGCTCGGGACCGGGGCGATTGCGGTGGTGTTGCTGGCGATGCCCTATGCACGCCCCGAGGTGAGCTGGCTGGCGGGCGTCGTGGGTGGGCTGCTCGGCCTGCTGTTCGGCCTCGGGTTGAGTCGCGCGAGGTCGGTTTGAGCTGCCTATGATGGGAGCGCCCCGAACAATTCCGACAGAGGAGCCTTGAACATGGAGATTCGCTTTCTCGGCCACGCCGCGTTCGAGCTGACCGACGGCGATACGTCGGTGTTGATCGACCCCTTCCTGACCGGCAACCCCAAGGCGGCCGTTTCCCCGGAGGACTTGAAGCCGGACGCGATTCTGTTGACCCACGGGCACGCCGATCACATCGGGGACACGGTGGCCATCGCCAAGAGCAGCGGCGCGCATGTGGTGGCGATCGTGGAGATCGCCAACGAGCTGAGCGAAGAGGGTTTGGAGAACGTGCACGACCCCAACATCGGCGGCACGGTTTCCCTGGATTGGGGCTCGGCCAAGCTGGTGCCGGCGTGGCACACCTCCACGACCCCGAAGGGCGCCGTCAACACGCCCGCCGGCCTGATCGTGGAGATCGGCGGCAAGACGATCTATCACCTCGGGGATACGGCGCTGTTTTCCGACCTGGGCCTGATCGCCAAGCAGGCGGGCAAGATCGACGTGGCCTTGATGTGCATCGGGGGGCATTACACGATGGATCGCCACGATGCGGTCGAGGCGGCTCGCTTGATCGGCGCCAAGCAGGTGATTCCCTGCCACTACGACACCTTCCCTCCGATCGAGACCGACGCGCAGGCCTTCAAGGCCGAGGTCGAGGCGCAGGGCGTCTCCGAGGTGGTCGTGCTGGCGCCGGGCGAGTCGCTCTCGCCATGACCATGACCCATGCCGTGGTCTTGATCGAGGCCGAGCGCGACGCCCTGTCCACGCTCGGCGCGGAGCTGGCCGATGTGGACGGTGTGGCCGAGGCTTATTCGGTGACGGGCCAGTGGGACTTCATAGCGATCGTGCGGGTTCCCGACCACGAGCAGCTGGCCGACGTCGTCACCGATGGGATCGGCCGGCTGGCCGGAGTTGGGCGCACACAGACGATGGTGGCCTTCGCGGCGTTCTCCAGGCATGACCTGGAGTCGTTGTTCTCGATCGGGGAGTAGGGGAGGCGGGGCGTGGATGTTTGGGCACACAGCGGACCCATGTGCGCGGCCGGGGCCGGCGGCCGGATGGGCGAGCACTGATGGCGTCGGTGCCGCTCAAGCCGCGGTACGGGCCGACCTTGGGGACGATGCTCGCCCCGCGCTGGCACGCCGCACGGCCGGTTTGGCGAGCGGGCGTGGTCGTGGCTGGGCTGGCGGTCGTGGCGCTGGTTGGCTACGTGGCCCTGAACCTGCTCGACGCTTCCTATTCACACGGGGCGCCGGTGCCCTTCAGCTTCAAGTACAAAGGGCTTTACCGGACCGCTCCGGACCCCGGCGGCTACGTCAAGGTGGCACGCGATGCGGACGGTCGCTTGCGGGACTCGTATGCGGTGGCTCCTTTTCGGGTGGGCACCTACACGGGCAACGTGAGCGGGGAGTTGCCGGTGGCCGCTGCCGCGTATGTGCGCCACACGCTGGCCCGTCGCTTCGATGGCTTTCGCTTCGAAGGTGAGGGCAAGACTCGCATCAGCTCCACCTTGGGCGGCTACGAGGTGCTCTACAGCGCCACGATTGGGGGCCGCCCGATGCATGGGCGCGACGTGATGTTGTTGCCGGAACGGGTGGGTGCGCGCGAAGGAGTGGTGGTCGAGATGCTGACCGACGAACCGGTGACGGTGTCTGAGCCGGTGGCCAGCTCGGGCGTGCTCGAAGTGCCCCTGAAGAGCTTCTCGTTCGGCTAGGGCGCTACGGTGCCGCCTGAAATGTCGCCGCCGCTCGGGGTGCCCGCCGAGGGGGGCTGGGCGTCGCTGTGTTCCACCGGTGGCGGCGTCGAGCTTTCGC
>JBAURN010000400.1:0-6981 GCA_049581225.1 Solirubrobacteraceae bacterium
CGCCGCGAGCGCGCTCGCGCGTCCGGGTAGCCCTTCGGCCACGCGCAGCTCGGCCGCGAGCGGCTCCACCACCTCGCCCAAAGCGCCGCCATGCTCTTGCACGAGCGCCAAGATCTGTGTGGAGCTGACGCCCTCGGTGGCCGGGTAGTGGGCTACCGACCCGCTCCGCACCGTGCCCGCGGCTGTCGGTGCACCAAGGCCGGCGTCACTGCGAGTCCCACCACCGTCTCCGTCGGCGGGACTGCCCTCGCCCGACCCGAGCGCGTGATGGGAGACCTTGAACCGTCCACCCTTCTCGGCCTTGCCGTGCAGCACGAGCTGGGTGCCCGGCGGGTAGCGCCCGACCAGCCAAGGCTGGTTGAAGAACGTAACTCGCATCGAGCCCGTCTGGTCGAACACGATGGCCTCCACCAGCCCACGCATCCCCCGTCGGCGCACCTGGCGGCCGGCGATCGAGCGGACCTGAACGAGCACCGTCGCCTGCTCACCACTCCGCAGCTCGGCGACCGTGCGTGCCTCACGACGATCCCTGGGCATGTGCTCGAGCAGGTCCCCAACCGTGTCAAGTCCCAGCGCGGCCAACCCATCCATCGTCTTGGGGGCCTTGTGCGCAAGCGGAGTGGCCAAGCGCGATGGGCGAGGCCAGCGCACGGGGGCGTTCAACATCTGGGCCTGGGTCAAGGGATCCGCGACGGCGAAGCCGACCGGAGACCAGTCGCCCTCTTTACTCGGCGGCGAGCAGCCACCAGTAGGCGGGCTGGCCACCATTGCGAAGCTCGAGCTCGACATTGCCGTCCATGATGCCCTCAAGCTCAGACAGCTCCAATGGGGCCTCGGCGCCCGCGAGCACGCTCACCAGCTCCGCGCTCGAGGCCAGCTCGGCGAGCACCGCCGCCAATGTCTCGCGCGGCTCGCCCCAAGCCACGACCCGCTCTTCGACGAAGCCCACAGCGTCTCCCTCGCCGAAGCGTCCCTGAGCATCCGCCCGCGCCGCCTGAGCGACCGCTCCGGTGCGCAGCGCCGCGAGCGCTTCGTTCATGGCCCGTGCATTGTCACGCACGTCGCGATCGCTCTCCAGCGCGACCGCGACCGCCAAGCCCGTCTGCTGGGTTGTAGCCGGCACGACCACCACCTGCTTGTCAGAGAGATCGGCGGCGCGCTCGGCGGCCATCACCACGTTGGCGCTCCCCGGCAGCACCACAACCTCCTCGGCCGGGACCTCGTGTATACCCGCCAGAAGTTCGTAGGTGGAGGGATTCAAGGTCGGCCCGCCGTCGATCGTGTGGACTCCGAGTTCGCGATACATCTGCGTGAGCCCGGCTCCGCTCACCACCGCCAAAGCCCCGCAACGGACACGCTCGGCTTGCTTTTGGCGCACCTGTCCGGAGGCACCCTCGCGGGGCGGCTGTGTGGGTGTGTCAACCGTGGGGTGTGTCGCGCGCGCGGGCGAGCTCACGCGTGTCGCCCCGTTTTGCGAGAGCCCATTCTGCCGGAGCCCATCTCGCGTGGGCCCATTCTGGGTGAGCCCATTCTGGGTTAGCCCGTTCTGGGTTAGCCCGTTCTGGATGAGCCCGTTCTGCGGGAGCCCGTTCTGCGGGAGCCCGTTCTGGGTAAGGCGCTGTTCGCGCTCTGTCACCTGGATGCGCATGTCGGCCACGTCGAGATGCGACACCTCTCCGACACCCTCGAACAGGGCGGCGGCGCGCTCGGGCTCGTCGGTGTGCAGGTGCACCTTGAGCGTGCTCGGGTCGCCCACGACCAGCACCGAGTCGCCGAGCCGCTCCAGCTGGACGCTGAAGCGCGAGGCCTCCAGCTCGCTGCCGGTGACCGCGAAGTTGGTGCAGTAGCGGTAGGTGCTCGAGCTGTGCTCGGGGTGGGTGATCTTGGCCGGCGCATAGTGCTCCAGCTCGGGTGGCGCTTCGTCGCGCAAGGCCGCCACAACGCCCGCGAAAATTACGGTTAGGGCGTGTCCCCCGGCGTCCACCACGCCGGCCTCGCGCAGAGCCGCGAGCATGTCGGGCCCCCGCTTGACCGAGTCGGTGCCGGCCTCCACCGCGCGCTCCAAAGTCTTTGCGATCGCCAGATCCTGCTCGCGCGGCTCGGTGCCCGGGCCGAGTCGCCCCGCGTCCTCGCTATGGGCCACGTCGGCCATGATCCCATGGGCCATCTCGCGAGCGACGGTCAAGATCGTGCCCTCGGCCGGTTCACGCACCGATGCGTACGCCTTGTCGGCCGCATTGGCCAGCGCCGCACCGATCAGCGTGGCGTCGATCAGCTGCCCGGGGCGGCTCACAAGCTCCTCGGCCGCCCCCCTGATCAGCTGTGAGAGGATCACACCCGAGTTGCCCCTCGCACCCAGCAAGGCGGCGCGGGCGACCGACTGCACGATCTCCTCGCGGCCGATCTCATCGATCGTCTTGGCCGAGTTGCCGGCCTGCAAGCGATCCAGCTCCTCGAGCACGGCCCTGAGCGTCAGCACCATGTTGTCGCCCGTGTCCCCGTCAGCAACCGGGAACACGTTCAGGTCGTTGACCTCCTTACGGCGGGACTCAAGGTGCGCCAGAGCGCCGGCTACCGCCGCTCTGAACCGGATCAGGTTCGTATCGCTCACAAAGCCACTCCTCGCCGACACAGACTATCCCTCGCTGGGGACGGTCCAGGGAGCTGTTCAGAGGGCCTTCGTGACCTTGCCGGCCTTCAGGCAACGAGTGCAGACATACACGCGACGTGGCGCCTTGCCGACGAGGATCTTGACCTTCTGCAGGTTGGGATCGAAACGGCGCTTGGTGGCGACCATCGAGTGACTGCGGCTGTTGCCGAACGCGGGACCCTTCCCGCAGCTATGACATACCTTGGCCATGAAGCCCGCCAGTCTAGCCGCTCTGCAGTTCTCTGCGCAGCGCCGCCATCCGGATCACCGCTTCGGCCGCGTGGGCGCCCTGGTCGCGCTTGTCTCCGCCGGAGCGCGCAAGCGCCTGCTCCATCGTCTCGCAGGTCAACACCCCGAAGGCACACGGAACGCCTGTAGTGAGCGACACCTGTTGGATGCCGCGGGCCGCCTCGGCGCACACGAAGTCGTAGTGGTCGGTCTCGCCTCTGATCACCGCTCCAAGGCAAGCTACCCCCTGAAAGCGGCCCGTATCGGCGGCGTAGCGCGCGGCCAGGGGCAACTCGAAGGCGCCGGGCACGTCGAATACGTCTACCTGGCAGCCGGCTCGCACGAACGCGCCACGCGCACCCGTTTCCAGTCGCTCGGCCAGCTCCTCGTAGAAGCGCCCGATCGCGATCGCGTATCTCATTGGTCGCGCTCGCGATCGGACTCACGCTCGGAGCGCAACAGCTCCTCGTCCAGGTTGAGTCCTTGGTGGTGCAAAGTGTGGCCCATGCGCTGAGCCTTCGTTCTCAGATACGCCTCGTTGTGCTCGTTGGGGGCGTGCTCGATCGGAATCTGAGCGCTGACCGACAGGCCATAGCCCTCCAGACCCTTGATCTTCTTGGGATTGTTGGTGAGGATCCGGATCGAGGACAGACCCAGGTCGACGAGGATCTGCGCACCGATGCCATAGTCGCGCAGGTCGGCGGGCAGGCCAAGCCGCTCGTTGGCTTCGACGGTGTCAAGACCCTCCTCTTGCAGGCGATAGGCCTTGAGCTTGTTGAGCAGACCGATGCCCCGGCCCTCTTGGGAGAGGTAGAGCAGGACCCCCTCCCCCTCGCGCTCGATCATCGCCAGCGCGGAGGCGAGCTGCTCGCCGCAATCGCAGCGCAGCGAGTGGAACACGTCGCCCGTAAGGCACTCCGAGTGAACCCGCACGAGCACATCGTCGTGCCCGGCCACATCGCCCTTGACCAGCGCCACGTGGTGCTTGTCGTCCACCAGCGAGCGATAGCCAACCGCCTCGAAGTCGCCGAACGCCGTCGGCAAACGCGTGGAGACGACGCGCTCGACGAGCTTGTCGTGGCGCCTGCGATAGGCGATCAGCTCGGCGACGGTGATCATCTTCAGCTCGTGGCGGGCGCAGTAAGCGACCAGGTCCGGGACGCGCGCCATCGTGCCGTCGTCGTTCATCACCTCGCAGATCACCCCAGCCGGGTTCAGGCCCGCCAAGCGCGCAAGGTCCACCGCGGCCTCTGTCTGCCCGGCGCGCTCCAGGACACCGCCGGCACGACTCTTGAGCGGAAACACGTGGCCCGGTTGGACCAAGTCCCGGGGAGCGCTCTCGGGGTCGATCGCGACCTGGATCGTGTGCGCGCGATCGTGAGCGGAGATACCGGTGGTAACGCCCTCGCGTGCCTCCACCGACACGGTGAAAGGCGTTTCGAAGGAGGACTCGTTCTTGGCGGCCATCAGATCGAGCCCGAGCTCGTCGCAGCGCTCTGAGGTCAGCGACAAGCAGATCAGGCCACGTCCCTCCTTGGCCATGAAGTTGATCGCCTCCGGAGTGGCGAACTGGGCCGCCATCGTGAGATCGCCCTCGTTCTCGCGATCCTCGTCGTCGCAGACGACGACCATCTTGCCCTGCCTGATCTCCTCGATCGCTTCCTCCACGGTCGCGAACGGACTGCCCTCACGCGCGCGCGAAGCTGTCGTTTGAGTCGTGTTTACAGCCTCGGACTGGCTCATACCGGTGCCTCCGCTTTCAAGAGTCGAGCTACGTGCTTGGCGAGAATGTCCACCTCGATGTTGACCCGATCCCCGACCCGCGCCCCTCCAAGACTCGTGCGGGAGAGCGTCTCGGGGATCAGCGACACCGAGAAGCCGTCCTCGCGGATCTCGCTTACCGTCAGACTCACCCCGTCCACCGCGACCGATCCCTTCTCCACCAGGTAGCGCGCCAAGCCCTCTCCGGGACCGGCGTCCAGCTCGATGTCCAACACTCGCGCGAAGCCCTCCTCGCGGACACCCCCGATCGTCCCCGTGCCATCGACGTGTCCTTGCACGATGTGCCCACCAAGACGTCCGTCGGCGCGCAACGCCAGCTCCAGGTTCACCGGCGAGCCGACCCGCAACAGCTCCAGGGAGGATCGCCGCAAGGTCTCGCTCATCGCCTGTGCCGTGAAGCTCTCCGCCCCGACCGAGGTCGCGGTCAGGCAAACGCCGTTGACGGCCACCGAGTCGCCCTCCCCCAGCTCGTGTGCGAGGCGCGTTGAGATCTGAAGCGTCGCCCCGTCAGAGCCCAGCTCGACGTCGCGCACGCTGCCGAGATCGGCGATCAAGCCGGTGAACACGCGCGCCTCCTCACCACTCACGCAGGCGCGCCGATATCAGGAGGTCCTCGCCAACCCGCGAGCAGTCGAGCGTAAGCGCGCGCAGGGCCTCAGAAATGCGCTCCACGCCCTCGCCCTCCAAGGGGTCGCGCGCGCTGCGCCCGCCGAGCAGGATCGGGGCGAGGAACAAGCGGATCTCGTCGATCTCACCCGCATCCAGAAATGCACCGGCAAGATGGGGCCCTCCCTCCAAGAGCACCGAGGCGATACCCCGGCCGCCGAGCTGCTCCAAGGCGGAGCGCACGCGCGCGGGCTCGTTTTCGCCTGTGGCGACAAGCACTTGGACGCCGGCGGCCTCCAGGGCGTCTGTGTCGGCTCGTGCGGCGGCTCGCGAGACCACGACGGTCAGAGGGATCCGGTCCACCGCGCTGACCAGTTGCGAGGCGATCGGCAGGCGTGCGAGTGAGTCAAAGACGACACGGCGAGGCTGGCGCGGCAGCTCGGCGAGGATCCCGTCCGGTCGGGCCGTCAACTGAGGATCGTCGGCCAGGGCGGTCCCGATGCCCACCACTACCGCGTCGACCGAAGCGCGCCAGGTGTGGGCCAGCAGGCGGCTTTCCTCGCCGCTGATCCACTGGGAGTCGCCGGCTCTGGTGGCGACCTTGCCATCCAAGGTCATCGCCGACTTGAACAGCACCCAGGGCCGCGCCACGCGCGCGTGCTTGCGGAAAGCTTGGTTGAGCAGACGCGCCCGCGCCGCGAGCTCGCCGTCGGCGACGACGACTTCGACGCCCTCGTCGCGCAGGATGCCAAGGCCCCGCCCCGAGGCCTTCTCGGTGGGATCGTCGGAGGCCACGACCACCCGCCCAATGCCCGCCTGCATGATCGCGTCGGTGCAGGGCGGGGTCTTGCCTTCGTGGCAGCACGGCTCCAGCGAGATGTACAAGGTGGCGCCTGTCAGGTCGGCCGCGCCGCACGCAGCGATCGCGTTGACCTCGGCGTGTGGGCCACCGAAGCGCTCGTGGCGTCCCTCGCCAAGCACCTCCTCCTCGCGTGCCACGACGGCCCCCACGACGGGGTTCGGCTTGACGTCGTGCGCGCCCTGCTCGGCCAGCTCGATGGCGCGGCGCAGGTGTGCCCGGTCGGTGTCGGTCGTGATCGCCATGTGCGGATCAGGATAGGCCCTCGGGCCTCATACCCCGCTTGCGCAGCGTCCACCCCGGAGCCGATAGACGGTCATTTGCGGACCCGGCCGCCGAAAGGAGAGCGGGTAGTAGTCAAAGCTCCAGTCGAAGTTGAATCCGGGGGGTTTGCTCCCCGCGGAGTAGGGCGAGACTCGATAGACGCGTTGCGCCTGAGCTTCGAGCGCGCGGTAGTAGGCGACCGCCAAAGGGGCCGCCGCGGGGTCGGCGAGGGCGCGACCCGACTCGGTCGAGCCGGTAATCACCCAACAGTACCCCTGGCGCTCGTACCAGCCGATCAGTGACGGTGCAAGCGTTGTCTCGTAGTTCTCCAAGGCGACGGGATGGGCAGTCTGCGCCGAGAGCGTCCCGTCGGGCGCGATCACAGATTGCAAAGACACGTACTTGCGCCAGCGCTTGACGCCGCTTTCCTGCAGCCATGAGTCGAGTACGACCGGCTCAAGCACGATGCGCGAACCTGGCGGAATGTGGGCGACCATCCAGGCTCGCGTCAGGTTGCGGGTGTCCGAGCGCGCGAGCACGAGGTCGTTGTGAACGCTGTAGAGGAGCCCTTGGCCCAGCAACAGGATGGCGA
>JBAURN010000401.1:0-10183 GCA_049581225.1 Solirubrobacteraceae bacterium
ACCTAGGCGAGCGCGGCGACCCGCCCAAGCGTGGCGGCCGCGCAAAGGGTGCCTCCACGCAGCCGGGACGAACCGCGGCCAGGACAGTGGCGCTGGCGTGAGCCCCACAGAGCAGGAGCAAAGCCTGATCTTCGCGATGGGAGGAGGCGGCTTCACGATGGAGCCCGCCAACCCCCTGCTCGACGACTACGTGCTCACGCTCGCTCGCGCCAAGGAGCCTCGAATCCTCTTCTTGCCGACCGCCTCGGGCGACACAACCACTCAGATCAACGCTTTCTACGCCCGCTTTGGTGGACGCTCGTGCGTGCCGCGCTACGTGTCCCTATTTCGCCTCGGCGACCTGGAGCGTCCCCTGGAGGAGATCGTGCTGGAGCAGGACATCGTGTACGTGGGCGGCGGCTCGATGCGCAACCTGCTCGCGATCTGGCGCGCCCACCGCCTCGACGAGATCCTGATCGAGGCCGGGCGACGAGGCACCGTCTTGGCCGGGATCAGCGCTGGAGCGATGTGCTGGTTTGAAGGCGGCGTCACCTGCTCCAGCGGAGCCCCCGAGCCGATGGCTGGACTCGGCCTGTTGGAAGGTTCGTTGACTGTGCACGCCGACGGCGAGCCCGAGCGCTTGCCCGTCTGGCTTTCGAACCTGCGCTCGGGCGAGCTGCCCGGCGGCTGGGCCGCCGACGACGGCGTCGGCTTGCTCTTTCGCACGGGCGCTCTGGAGCGCGTGGTCAGCTCACGCCCCGGAGCCGGTGCCCAGCGCGTGGATGCGATCGCAGGCGAGCTGGTGCGTCATCGTTTGGAGCCGGAACTGCTCGGCGGCGAGCAGCCGACGTCCGCGTCCGTCCTGGACGATGACGTGCGCGAGCTGCGCCGGGTGCAGCGCCTGCGCCGTGAGATGAGGGGCGAATCGCACCGCTTCGAGGACGTGTGAGCCGCGGTCCCTCGACGCCCACGTCTCAAGGCAGATGATGCACGAAGCTCGAGACCGGCGCTCGCTCGGGCACACGCTGCACTTGGCGAGGGCGACCGAGGTGCAGCAGCCCGATCGGAAGCTCGGCCGGATCGAGCTCCAGCGCCTCACGAGCGACCGGCAAGTCGAGCAACGGCAACGTACGCCAATAACCGGCGAGCCCCATCCCGTGGGCCCCCAGCAGCACGAGGTAGGCGGCGACAGCACCCGCCAGAAGATCCTCCTGTTGCGCTATGGCGTCGCCCTGCCGCGCGACCGAGGCCACAACCAGGGTGGGCGCACGATCGAGCTTGCCGCCAGAGCCGGGATTGACCTCCTCAGCGATCCGCTTCAGGCGCGCGAGCGTGCTGGGCCCAAGCACGCGAAAGCGCCAGGGGTTGGTCAAATGATGGTTGGGCGCCCAGCGCGCAAGCTCGAACAGCTGTGCCAGCAATTCAGGTTCGACCGGCTCGGGCGCAAAGGCCTTGTGTGTGCGTCTAGTCTTGATCGCATCCTCGAGCTTCATCCGCCGGTAAGCCTAGATGGAGTCCGCCCCTCTGCCGCCAATCATGGCCAGGTTCGCCTGCCCAATCGTGGCCGGTCGAGGGTTTCTCGCCACCAGCGTCGAAATCAGCTGAATGGACGGCCACGACGCGCCACGCGGAAAGCTCACACCGAAGGACGATCGCCGTCTCCCACCGGTCCTGCTGGCGCTCACCCTCACCACGGGCCTGATCGACGCGGCAAGCTATCTCGGCCTTGGGCACGTCTTCACGGCAAACATGACGGGCAACGTCGTGCTGCTTGGCTTCGGTCTGGCAAACGCCGGCGGCCTGCCTGTCATCGCGCCGCTCGTCTCACTTGGCGCGTTCCTGCTCGGAGCCGGCATCGGCGGACGCCTCGGCCTCGGCATAGCGCACAGGCACGAGCGAGTCTTCCTGCTTGGCGTCGGCAGCGAGATCGCGCTGTTGGCGCTCGCGGCGATGGTCGCCTGGGTTGCCCACGTGAAGATCTACTCGGCCGGCGCCTACGCGATCATCGCGCTCGTCGCCTTGGCGATGGGCATGCGCAACGCGATCGTGCGCAAGCTGGCGGTGCGCGACCTGACGACCACGGTCCTCACGCTCACCCTCACGGGCATCGCCGCCGACACGGCGGCGGGCGGCCTGGCGAAGGTGGGCTCCTCGGCGCGACGGCTGTCCGCGGTGGCGGCGATGCTGCTTGGAGCATTCGTGGGAGCCCTATTGGAGAAGCACAGTCTCGGCCTGCCGCTCGCGGTCGCGGCTGGGACGGGAGCCGTGAGCTTCGGCGCCTACCTCGCGACTCACGGTCGCTGACCGGAAAGCTCCACGCACAGCTGCTCCAGCAACTGCTGGACCTCGGGCACTCGCTGGGCGGTGTGGTCGGCCAGCATCGCGTGCAGCTCCTCGCGGCGAGCGCTCAGCAGCTGATCGGCCATTGCGCGACCCGCCGGCGTCAGCCGCGTCTCACCGTCGCTGTCCTCCACCAAACCTCGATCGCGCAACTCCACTTCGACGGCAGCCACCCGCTCGTCCTCGACCGCCTGCTCCTGGGCCATTTCGCGCGTGCCGTCGATGCCATAGCTGTCGAAGCGAGCGAGCGCCCAGACGGCCCCTGAGGAAAGGTCCACGGCTGCCCGCGCGCCCACCCGCTCGTTGAAGGCGCGCCGGTCCTCGCGGCTCACCAGCACGCCGAGCGCGCGGTCCAGCTCGGCCAGCGAGTTGGGACTCTTGGGCGCGGCAAGCGCGTCGTCGAGTCCTTGACTCGTGGAGGCAGTCGCGCGCAGTGGCCGCTCGCGCAGACGCAGGGCCAAGACGAAACCGACCGCGCCCACTCCGGCGGCCACCAAGAACACGGGGCGCAAAGCGTGCACGTAGGCGTTCTCATAAGCAAGCCTCGCGGCAGCCGGCAGGCTCGCCACCTGGGCGCCAGTGAGACGGGCGCCACCGGAGACCTGGGCTCCGAGGGCGCCGCTCAAGACGTCGTGCAACTCGCTGCGCAGGCGACTGGAGAAGATCGTCCCGAACACCGCCGCGCCGATCGAGCCGCCGATGCCGCGCGCCAGCGTCACGCCGGAGGTGGCGGCGCCGAGAACCGAATAGTCGACCGCGTTTTGCACCGCCAGGACGAGCACCTGCATGACCATTCCCAGGCCCAATCCCAATACGAGCAGGTAGGCGTCGGCCGCGATCGAGCTGGTACTGACATCCAGGCGCGAGAGCAGCAACAGCCCGACCGTCATCGTCGCCGTGCCCGCGATCGGGAACGCCCGGTAGTGGCCGGTGCGGGATATGACTCTGCCTGAGACGACCGAGGTGAGAACCAAGCCGCCCATCAGCGGGATAAGGCGCAGGCCGGCACCCGTGGGACTCGAATGGAACACGGTCTGAAAGAACAAGGGCAGGAACGTGACCGACCCAAACAGCGCGAAGCCGACGATCAAGGAGAGCAGGCCGGCGATGCGGAACACCTCGTCGCGCAGGATCGCGATCGGCAAGACCGGCTCGCGCGCTCGGCGCTCGACCGCCAAGAACACGCCGATCAAAGCCACCCCGGCGATCGCCACCAGGATCGTCTCGCCCGAGCCCCACGCCCAGGTCGTGCCGCCGAGGCTGGCGACCAACACGATCGCGCTGAGCGCCGCCGCGAGCACGCCGGCGCCGAGATAGTCGATCGCGGGCCGGCTGCGCACGCTTGTCGCCGGCAGGGTGGCGGCGATCACGCCCAGTGCCAGCAGGCCGATCGGCAGGTTGACATAAAAGATCCAGCGCCAGGAGAGGTGCTCGACGATCACCCCTCCGAGCAAAGGGCCGGCGACGCTTGCCAACCCGAACACGGCGCCAAACAGACCCTGGTAGCGCCCGCGCTCGCGCGGGGACACGATGTCCCCGACCGTCGCCTGCACAAGCACGATCAAGCCGCCTGCGCCGAGCCCCTGCACCGCCCGGAAGGCGATTAGCTCGGTCATCGATTGAGCTAGTCCACACAGTGCCGAGCCCACCAAAAACAGCACCACGGCGCTCTGCAGGACACGCTTGCGTCCCAGCTGATCGCCGAGCTTGCCATACAACGGCGTGACTGCGGTCTGGGCCAGCAGGTAGGCGCTAGTAACCCAAGACAAACGCTCCAGCCCGCCCAGATCCCCCACGATCGTCGGCAGAGCCGTCGCGACGATCGTCGAATCGAGCGCCGCCAAGAGCATCACGAGCATCAAGCCGCCAAACGTCACCCCGAGACGTCGATTCGCGGAGCGGGGAGAAGCGGAAATTGCGGCTACGGTGTTCATTTCGAGTGCTCGCTACTTAGCTCAACGAACAAAAGGACCAGGAGATGAAGATACGCTCGCTCGGAAGTCAAGGACTGCAGGTGTCGGAGGAGGGACTCGGCTGCATGGGCATGTCCGAGTTTTACGGCCGCTCCGACGAGCAGGAGGCGATCGCCACGATTCACCGCGCCTTGGAGCTTGGCGTGAACTTCCTGGACACGGCGGACATGTACGGGCCGTTCACCAACGAGAAGCTTGTCGCCCGCGCGATCTCCGACCGGCGCGAGCAGGTCGTCTTGGCCACCAAGTTCGGCAACGAGCGCCAGGAGGACGGCAGTTGGGTTGGCATCAACGGCAAGCCCGAGTATGTGCGCTCAGCTTGCGAAGCCTCCCTGAAGCGCTTGGGTGTCGCGCACATCGACCTTTACTACCAGCACCGCGTCGACAAGACCGTCCCGATCGAGGACACGGTCGGCGCGATGGCCGAACTGGTGGCCGAGGGCAAGGTGCGCTACCTCGGGCTGTCCGAGGCCTCCCCGCAGACGATCCGCCGCGCGCACACGGTACACCCGATCTCCGCGCTGCAAACCGAGTATTCCTTGTGGACGCGCGACCCCGAGGATCAGATCCTGCCGACGGTGCGTGAGCTTGAAATCGGCTTCGTCGCCTACTCGCCGCTCGGACGCGGCTTCCTCTCGGGCAAGTACAAGAAACCGGAGGACCTGCCCGAGGACGACTTCCGCCGCCACCACCCCCGCTTTCAGGGGGAGAACTTCCAGAAGAACCTGGAGTTGGTCGAGCGCATCGAGCAGATCGCGGCAGAGAAGGATGTGACAGCCGGTCAACTGGCCCTCGCCTGGGTGCTCAGCCGTGGCGAGGACGTCGTGCCGATTCCCGGCACCAAGCGTCGTCCCTATCTCGAAGAGAACGTCGCGGCGGCCGAGATCGACCTCTCGGCGGAGGACCTCGCTCGAATCGACGAGGCGGCCCCCGTGGGCGTCACCGCCGGCGAGCGCTACGCCAACATGTCCACGATCGACCGCTGAGGGCTCGTCCGACGGTCATCGCTCGCCCAGGATCTCCGTCAAGGTCCGGCCGCTGACTGCCGAGGCTGGCCGCTCGGCAGCGATATCCGAGCCGGCGCGCGCGAACTCGTCGCGCCGCTTGATCAACAGCCATTGCGCCTTTGGCCCAGGACGTGTGCGCTGCAGGGCAAAGCCGCCGCGGAGCTTCTCCCCGTGCAGGACGAACACTGCGTGGCCGCGTTCGAGCGCCTCTGGCCACGCGACGCGGCCACCCTGCTCGTAGTGGCCGCGATCCCAGACGATCACGGCACCGCCGTCGGTTGGACCCTCGAACGAATTGTAGGCAAGGCTGTGGTCCCCAACCTGAACCGCAAGGCGCTTGACCGAAGGGTCGAGTGAAGGACCCTTGGGGACCGCCCAGGAGCGCATCGCGCCATCGACCTCCAGACGCAGGTCGAAGTGGTGGGCGGTTGCCTGGTGCTCTTGGACGACGAACACGCCCGCGCTCACACCGCGGATCGCGAACTGCTCGTGACCCTCGACCTTGACCTGCTCTGCCTCGACGCGTTGAACCGCGGCGAGCGGCGGTCCCTCGTACAGGAAGGCGAGGAGCGCCTCTATCCCCTCAGATGGACCCTCGGCGTGGACAATCAGAGCGCCGTCCTCGGTGTTGCGCACCCAACCCATCACGCCCAGTTGGCCCGCCATGGACCGCACAGAATCGCGGAAGCCCACACCCTGGACGTCACCGACGATCGTAGCGCGAATCGCACAGAGGCCAACGGGAGGGCTTGTCATTCAGCCCAGCGTATCGTTGCTCACTGCTCTTGGACCCCACCCCGAAGTCCAGGTTCGGCGTGGCTTTCGCCCGCAAGGGCCTGCAAGGCCTTCTCTACGGTATCTTCAGCTCGCTCGCGGTAGATCGCGCCGCTCGGAGCCGGCGCGATCACGACCGTGCGCCTGGATCTCAAGATAAACCTCTGTTCGATGCACAGAAACGTTCGAGGGCGCCTGGATGCCGAGGCGAACTTTTGCGCCGTCGCTCGACAGAACCGTGACCTCGATGTCGTCGCCGATCATGATGCTCTCTTTGTCCTTGCGCGTCAGAACGAGCATGAGCCTCAATTCCCCGACCGGATCCGGCTCGGTCGCATTTCAAGTTTAAGGCCAACGCATCGGTCAGGCTCTGGGCACTCAACTTCCCGGTGCGATGCCATCTCTCTTACAAGCTTAGCGCCGGAATGACGATCTGGAGCCAAAAGCTCGTTATCGTTATGGAAGCGAACATGATCAAACTGGTCAAGAGTCCTTCAACGCGGGTTCTCTCCAAAGGTCGCTTTGCGCTTTGGCTGGTTGTCTTGCTCCTATTCGCGGCGCTGCTCTTCGCAGCGGGCGCCCAAGCGCAAGAGGCGAACGCGCCCGAAGGCGCCGCGGAAACGCCGATAGGCGAAGCGGCAACCACAAGCGGCGCCCCCGAAGAAGTTCCGTCCGTGGTCGAACAAGCGCCGCCCACGGTCGAAGACGCCCCTCCCGCGAGCGAACAAGCTCCCACGACGCAAGAAACACCTCCCACGACCGAACAGGCCCCACCCACGACGCCAGAAGCCCCACCCACGACCGAACAGGCGCCACCAGCCGACGAACAGACATCGTCCGTGACCGAAGAAGCGCCACCCACAGCCGAACAAGCGCCACCTGCGGCCGACGAAGCCCCGTCCTCCGCCGAACAGACATCGTCCGTGACCGAAGAAGCGCCTCCTGTGGTCGAGCAAGCGCCACCAGCGGTCGAAGACGCCCCTCCCACGGTCGAAC
This sequence comes from Solirubrobacteraceae bacterium, assembly GCA_049581225.1. Lineage (GTDB taxonomy): Bacteria > Actinomycetota > Thermoleophilia > Solirubrobacterales > Solirubrobacteraceae > Palsa-744. The sequence goes on from JBAURN010000401.1 coordinate 7,070, forward strand.
AAGCGCCGCCCGTGATCGAAGAAACACCGCGTGCGGTCGAAAAAAGAACCGTCGAACAGACCTCCGGTGGGGTGACCGAAGAAGCGAGCTCCGAAGCCACCCAAGGGTCCGCGGAAGGCTCGCAGGCGCCCACCGGCGCTTCGGGACCGGCTCACAAAGAAGCAACAGATGAAGCTGCGCCGGAACCCTCCTTTGCGTTGACGACCTCTGTTGTCCCCACCGTCGGCCCTAAAATCCCGATGTCGCGCGCGCAGGAACAGGCGGCTTCCGCTTTGGGGCGGCAAACGATCTCGGCACAGAGGACTGGACAGATGACCTGTGCCACGGCATCGATCACAGCGGGCTACGCCGGTGGTTGGCTGGACATATCGGTCGCTTCGTCGGTATCGGACGTTCTCTTCGCCACCAACAGCGCCTCGTCGACGGCGATCACGGCGGGGGCGCCTGCCGGCAGCTTGGGCGGTGGCTCAACGGCTGAGAATCGTCCCTCGGCGCCCGGACCTGGGTCTGGCGGAGGAGGGGGCGGATCGGCTGCCGGGGGCGGCTCAGGCTCCGCCTCCTCGGCATCCTCCACACTCGTGGATCTTCTCCGCCAAGCGGCCCCGCGTGCGATGGGCCGTTTGCGTCTTGCGCAGCCCTCATGGCGCACGTCGTTCTTCGTTCTGATCCCAGAGCGACCGGACTAGCTCCTTCCGGTCTCTCCACCTCGGTCCTGGATCGCCTCGATCCAGGCCAATTGACTACCAGAGCGAAGTTCTGTTGAAAGGAGCTGTATTGATATGACGCATCATTTGACGTTGTCAACGGCAAGCCAGCATGCGCATGATCGGAGCGACGAGGCGCAGGCAACCTCGAATCGAGCCGGCGCCGGTGACGGCGAGACCAATCTGTCAGTGGCTGCGCGTTCCCGGCCGCACCTGACACTCGTGAGGCCGCCCGTCTGGAGGCATAAGCTGATCTTGACAGGCAAGTTGGACTTTCGTTCGGCTTCTGAGCTCGAGGAGGAGATCGAGTGCCTATGCCAGGAAGGCGTTACGAACCTCACGCTCGACCTTCGTCACCTCGACGCGATCGATCCAACCGGGGCCACGGCAATCGCATTCTGCGGCGCCGCTTGCAGAAGACGAGGACATGACCTTGCGGTGATCCCCGGGTCGCGCGTTATCCATCGCGCGCTGACCGAGGCGGGTGCGGCAGGCTTGTTGGCGCTCGATCGGCACGATGGCGCCATCCGCAGCTATTCGGAGAGCCTTTCCTCGAATCGGTCGACCACGACGATCAATCACCTGTGACTGAAGGACGACCCGCCTAGGACATCCGTCGATCACCCACCCGAACGCAACGGCATCGAGCCCGCACGGTCGAAGCACGCCAAAGCCCGATCCGCGGGGCGCCGGCGGCTCGATGACGACGATCTTCAAGACCAAGAAACGGGCAGGACAGGCTGCCGGCTCGAAGGCCGGTCGCGAAGAGCTTCGCAAGCGGGCCAAGGAGCGCAAGAAGCACGCGGCCAAGCACGCAAAGCACCACGGGCGCAAGCACAAGCACAAGAAGAATCGCAAGCACCGCAAGCCGGTGCATCGCACGACACTGCACGGAACCGCCGGGGTGGCGTTGCCGGTCGCTCCAGCCGCTCCGCCGGCGCCCTCCCCCGCCCCGTCCCCGTCGATCGGCTCGCCGGCGATCACCCTGGCGCAAACCCAGCGGCTGCTGTGGCGCGCCGGCTTTGGGCCAACTCCGGGCCAGCCCGAGGCGCTGGCCGGCCAACCGCTGCAGGACGTCGTCTTCGGCCTCACCCGCCCCTCGGGCGCGGCGACGCTGAACGGCCCTGAACCGGTCGACGACGAAGGCAATCCCCTGGACCCGGACAACGCGTGGGGTCAGGACCACTGCTGGTGGCTGGATCGCATGGTGCGCTCAGACCAGCAGTTGATCGAGCGGATGACTTTCATCTGGCACGACTGGTTTGCCAACTCCAACGAAAAGGTGGGCAGCCAGCAGATGATGCTCGAACAGAACGAACTGTTTCGCGCGATGGCGCTCGGCAGCTTTCACGACCTGTTTGCGGCCGTCACTTCCAACCCGGCGATGCTCGTGTTTCTCGACGGGATCTACAACGAGAAGAGCGAACCGAACGAGAACTACGCACGCGAGATGATGGAGCTGTTCTCATTGGGCGCCGATCGCGGCGCCTACACCGAGGACGACGTGCGCGAAATGGCCCGCGTATTGACGGGATGGACCGCGGAATGGTCCTCGCAGGAAGGTCTGCACGAATTCGAATTCGACACGGCCCGCCACGACAAACACGAAAAGACGGTGTTCGGCAAGACGGGCAATTGGGATTGGGAAGACGCCGTGCGCCTGTGTGTCGAACATCCACTGCACGCCTCATTCTTCGTGACGAAGCTGTGGGGCTACTTCATTCCGAGCCCGCCCGACGAAGCCACGCTCGCCTCCCTCCAAGGCCTGTACGTGGGTTCGAACTACAGCATCCGGGCGGTGGTCGAGGCGATATTGCAGCACCCCGACTTCTACGAAGGGCCGGAGCTGCTGACGCCGCCTGTCGTCTACAACGCGGGGCTGTTGCGTTCGATCGGCCGTCCGATCGACACGATTTCGTGGACTTGGCTTTCGGCCAGCGCGGGCCAGCAGTTGTTCTATCCGCCGAACGTGTCCGGCTGGGACTTCACGCGCTGGCTGGACACCTCGACCGCAAAAGCGCGTTGGGAAATGGCCACCTATGTGACCTCGGAGACCTACCCAAACCCATGGGCGCCGGAAGGCGAGCCGCAATACAGCGCCACCGAGACCCCGGCGCAAGCGCTGTCAAATGCGCTCGCCTATTGGGCGAACCCGCCGCTCTCCCAGGAATCCGAGCAGTGCATCGCCGCCTTCGCCTCCTCCTGCTTGAAAGAACCGCTTGCCAAGTGGGAGAACAGTCCGTATCGAGCGATGCGCCAGAACGCGCTGCGCATGTTGATCGCCACCTCCCCCGACATGCAGGTGAGCTGAATGTCCGTGCAAGCAGCGCCGATGAAAGAGAGTTGATCGTGGCCAGAAGCTGCTCTTGCAACGACTTCACCCGCTCGCAGTTCTTGCGTCGCGGCGTCG